>JAUIJH010000090.1 GCA_030431335.1 Alphaproteobacteria bacterium
CGAACAGGCCGATCTGGTTGGCGAGGTTGATGAGGTTGATGGTGGAGATGAACTGCGGGTTGATGAGGGCGGTGACGGTGCCTGTGACCAGAATGAGGACGAACAGGCCCAGCTCTTTTCTAAGCATTCTCGCTAGCTCTTTTCTCGATCGTACCGCCGACGGCAAGCAGCATGACATTGTGTTCGGTGAAGTCGGGCCGTTCGAGCAAGCCGCTGATGCGGCCCTCGTGCATGACCGCGATACGGTCGCTGACGCCGATCACCTCCTCCATGTCGCTGGAGATCATTAAGATGGCGACGCCGGCATCGGCGAGCGCGCGCATGATGGCGTAGATTTCGCTCTTGGCGCCCACGTCGATGCCGCGGGTCGGCTCGTCGAAGATGACGGCGTTCGGGCGCATGGAGAGCCACTTGCCGAGCACCACCTTCTGCTGGTTGCCGCCCGACAGGTTGACCGCGTGGGTGGCGGTGGAGGGCGTCTTGATCGACAGCGCAGTGCATTGCTGGCTGGCGGCGCGCGCCTCGGCGGCGCGGTCCGGCAGGCCGTACCGGGCATAGTTCGCGAGGTCCGCCAGCGTGATGTTCTGGTCGATGGGCAAATCGAGGAGGAGGCCGGCGCGCTTGCGGTCCTCGGGCGCGAGATAGATGCCTTTGTCGATGGCGTCGCGCGCGACACGAGCCATCACCGGCTCGCCGTCGAGCAGCACCTGGCCCGACAGCGGCGGCTCGATGCCGAAGATCGCGTGGGCGACCTCGGTGCGGCCCGAGCCGATCAGCCCCGCGAGCCCTACGATCTCGCCGCGGCGGAAGGCGAAGGAAACCTCCTTGTCCGGCCGGGAGCGGGTGACGAGACGGTCGATCACCACGCCGCTTTCCTGCGGCGGCGCCTTGGGCGGAAGGTAGACGGCTTTCAGGTCGCGGCCGATCATCAGGCGGATCATCGCGTCGTGGGTGATCGCGTCGCCGGTGAGTTCGCCGACGCGGCGGCCATCGCGCAGGGCGACCACGCGGTCGGCGCAGCTCTTCACCTCGTCCAGCCGGTGGGAAATGTAGATGATGCTGACGCCGGCGGCGCGCAGGTCGTCGATCACCTCGAGCAGCCGGTCGGTCTCCTTCAGCGTGAGGCTGGAGGTCGGCTCGTCCATGATGATGACGCGCGCATCGAGCGACAGCGCCTTGGCGATCTCGACGAGTTGGCACTGGGCGAGCGAAAGGCCGGCGAGCGAGGCCGACGGGCTGATGTCGAGCCCAAGCCGCTTGAGGAGGGGGGCGACCTTCGCATTGAGCGCGCGGGTGTCGATCAGCCGCAAGGGGCCGCCAAAGCGCGGCTCGCGGCCGATATAGACGTTGGCGGCGACGCTGAGATTGTCGAAGAGGTTCAATTCCTGGTGGACGAAGGCGATACCGGCGGCGGTGGCGGCCGGCACGGTGAGGTGGTCGTGCGCCACGCCGTCGAGCACGATGGTGCCGGCGGTGGGGGCGACGATGCCCCCCAAAACCTTCATCAGCGTGGATTTGCCGGCGCCGTTCTCGCCGATCAGGCCCAGCACCTCACCCTTGGCGAGTGAAATACTGACGTCGTCAAGCGCGGTGACGCCAGGATAGGTCTTGGTCACCGAGCGCAATTCGAGGAGGGGTTCGGGCATTTCCAGGTCTCTCAGAAGCCCGCCGGAACCGCGCGGGTCCCGGCGGGAGCTTCACGTCATGGTCGCGGAGAAGGGCTGGATCAGTTGCCGAGCGTGGCCTTCACCGTTTCGATGAATTCTTCCACGTTGGAAGAATCGATGATCTGGGTCGGGACGATGTCCAGCTCGTTGGCCGGCACCACGGACTTGTCGCCATCGATGTACTTGGCCATCTTGATGATCGACTGATAGCCGAACTCGTAGGGCTGCTGCACGACCGTGCCGAGGATGTCGCCGGCGACGATGCCGCGCAGCGTCTGCTGGTCCTCGTCGAAGCCGACGATCTTGACCTGGCCCTGTTTGCCGGCCGCCTTCACCGCGTTGTAGATCTGCGGCGTGTTGTAGGCCCACAGACCGACCAGCAGGTCGATGTCCGGGTACTTGGACAGCGTGTCCTCGGCGTTGGCCTTGGCCTTCGTCTGGTCGCCGCCGTCGGTGCGGATGTCGATGATCTCGATGCCCGACCCTTCGATGGCCTCCTTGATGCCCTGGCTGCGCTCGCGGGCGTTGGCGGCGTCCATCGTGCCGACGAACAGCATCGCCGTGCCACCGTCGGGCAGGGCCTTCTTCATCAGCTCGCCCGCCTGGCGGCCGGCGGCGACGTTGTCGGTGCCGATGTACATCACGCGGTCGGAGTTGGGCGCGTCCGCGTCATGGGTGAAGAGCACGGCCTTGGAGGCGACTTCGTTCAGGATCGCGGTGGAATCGTCCGGGTTCACCGGGCTGATGGCGACGCCGTCGATGCCCTTGGCGAGCAGATCCTCGAGGATCTTCTTCTGCGCGGCGGCCGACATTTCGCCGGGGATATAGAACTCGACCTCGTAGCCGGGCAGCTCGGCATCGGCCTTCTCGGTGCCGACGCGGGCGAACTTCCAGAAATCCGCGGGCACGTTCACGACGAAGGCGAGCTTCTTGGTGTCCTGGGCCGAAGCCGGCGCGGCGGCGGTCAGGGCGGCGAACGAGGCGACCCCGGCGGCGAGCAGAGCGCCGAGGCTTAACTTGCGCAGCAGCGAGGCTGCAGTCTTATCGGACGAATAGCTCACTTCGTTTCCTCCTTGGAGCGCGCTCGTTCGCGCGCCTGTCACTGTTGTTCTTGCACGGGAGATGGAGATGACGCGGCGGTATCACACAAGTTCTCTGTCCGGACAGTCTCTTGGCGCAGTCCGCCTCCCTTGCGCACTGTGTTCCGTGAAGCCGGAGAGCCGGCATGACGCCTGTTGCCGCGATTTTTTTGCAGCGTCGGGCGCAAGGCTACAGCGAGTGCCCGCGGCTCTCAAGCATTTCAAAACGGAATTCAGACTGGCCGGTATTCCGCCAAACCAGCGGCGGAGATCGCCGCCGTGCCGCGCCGACGAGGTCGCCTCCATGGGGCAGGCCGCCGCCTGGCCAACGCGCGGCCTTACCTCGGTGCGCTCGGGTGCGGGTCTGCGGAACGGAGCCGCCGTGGCGACAGGCCGATACGGCACGCTCTATTCGCGGGCACCCGCCGCGATTGCCTGGCGTGCCACGCGGGCGACGTCGCGGCTGAAGGCGGGGTCGTCGTCGGAAAGGTCCGCGACCTCGAACCAGGCGGCGTCGAGGGCATCGTCGGCGGCCACCGGTTCGCCGCCGATCCATCGGCACAGCACCGCGATCAGCACGTAATGCTGGCGCAACGTGCCGTCGTCGTCGCGCCCGAATGCATCGAGCGCGGTCAGCACCCCGCTCGCTTGCGCACGCACGCCCGTCTCCTCGAAGAGTTCGCGCTGCGCGGCCTGCGCAAGGGTCTCGCCCCGTTCGATCTTGCCGCCGGGAAACCCCCAGCGTCCCTGGTCGGGCGGGTTGGCGCGGCGCACGAGGAGCACCGCTTCCTCCCGCGCGACCACCGCGATGGTCGCCGCCACCGGCCCAGCGGCGCCGCTCATTCGCCCGCGAGCCGCGCGCCGCGATAGCCGCCGGCCGCGATGTCGGTGCACAGGTTCCGCCACTCGCAACCCGCGCAGGCGCGGCGGATCGCGCTCCCCGCGAACGCCGCGCGCAGTCGCGCCAGCAGGCCGGCGTCGAACACCAGGCGGGTGCCCTCGCCGACGGCGCAGGCGAGAAGCGCTCCGACATCCCGTGCGGCGTGGCGATCGCGCTCGAGTACGCTGGCGCGATGACAATGCGCATCGTCCGCGCCCAGCAGCGGCGCGCAGATGTCGTCCGGTCCGCTCACGATCACCGCCGGCTCGCCGCCTGCGAGCCGCGCCGCGATCGCGTCGAAACTCGCCGTGAACGCGGGGCTATAGCCCTTGCCGACATAGGTCAGCACGCACAGGAGGTGATGAGGGCGGATCCTGACGGTCATCAGATCCGCCGGGCGTCGCCCCGGGTCAGCGCCTTGAGGAGTGCCGCCCCCAGCGCCGACTTCAGCACCGCGCCGAGCAGGAACGGCAGAACGCCGTGCGCCACCGCCGGCTCGATGCCGATCATGACGGCGAGCCACGCCGCGCCCAGCCCCAGGCACACGGCGTTGCTCAACAGCATGGCGGCGAACGCCAGGACCACATTGCGGCCGTTCCAGCCGCGCTCGGCAAGCCAGCCCATCAGCATGCCGGAAACGGGGAAGGCGAACAGGTAGCCGGCCGTCGGCCCGACGAAATGGTGCGCGCCGGCCGCGCCACCGGCCAGAACCGGCAGCCCCATCGCCCCCTCAACCAGCCAGGCCACGATGGTGATGCCGCCGAGGCGCCAGCCATAGAGCGCGCCGACCAGCGGCACCGCGAGGGTCTGCAGCGTGATCGGCACCGGCACCATGGGCACTTCGACATAGGACGCGAGCGCCAGAACCAGCGTGCCCAGAGCGACGGCGACGCATTTGGTGGCCAGCGGCCATTGCCAGGAATCGGTCGCGCCCAGGAGGGGCGAATAATTTGCCGGGGTGGCTTTGGTCATCGATGTCTCCTCGGGCGGCCGGCGGGCCGCGGCTGGGGCGTCGATAGCACAGCCGGGCGGACGCTCGAAGGGGGCGGGGGCAACGTCTCGGAGGCCGGGCAATACGCGCCTTGCAGCGAGGGGTTTGCGAGGTCGCCGGCCGGTTGACAACCCCACCCAGCGGACGGATCATCGCCCCCTCACCAAGGGGGGTCCCGGCAAGGGGCTGAGATACTGCTGGCTTTCGGGCGGCGCAGTGACCCTTCGAACCTGATCCAGTTCACACTGGCGTAGGGACGGTGCAAGCGCTGCCAACGCGGCTCGGACGCTATCGGTGCCATCGCGCACCGGGAAATGCGCGTTCCGGACGCCGGTGGCGCCTCATCTTTCCGGCTTCGAACTGGGTCTCCAACGCGACGTTTGGAGCCTCATCATGTCCGCCGCAAACAATCCCGACCTACCGACCGTCACCCAGGGCCCGCTCCCCGCATCCCGCAAGGTGTACAAGTCCGGCGAAATCCATCCGCACATTCGCGTGCCGATGCGCGAGATCGCCGTCCATCCGACCGCCGGCGAGCCGCCGGTGACGGTGTACGACGCATCCGGCCCCTATACCGATCCGGCGCACACGGTCGATATCGAGCGCGGCCTGCCGGCGCTGCGCGCGCGCTGGATCGAGGCGCGCGACGACACCGAGACCTATCAGGGCCGCTTGGTGCGGCCGGAGGACAACGGCTTCGCCTCCGGCCAGCGGCCGGTGCCCGCGTTCGCGCCCGTCCGCCCGCCGCGCCGTGCCAAGTTCGGTGGCGCGGTCACGCAGCTCGCCTATGCCCGCGCCGGCATCGTCACGCCGGAAATGGAGTTCGTCGCCATCCGCGAAAATCTCGGCCGCGAGAGGCTCAGGGAGGCCGCCGCGCGCGAGGGCGAGAGCTTCGGTGCCGCCATCCCCGATTACGTGACGCCGCAATTCGTGCGCGAGGAGGTGGCGCGCGGGAGGGCTATCATCCCGGCCAACATCAACCACCCGGAGGCCGAGCCGATGATCATCGGCCGCAACTTCCTGGTGAAGATCAACGCCAATATCGGCAACTCCGCCGTCACCTCCTCCATGGCCGAGGAGGTGGACAAGATGATCTGGGCGACGCGCTGGGGCGCCGACACGGTCATGGACCTGTCCACAGGGCGCAACATCCACGATATCCGCGAGTGGATCATCCGCAATTCGCCCGTGCCCATCGGCACCGTGCCGCTCTACCAGGCGCTGGAAAAGGTGGGCGGCATCGCCGAGGCGCTGACGTTCGAGGTGTTCCGCGACACGCTGATCGAGCAGGCCGAGCAGGGGGTGGACTACTTCACCATCCACGCCGGCGTGCGCCTGCGCCACATCCCGCTGACGGTCGACCGCGTCACCGGGATCGTCTCGCGCGGCGGATCGATCATGGCCAAGTGGTGCCTGCATCACCACCGCGAGAGCTTCCTCTACGAGCGCTTCGAGGAGATCTGCGACATCTGCCGCGCCTACGACGTCTCGTTCTCGCTCGGGGACGGTCTGCGGCCGGGCTCGCTCGCGGATGCCAACGACGCGGCCCAGTTCGCCGAGCTGGAGACGCTGGGCGAATTGACCGAGATCGCCTGGGCCAAGGACTGCCAGGTGATGATCGAGGGCCCCGGCCACGTGCCGATGCACAAGATCAAGGAGAACATGGACAAACAGCTTGCCGTGTGCGGGGAGGCGCCGTTCTACACGCTCGGCCCGCTGACCACCGACATCGCGCCCGGCTACGACCACATCACCTCCGGCATCGGCGCGGCGATGATCGGCTGGTTCGGCACGGCGATGCTCTGCTACGTGACGCCCAAGGAGCACCTCGGCCTGCCCGACCGGCAGGACGTGAAGACCGGCGTGATCACCTACAAGATCGCCGCCCATGCCGCCGACCTCGCCAAGGGCCATCCGGCCGCGCGGGTGCGTGACGACGCGCTCAGCCGCGCGCGTTTCGAGTTTCGCTGGGAGGACCAGTTCAACCTGTCGCTCGACCCGGAAACGGCGCGGGCCTTCCACGACGAAACGCTGCCCAAGGAGGCGCACAAGGTGGCCCATTTCTGCTCCATGTGCGGGCCGAAATTCTGCTCGATGCGGATCTCGCACGATATCCGCGCCGAGGCGCAGAAGGAGGGGCTCGCCGCCATGGCCGCCCGATATCGCGATGGGGGCGATCTCTACATGCCGATCGACGAGGCCGAATCGGGCTCTTGACCGCCCCCGGTCCGCGGCTGGCCACCGATCTCTGCTCGGAGCGCGCGCGCGGGTCGGCGCGCGCCGCCGTTAGCCCTTGCGGGCGCGCTCGCCGAAGATATAGCCGACGCCCCGCACGGTGCGGATCACTTCGGGCTTCGATGGATTGGGCTCGATCTTGCGGCGAATGCGCGAGATGCGGATATCGATCGACCGGTCGAAGGGGTCCCAGTTGCGGTCGTGCGCCCGCTCGAGCAACTGGTCGCGATTGAGCACGCGCCCGCGATTTTCCGCGAACACCTTCAACAAGGCGAACTCCATCGCGCTGATCGGGATCGCCCCGCCATCGCCATCGGTCAGCGTCGCCGCATCGAGGTCGAGCGTGCACGGGCCGAAGGCGACCTGGCCGCGGCTTCGCGGGGCGGGCGCCTCGCGCTCGCGCCGCCGCAGCACGGTCTTCAGCCGCGCCTCCAGCTCCCTGAGGTCGACCGGCTTGCCGAGATAATCGTCCGCGCCCATCTCGAGCCCGACGATGCGGTCGACCACTTCGGCCGTCGCCGTCAGCATCAGCACCGGCACGTTGCTGGTGGCCCGCAACGCCCGCAGCGCGGTGAGCCCGTCCTCGCCCGGCATGGTGATGTCGAGCACCACGATGTCCACAGGCTGGCGCTCGAGTTGGGCCCGCATGGCTTTCGCGTCGGATGCGAGCGACACGGCGAACCCCCGGCGGGACAGATATTCGTCCAGCATCTCGCGCACGTCGCGCTCGTCGTCGCAGATCAGAATGTGGGCCCGCTCCACGTCCATCGGATCAACTTCGGTGCCGGCCGGGCCAGCGGAACATCGCAAGGGCTGCCGCCAGAGGCATCGCCATTTCTCCTCGTCGCGGTCGGCGACGGATGCGCGTGCCGTATTCCAATCGCGCGGGAATGTTTCAACCGATTGTCGCGCGTCGCCCTCGGCGTTTCAAATGTTTCGCAAAATCAGTGATTGCCGCTTCCCGAGGTGTCGCTTTCGGCGTGTGCCGCCGCCTCCAGCGCCGCTTCATCGAGCTGCGGCTGCTCCAGCCGCCGGCGGTGCCGCTCGGCGATGGCGGCGACGGTGAGCGCCAGCACCCGGTTGCCGGGCGTCGCGACACCGAGCCGCTCGCCCTCGGCGACGAGCGCGTCGTTGAGCGACCCAAGCTCGGGCCGCAGCCCGGCCTCCACATGCTGCAGCATCGAGGGCTTGTTGTAGCGCGTGCGGGCGTGGTCGAGGATATAGGCCCGCAGATCGGGCACGGGCAGCGCGATGCCCCGCGCCGCAGTCACGGCGACAATCTCGTCGAGGATGGTGGCCAGCAGCGCGCGCGCGCTCGCGGTGCGATAGATCTCCCCCGGCCGCAGACCCGTGGCGGCCGACAGGGGATTGAGGGCGCAGTTGAGCGCAAATTTCAGCCACACATGGCCCAACACGTCGACCTTCGCCTGGGTCGCGAGGCCGATGGCGCACAGCCGCTCGGCAAGGCGGTGGTGGAGGGGTAGGAGCGGGCCATCGAGCGAGCCGATCACCGTTTCGCCGGCGTTGGAATGCAGCACGCGGCCCGGCGCGAGAAACGCGGCGCTGTTGTAGGTCGAGCCGACCACCACGGCGTGCTCCGGCAGCGCCGCCGCCAGGATTTCCGCGTTGCCGATCCCGTTCTGCAGCGTGAGCACCACGCCGTCCGGTGCCAGCAGCGTGCGGGCGCTGTCGGCCGCGGCGCGGGTGCTGTCGCTGTCGGTCAGCACCACGACGAGATCGGCGGGGCCGATTCCATCGGGCGTGCGCGCCGCGCGAGGGTGCACGTGGCGGTCGCCGGGAACGCCGGTGACGCGCAGCCCGTCGGCGACGACCGCCGCGATATGGTCGGCCCGGCGGTCGATCAACGCCGTCGCGGTGCCGGCCGCGGCAAAGGCGGCGCCGACGACGGACCCCATCGCTCCCGCCCCCACCACCGCCACACATGACGGCCAATGCTGTTCCTCCATCGCGCTCACATCATCCCCCAGCCGGCGCGACTATAGCACCCGGCGATCCGGTCATCGATCGGGTGCTGGCCCTCGACGGCGGAGCGTCGTAGACGTTGGGCGCGTGTCCCGGCGCAGCGGGGCCCTCGAGGAGGAGCGAGAAGGAGCGCCATGAGCGACCAGTCCGAGGAAACACTGGCAACGCCCCCCACCAAGTCATGTTGTACGCCAGCCCGCAACGACGGCGCGCCGCGCGAAGCGATGCCGGTGATCGAGGCGCACGGCAGCCCCGAAAATCCCATCGCCGTCAAAGGCGGGCGCAGCTTCGTGGGCACGGACAAGGTGGCGATCCCGCTCGACGGCGAGGGACCCGAACGCAAGGTACGCCTGGCCGATTTCAAGCTGGAGGCGCAGACGGTCACCGTGGCGCGGTTTGCCGCTTTCGTCGCGGCGACGGGGTATGTGAGCGAGGCGGAGCGCTTCGGGTGGTCGGCCGTGTTCACCGGGCCGCCGCCGGCCGGGACGCGTGCGCCGCTGGCCGAGGTGCCGTGGTGGTCGCGCGTGGACGGCGCCGATTGGGCCCACCCCGAGGGCCCGCAATCCAACGTCGAGGGCAGGGAAGATCACCCAGTCACCCACGTGTCGTGGAGCGATGCGCGCGCGTTCGCCCAATGGGTCGGCGGCCGGCTGCCGAGCGAGGCGGAGTGGGAGCATGCCGCCCGCGGCGGCGCGGTGCGCAAGCGCTTCCCCTGGGGCGACGAGGAGCCGGACGACGAGACGGTCTTCTGCAACATCTGGCAGGGCCGCTTCCCGCACGAAAACACCGCCGCCGACGGCTATGAGCGCACAGCGCCGGCCGTCAGCTTCGCGCCCAGCCCGCTCGGCTTCTACAACATGGCCGGCAACGTGTGGGAGTGGACGGCCGATCCCTTCCGCGTGCGCTCTATGTCCGCACAGGCCAAGACGCGCAATGCCGGAGCGCGTCAGCACGACGAGAAGACGCTGAAAGGCGGCTCGTTCCTGTGCCACATCTCCTACTGCTATCGATACCGGATCGCGGCGCGGATGAACCTCACGCCAGACAGCGCCGCCAGCAATGTCGGCTTTCGCATCGCTTACGACGCCGGCGCATAACGCGGCCGGCCGTGATGCGGCATAAAATCGGCCCGGCACCTTGCCGCCGCGGCCGACCGAAAAAGGACGGGGAGCAATGAGTTCAGTCTATTTCACCAAAACCTATCAGCGGTCTTTCGGGACCTGGCCGTTGCGCGGGGAGGACTGCCACAATGCGGTCGCCGCTGCGATCGAGGCGGGCTACCGCGCCTTCGACACGGCGCAGATGTACGGCAACGAGGTGGAGGTGGGCGAAGCGCTCAAGCGCTCCGGCGTGCCGCGGGATGAGCTCCTGATCACCACCAAGGTGCACCCCGACAACTATGGCGCGGACAAGTTCCTGCCTTCGGTCGAGGGGAGCCTTAAGGCGCTCGGCATCGACAAGGTGGACGTGCTCCTCATGCACTGGCCGCCCATCGGCGGCAACGTGGTGGCCCCGGTCAAGCTCCTGTCCGAGGCGCGGGCGCGCGGGCTGACGACGGACATCGGCGTCTCCAACTTCACCGCCGCGATGATGAAGACGGCACGCGAGACCATCGACGATCCCATCGCCACCAACCAGGTGGAATTCCACCCGCTGCTCGACCAGTCGAAACTCCTCGCCGCGACGGCCGAGACCGGGATCCCGCTGGCGAGCTACTGCTCCGTGGCGCGCGGCGCGGTGTTCAAGGAGCCTGCCTTCGCCGAGATCGGCGCCGGATACGGCAAGAGCGCCGCCCAGGTGGTGCTGCGCTGGATCCTGCAGAAGGGCGTGTCGATCAACACCATGTCGACCAAGCCGGACAACATCCGCGCCAATTTCGATGTGATGGACTTCACGCTGTCCTCGGTGGACCTGGCCCGCATCGACGCGATCAGCCGCACCAACCACCGGATCGTCACGGCCAGCGTGGTGCCGTGGGCGCCGGAGTGGGACTGACGGCTTGCTGCGGCGCGGCGGCGATCAATCCTGCCGGCAGGGGGTGAGATCGTCCTGCGCCACCGCCTCGAGGTCGGCCAACAGGGCATGGAGCGATGAAAGGCGGGAGGCGCCATAGCGCTCCTCCAGCAGCATCGCCGTTTCGCGCCAGCTCTTGCGGGCGAGGCGGAAGGTGTCGGCGCCGTGCTCGGTGAGGCTGAGGCGGCGCTCGCGCCGGTCGTCGCCCGGGCAGGCCTTGACGAGATCGGCGATGCGCATCCGCTCCACGGTGCGTGACAGCGTCGTGCGATCGGTGCCCACGCTGTCGGCCAGGGCCGACAGCGTCATCGGTGCCTCGCGATGGAGCGCGGACAGGACCGCATAGGTGACGATGGAAACGCCGTGCGGCTCCAGCGCCGCGTCGTAGACGCTGGTGATCTGACGCGCGATGCGGCGCAATCGCAGGCACGTGCACGGCAGCGATTTGGGATCGTCCGAACAGTCCTGGCGCAATTGGCTATCTATCGCTTCGATCGCTTGTTCCATCATCTGCCTGTCATATGTGGCGCATTCCAGGGTAGCACCCTAGAGGCCACTTGAGGAGACACCCGGACATATGCAAGCGGGCGCTGCGATTCCAACCCAGGCCATGGCCGAGCTGAGCGGGCTGGACCAGCTCCGCGGGCTGGTCGACGGCCGCTTCCCGCAGCCCACCATGGACGCCACCCTGGGCTTCCGCCTGGTGGCGGTGGACGAGGGGCGCGCGGTGATCGAAGGTGCGCCCACTGCGGCGATGTTGAACCCCTTCGGCACCGTGCACGGCGGCTGGGCGGCTTCGGTGCTCGATTCGGCCCTCGGCTACGCCATCCACTCCACCCTGGCGCCCGGCGAGTACCTCGCCACCCTGGAAATCAAAATCAACCTGACGCGCGCCATCCAGCCGGGAATGGCGGGGCTCACCGCCACCGGCACCATCGTCACGCGTGGCCGGCGCGTCGCCGTCAGCGAGGCGCGCATGGTCGACGGCGAGGGGCGCATCTACGCCCACGGCAGCTGCACCTGCCTGCTTCTGGCCCTGTAAGCCCGATCCGCGTGCGGCGGGCGGGTCAGCGCGCGGCCGTCGCGGCGGCGGCCAGACGCGGGCCGGGCGCGTCGCGGATCGGCAGGTGCACCAGCGCGGCGAGGACCCCGAGCAGCACGCCGATCCACCACAGCATGTCGTAGGAGCCGGTCTCCACATAGATGATGCCGCCGAGCCAGACGCCGAAGAACGAGCCGATCTGGTGCGACAGGAACACCACGCCGAACAGCGTCGCCATGTAGCGCGGGCCAAACATGACGGCGACGAGGCCGGATGTGAGCGGCACGGTGGACAGCCACAAAAGCCCCATCAGCGCGGAAAAGACGATGACGCTGGCCGGCGTGACGGGCAGCAGGACGAAGCCGGCGATCACCACCGCGCGCAGGAGATAGAGCGCCGACAGCGCGTAGGCCTTGGACATGCGCTGGCCGATGGCGCCGGCGACCAGCGACCCGACCACGTTGAACAGCCCGATCAGCGCCAGCGCGATGCCGCCGAGCTGCGCGCCGAAGCCGAGGTCACGCAGGTAGGCCGGCATGTGGGCGATGATGAAGGCGACGTGGAAGCCGCACACGAAGAAGCCGATCACCAGCAGCACGTAGGAGCGGTAGTGCAGTGCCTCGCCGAGGGCGCCGCGCAGGGACTGTTCCTTCGCGTCGGGGGCCTCTGAGCGGCCCTGCAGGGGGAAGGCGAACAGGAGCATCGACATGGCGATGCCGGCGAAGATCAACAGCGCCGTATACCAGCCGCTTTGCGCGATCAGCACCGCCCCCAGCGGGCCGAACACGAACATGCCGAGCGAGCCCGCCGCCGTGCCGAGCCCGAACGCCAACGTGCGCCGCGCCGGCGTGATCGCGCGCCCGAACGCAGACAGCACGATGGTGAAGGAGGAGGCCGACATGCCGAGCCCCAGCACGACGCCGAACATCAGGTTGAGCGCCAACGCGCTTTCCAGTTGGGCCGTGCCGAGGATGCCGAGCGCGTAGAGGAAGGCGCCGCCGACGATGACGCGGCCCGTGCCGTAGCGGTCGGCCAGCGCGCCGGCGATCGGCTGGCCGAGCCCCCACGCGAGATTCTGTAGCGCGAAGGCCAGCGAAAACGTGTCCCGGCCCCATTCGCGTACCTCGACCAGATCGGTCTGAAACAGCCCGAAAGCGGAGCGCAGCCCCAGCCCGATCAGTGCGACGGCACAACCGCAAGCGAGGACGACGGGGACGGGAAATGTACGCGCCATGAGGCCTCTCCTGCTCAGCGCGCGTAGCGATATCGCCTAATCCGTGCAATGGCAACTAGTTTGCGCCGGCGCGGCCGCGTCAGGTCCAGCCGCCGCCTTTGGTGATGTAGAAGACGTGGTGGTCGATCTGCCGGGTCTTGTCCATCAGGCTGGCCCAGGTGGGGGTCACGTGGCTGGCGTGGTAGTGTGTCGCGGCGCCGATGTCGTCGAGCCACGCCTGGCCGGTGGCGTATTCACTGGCGATACGCTTGGCGGTCGCCCACGCCTCGCGACTGGTGACCTCGTCCTTCGACTTGTCGCAGGCGAAGGTGAACTGGCAGCCGTTGCGCCAGCTCTGGTTCTGGTAGACGACGCCGCAGACATCGTCCGGATAGGCGGGGTTCTTGACCCGGTTGATCACCACCTGGGCGACGGCGCGCTGTCCGAGCTCGCTCTCGCTGCGGGCCTCGAAATAGATCGCCTCGGTGAGGCAGCGCAGCGACTTCTCGCTGGCGATGCCGGCCGGCAGCGGGCGGTCGGACCACCAATGGTCGCGCCCGGCGCCGGAGATTCCTGGCTGCCGGTGCGCGGCGATGCCGTCGTCCTCGCCCAGCAGCAGCGTGAAGGGCGTTTCGACCGGACCGTCGGTCGGAGCGTAGGCGGTCAGCGTCGAGGCGGACACGGCCTCGGCGTTGGCGCGGGCGGCGAGTGCCTGGGTCTGCGCCTCAGGCTCGTGCCGCACGGGCACGAACGTGACGCGCGGAAGGGCGCTGCCGCCGGCCTCGCCGAGGACGCCGTCGAGCGGGGAGGCGAGGGCGCGGTGGAGGCGCACGTCCGTCGGCAGGCGGCTGTCGTCCTTGTGGCCGGCCTGAGTCGGCAGCGCTTGACCCACGGCAGCGGTGACCGTCCCGTTCGCGATGTACGGCGACAGGGCGACGCCCGGATCGGGCGCGCGCAGGGCGGTGGCCCAGGAGGGCGCTTCCCCGCCGATGGCGGCCAGGGCGCTCTGGTCGCCGATGCGGCCGGCGAAGAGGCCGCTCGCGAGGCCGGCAATTGCCAGCGCCAGCGCGAGCCGCATGCGATGGCGAGAGGGGCGGAGGGCGGAGGCCGGCGGCGGAACGTAGAACTGTTCGGCCCGATCCGGCTGACGCATCAGCGTCGGGGGCAATTCCATCAAACGCAACTGACGACTCCAAGGCGTGTGTCTATTTGATCGCACGCAAGGACTTTGCCGGTCCGTCGTTGCGGAAAGGTAAAGACCTGTCGCCGCAATCGACCGATCGCCGTAAGCGGAAATTAACGCCGTTGTCAGATGCGGCGCGTCCGGGCCGCGGCTGGGCTACATCCAGCGGCGCCAGCGGAAGATCGCCCCGATGGTCAGCGAGGCGACCAGCATGACGCCGATGCAGATCAGAAAGCCGTGGTGCCAGGTGAGGCCCGGCATCGAGGCGAAGTTCATGCCGAAGATGGAGCTGATCAGCGTTGCCGGCAGGAACATGGCCGCGGTCAGGGACAGCACCATCATGATCTGATTCTGATCGAGCGCGATCAGGCCGAGCATCGCGTCGAGCAGGAAATCGATCTTGGCGTCGAGCGCTTCGGCGAGCTCGGACAGGGCGTGGATGTCGGAGCCGATGGCGTTGATGGCGGAGCGGTCCTCGATCTGCGGGGCGATCCGCTCGCGGTGCTGCTCCATGAACACCTTGAGCCGCTGCAGGCTGGTGAGGCTGTCCTGCAGGCGCATGATCTGGGTGCCGCTGCGCCCCAGCTCGCCCATCGTGCGCTGGACGCGGCGGCGCGAGCGGCGCACCTTGGGGTCGGAGTTGAAGATCACGGCGGTCACCCGGTCGATCTCGGTGCCCAGCGAAGCGAGGCGGTCGCTGATCTCGTCGACGGTCTCTTCCACCAGCATCACGAACACGTCGTGCGCCTCGAGATCCGCGGTCGTGGCGACGGCCCTGCGGGTCCGGTCGAACGTTTCGGCCTCGCCCTCCTTGACGGTGACGAGTTGCGCGGGCTTCAGCACACACGTCACCGGCACGCCGGGATCGGCCTGGTTCCGGGCAAGCCCGGTGAAGGTCATGATCAGCGCGCCGTCGCCGACCACGAGCCGGCTCGACGGCTCGATGGCGCGCATGCGCACCCGGCTCGGCAACGCGATGTCGAGGAGATGCTCGGCCTCGGCCCGTTCGGCCGAGGTCGCCCCGGTGAGGTCGATCCACACCGCGTCGTCCTCGAGCTTACCATCGACGGTGGCAAGCCCGGCCGGCGTGGAGATCGCGCTGCGGATCATCGACCGGACCGCTTGCGCTCTCAGCCGGACGCGTTGAGCGCTGCCTGGGCCGCCGCCAGCCTGGCGATGGGCACGCGGAACGGCGAGCACGACACGTAATCGAGCGCGACGCTCTCGCAGAACGCGATGGAGGCCGGGTCGCCGCCATGCTCGCCGCAGATGCCCAGCTTGATGTCGGGCCGCGTCTTGCGCCCCTTTTCGGCCGCGATGCGCACCAGCTCGCCGACGCCGTCCACGTCGATGGACACGAACGGATCGACGTCGATGATCGATTCGCGCAGATAAGCGCCGAGGAAGACGCCGGCATCGTCGCGGCTGATGCCGAAGGTGGTCTGCGTCAGGTCGTTGGTGCCGAAGGAGAAAAACTCCGCCGCCTCGGCGATGGCGTCGGCGTTGAGCGCGGCGCGCGGCAGCTCCACCATGGTGCCCACCTGGTAGGTGAAGGTCTGGCCGGTCTCCTCCATCACGGCCTTGGCCGTGGCGTCGATCCGCTTCTTCACGAAGTCGAGCTCGGTCTTGAGGCTGACGAGGGGCACCATCACCTCCGGCACCACCGGCGCGCCGGTCTTCTGCGCCGCGGCGATGGCGGCCTCGAAGATGGCGCGCGCCTGCATCTCGGCGATCTCCGGATAGCTGACCGCGAGGCGACAGCCGCGGTGGCCGAGCATCGGGTTGAACTCGTCCAGCGTGCGGGCGCGGTTGCGCAGCTTGTCAGCCGACACGTTGAGCGCGGCGGCGACCTCCTCGATCTCCTCGTCGCCGTGGGGGATGAACTCGTGCAGCGGCGGGTCGAGCAGGCGGATCGTGACGGGCAGCCCCGCCATGATCTCGAACAGCTGCGTGAAATCCTCGCGCTGCATGGGCAGCAGCTTGTCGAGGGCGGCGCGGCGGCCGGCCGCGTCGTCGGCGAGGATCATCTCGCGCATCGCGTTGATGCGCGAGGGGTCGAAGAACATGTGCTCGGTGCGGCACAGCCCGATGCCCTCGGCGCCGAAATCGCGCGCGGTGCGCGCGTCGTGCGGCGTGTCGGCGTTGGTGCGCACCCGCATGCGGCGCGCCGCGTCGGCCCAGCCCATGATGCGCTGGAACTCGCCGGACAGCTCCGGATTCTGCATCGGCACCTCGCCGAGCAGCACCTCGCCGGTGGCGCCGTCGATGGTGATCTTGTCGCCCGTCTTCAGCGTGACGCCGCCGGATGTCATCGTGCCTTCGGCGTAGCTGATGCGCACACTCCCGGCGCCCGACACGCACGGCTTGCCCATGCCACGCGCCACCACGGCGGCGTGGCTCGTCATCCCGCCGCGCGTCGTGAAGATGCCGCCGGCCGCGTTCATGCCCGAAATGTCCTCCGGCGAGGTCTCGATGCGGCACAGGATGCAGGGCCGTCCGAGCGCGGCGAGGCGTTCAGCCTCCTCGGAGGAGAACACGATCTCGCCCGCCGCCGCGCCCGGCGAAGCGGGCAGCGCCTTGGCGAACAGCTCTTTCTTGGCGGACGGGTCGATGGTGGGGTGGAGCAGCTGGTCGAGCGAAGCCGGTTCGATCCGCTTCACCGCCTCGCCCTCGGTGATGAGGCCTTCCTCCACCATGTCGACGGCGATCTTCAGCGCCGCCTTGGCGGTGCGCTTGCCCGAGCGCGTCTGCAGCATCCACAATTTGCCGCGCTCGATGGTGAACTCGAGGTCCTGCACGTCGCGGTAGTGCGCCTCGAGCTTGTCGCAGACGGCGACGAATTCCTTGAACGCCTCGGGCAGCGCCCTTTCCATCGACGGCTTGTCAGAGGCGGCGGCGATGCGGGCCTTCTCGGTGATGTCCTGCGGCGTGCGGATGCCGGCCACCACGTCCTCGCCCTGCGCGTTGATCAGGAACTCGCCGTAGAGCGCCTTCTCGCCGTTGGAGGGATTGCGGGTGAAGGCGACGCCGGTGGCCGAGGTTTCGCCCATGTTGCCGAACACCATGGCCTGCACGGTGACGGCCGTGCCCCAGCGCTCGGGAATGGCGTGCAGGCGCCGGTACGTGATGGCGCGCTCGTTGCGCCAGGAGCCGAACACGGCCCCGATGGCGCCCCACAGCTGGTCCCGCGGATCCTGCGGGAAGGGCGCTCCGGTCTCTTCTTGGACCAGGATCTTGTAGTTTTCGATCAGCGCCTTCCAGTCGTCGGCGTCCAGTTCGGTGTCGAGCTCGACGCCCTTGTCGTATTTCAGCGTCTCGAGTTTCTCGTCGAAGTGGCGCATGGAGACGCCGAGCACGACATCGCCGTACATCTGGATGAACCGGCGGTAGGAATCGTACGCGAACCGCTCGCTGGCGGCGTTTTCGGCCAGCGCTTTGACGGTGGTGTCGTTGAGGCCCAGGTTGAGGACGGTGTCCATCATGCCGGGCATCGAGATCCGGGCGCCCGAGCGCACCGAAACGAGCAGGGGCATGTCGGCATTGCCGAATGTGCGGCCTGTCGACGCGGCGATGGAGGCGAGCGCCTCGTCCACCTGGCCGGCGAGTTCCGGCGGATACGTTTCGCCGTTTTCGTAGTAGTAGGTGCAGACCTCGGTCGTGATGGTCATCCCTGGCGGAACAGGCAGTCCAAGGCTCGACATTTCGGCAAGATTTGCGCCTTTGCCACCCAAAAGGTCGCGCTGGCCCGCATCGCCTTCAGCTTTGCCGTCGCCGAACGTGTAGACCCATTTCGCCATCAGATAGATCCTTGTTCAATCCTCGGTGAGGTATAAGGCACTCTGCTCGAAGTGGAAGCGTCGTTGCACACCGAGCATGTTTGATGTGCAATAGGGAGTGTATATGGCAACGCAGCGGCCGGTGGGATCCGTCCGTCAGTTTGCCTCGCCAACCACCATATCGTCGTGACGTTGGATGCCAAAATTCGTGGTTTCGGGCCGTGAGCCGATGCGGAAGGATATGCCTTGAGCAAGATGTCTAGCCTCGCCGTCGCAGTCGCCGCTGCTGTCGCGCTCGCCGGCCTGCCGGTTCGGGCGGAGGTGGTGGCCGGTGCCGTGGAAGCCGCCCCGCCGACGCCGCAGGAAACGCAGATCGTGCAGCGGGACACGCGCTCCCTGGCGGGCTTCTACCTCGCCGGGCGCCAGGCCGGGCTCACCAAGGATATCAACGCGGCGGCCGGGTTCTACACCGCGGCGCTGGAGAAGGACCCCGACAACGCGGAGCTCCTCGACCGGTCGGTACTGCTCAACATCGCCAGCGGCAACATCGCCAAGGCGGCCGAGCTCGCCCGTCCGCTGCTGGCGGAAAACCCCAACGACCAGCTGGCGCTGCTCGCCGTCGCCGTCGCCGAGTTCCGCGATGGGCGGACCGAGGACGCCATCGCGAAGCTCGATACGCTGAAGAGCCTGGGCGGCCCGCTGCCGGCGCTGATCGGGTCGCTGCTGCAGGGCTGGGCGATGACGGCCGAAGGTCGTCCCGCCAAGGCCATCGCGATGCTCGACGAGCTCGATGGGCCGGCGTGGTTGGGTGCCTTCACCACCGTCCATTCCGGCCTCATCGCCGATTACGCCGAGCTCTACGCGATCAGCACGGAGCGCCTGCGCGCGGCCTACGAAGCCGATACCACCGACCTGCGCGTGGTCGGGGCCTACGCGCGCGCGCTGGCGCGCTCCGGGGACAAGGCCGGCGCGGTCCGCGTGATCGACGCGTTCCAGCGCGAGACCGGCGCAGTGGACCGCGTGAGCGAGAGCCTGCGCGAGTCGATCGCCGGCGAAACGGTGGACCCGCAGATCGCCAACGCGCGCGTCGGCATGGCCGAGGCGCTGTACGGGCTGGGTCGCGGCGTCGGCAACAACGACAGCACGCTGGCCGCCTCGCTGCTGCAGCTGGCCCTCTTCCTCACCCCCAATGCCGAATATCCGGCGATGGCCCTCGGCAGCCTCTACGAATCGATGCGTCAGTATCAGGCGGCGATCGACATCTACCGCGCGATCCCGGCCGATGCCGCGCTGCGGCGTGAAGCGAGCATGCAAGAAGCGTTGAACCTCAACGTGTTGAAGCGGCACGCCGAAGCGGTCTCGCTGCTGTCGGAGCTGGTGGAGGCCGAGCCGGGCGATGTAGCGGCCGCCATTGCGCTGGGCAATGTCTATCGGTCGCTGGAAGATTTCGAGAATGCGGTGACCGTCTACACCTCGGCCATCGAAGCGTTCGACAATGTGCCCGAGCCGCTGTGGACGCTGTTCTACTACCGGGGCATCGCTCTGGAGCGGACCGGGCGCTGGGAAGAGGCGGAAAAAGATTTCCGTCAGGCGCTGGAGTTGTCGCCGGAGCACCCGCTGGTGCTGAACTACCTTGGTTATTCCTATATCGACCGTGGCGAAAACCTCGATGAGGCGGTCGACATGGTCCGCGGCGCGGTCGCGGCCCGTCCGGAAGATGGCTATGTGGTCGACAGCCTGGGGTGGGCCTACTACCGCCTCGGCCGCTTCGAGGAAGCGGTGGAAGAGCTGGAGCGGGCCGTGTCGCTGCGCTCGGGCGATCCGGTGATCAACGATCACCTTGGCGATGCCTATTGGAAGGTCGGCCGCAAGCTGGAGGCGACGTTCCAGTGGGCCCACGCGCGGGACAGCAACCCGGACGCCAAGGAGTTGCCGAAGATCCTGCGCAAGCTCGAGGTCGGCCTCGACGCCGCGCAGGAAGAGACCACCGACACGGCCGATGCCACTGGCGACGAGGTCGCACCGGAAGCCTCCGCGCAGTAGCGGGGCGGGGCGGTGGAGCGCCGCGTCGTCGTCACGGCGCGGGCCAAGGTCAACCTGGCGCTGCACGTGGTCGGGCAACGGGCCGATGGCTATCACCTGATCGACAGCATCGTCGCCTTCGCCGCCCTCGGCGAGGGGGGCGACGTGCTGACCATCGAGTTCGACCGGATGGCCGCCGGTCCTCCCGCCTTCGCCGTCACGGGGCCGTTCGCGGCCGAGGTCCCCCATGGTCCCGGCAACAGCGCGCTGGCGGCGGCCGCGGCGGTGGGCGGCATCCGCTCGTTGGCGCTGGTGAAGAACCTGCCCGTTGCGGCCGGGATCGGCGGCGGCTCGGCCGATGCCGCTGCGGTGCTGGCCGCAGCGGCCGAATTCCTGGGCCGCCCGCGGGCCGACTATCATGCCTTGGCGCTGTCGCTGGGGGCCGATGTGCCGGCCTGCCTCAACGGCCAGCCGGCGCGCATGGGCGGTATCGGCGAGGCGCTGGAGGCGATCGCGCTGCCGGCGGTCCCGTGCATTCTCGTCAATCCGCGCGTCGCCGTGCCCACGCCCCAGATTTTCAAAGCGCTGACGCGGAAGAACAATCCCCCGCTCGCCGCGTGGCCCAACCCGCGCTCGATGCCCGAACTCGTCGCCTTCCTGCAGCTCGGGCGCAACGACCTCGGACCGCCGGCCGAAGCCGTCGCGCCGGCGATCGCGCAGGCGCTCGGCGCGCTCGCCGCCACGCCGGGCTGTGCGCTGGCCCGCATGTCGGGCTCGGGCGCG
>JAUIJH010000272.1 GCA_030431335.1 Alphaproteobacteria bacterium
ATTCGACTGGTATAACCTCTACATCAATGAGCGGGCACGCCACGGGCGATGGACCGCCGAAAAAGGGGAGGAGCGGCGTGATCGAACGCTCGCTGAAGGCGCAGACCGAGGGCGGTCTCAGCGTCGGTCATTTCATCGTCGAATTCGCGACGCCCGGCATCGGCCACCTGATGCGCAACGCCGGCTGCGATTTCGTGCTGTTCGACATGGAGCACTCCGGCTTCTCCATGGAGACGGTGAAGAGCGCCGTGCGCTACATGGAAGCCGCGCGGCTGCCGATGATCGTGCGCGCCCCTTCCAAGTCCACCGACCACATCGCCCGCGTGATGGACATGGGCGCGGAAGGCATCATGGTGCCGATGGTGAACGACGCCGACGAGGCCCGCGCCATCGTCAATGCCGTGAAGTACGCGCCCGACGGCCAGCGCGGCGTCGCCCTCGGCATCGCCCACGACAACTACAAGGGCGGCGCCGTGGCGGACAAGTTCGCCGCCGCCAACGGCCGCAGCACGATCTTCGCCCAGATCGAGACCGCCGCGGGCGCGGAAAATGCCGACGCGATCGCCGCCGTACCGGGCATCGACTGCCTCTGGGTCGGGCACTTCGACCTGTCCGCCTCGCTCGGCATCCCCGGCGATTTCGGCCACAAGCTGTTCACCGACGCCATCGCGCGCACCATCGCGGCCGCCCGCAAGCACGGCAAGGTGGTGGGCCGCCTCGTGCCCACCGTCGCGAGCGCGGTGGAGCTGCACGCGCAAGGCTTCGACATGATCTGCTATTCCGGCGACGTGTGGATGTTCTCCGAGGCGCTCACCAAGGCCGTCGCCGACATCCGCGAGGGCGTCGGCGCGCCGGCGGGGACGCGCTAGATGCCCCGCTTCCGCGTCGCCCTGTCGAGCGACTTCCGCAAGGCGGACGGCACGCCCACCTTCCCCAGCGTCGACTTCTCGCCGCTGGAGAACGACCCCGACATCGAGATGGTGTGGGCCGACGCGGTGGACGGCGAGATCCCGGCCGCGGCGCTCGAGGGCTGCCACGGCCTCATCCTGCTGGTGCCCCGCTTCTCGCGCGCCTCGATCCCCGCGTCCGACACCTTGATGGCGGTGGCGCGGTTCGGCGTCGGCTACGACAATGTCGACGTCGCGGCCTGCACCGAGGCGGGCATCGCCTGCGTCATCACCCCGGCGGGCGTGCGGCGCCCGGTGGCGGTGTCGGTGCTCACCTTCATCCTCGCCCTGTCGCAGAAGCTGGTGATCAAGGACCGCATCACGCGGCAGGGGCCCGAAGGGTGGGCCAAGCGGTCCGACCATATGGGCGTCGGCCTCGTCGGCAAGACGCTGGGCCAGCTCGGCATCGGCAACATCGGCGCCGAGGTGTTCCGCGTCGCCGCGCCCTTCGGCTTCGACTTCATCGCCCACGACCCCTATGCCGACCCGGCGCTGGCGGCCTCGCTCGGCGTCGAGCTCGTCTCGCTGGAAGACCTCTTCCGCCGCAGCGATTTCCTGTCCGTCTCGGTCCCGCTGAGCGAGGAGACGCGCGGCATCGTCAACGCCGAGCGCCTCGCCCTGATGAAGCCGACCGCCTACGTCATCAACACCGCGCGCGGTCCCATCGTCGACCAGCGCGCGATCTACGAGGCGCTGAAGAACGGCGTCATCGCCGGCGCCGGGCTCGACGTGTTCGAGGAGGAGCCCGCGCCGGCGGACGAACCCCTGTTCGGCCTCGACAACGTGATCGTCGCGCCGCACGCGCTGTGCTGGACCGACGAATGCTTCGCCGGCAACGGCGCCGCCGACGTCGCCGCCATCAAGGCGCTGATGGCCGGCCGCGCGCCCGAAGGCGTGGTCAACCGCGCCGTGCTGGACAGCGCCCGCTTCAAGCAGCGCCTGGCTCAATTCTCAAAAGACGGCGGCTGAGCCCAGCACGCCGAAGGACGGGTGCCGCACGAACGGCACCCGCAATACAAAGGGAGAAGCGAATGGATAGACGCAAGTTTCTCGTCGGCTCGGGGATGCTCGCGGGCGCCTCGATGGTCGGCTTTCCGCGCCTTGCCAACGCGCAGGCCGCGCAGGCCGCCGTGGACGCGGCCAAGCAATATGCCGGCTCCGAAATCACCATCGTGTGGGAAGCGGGCCTGCAGTCGCTCGATCCGCTCAACTTCTCCGGCCCCAAGTGGGAGGAGCTGACCGGCATCAAGGTGAGCGTGGTCGAAGTGCCCGTCGCCGAGATGTTCACCAAGATCCTGCAGGAGCACCGCGCCGGCACCGGCGCCTACGACGCGCTCAACGTCATCCCCTCCTGGATGCCGGACCTGGTGCGCGCCGGCGCGCTCGAGCCGCTCGATTCCTACATCGACAAGTACGGCTACCGCGACGAGCTGCAATCGATCGCCCCCGTCTACCGCGACAACCAGATGAAGGTGGACGGCAAGGTCTACGGCCTGCCCGACGACGGCGACGTGCTCATCATGTACTACCGCACGGACGTCCTGGGCGATCCGGCGATCCAGGCGGCCTACAAGGCGAAATACGGCACCGACATGCCCGTGCCGCCCACCACCTGGCAGGAATTCGACCAGGTCGGCCAGCTCATCACCGAGGAGACCGGCGGCAAGCCCTACGGCGCCGCCTTCTTCCGCGAGCCGGGCTACGGCAACTTCATGTTCCAGGAGCGCTTCCGCAACGAGGGCGGCAAGTTCTTCGATGCCGACACCATGAAGGCCACCATCAACTCCCCCGCGGGCGTCAAGGTGTTCACCGACTGGGTGGCCGAGAACGAGTGGATGCCCGCCGGCGTCCAGACCTGGGGCTTCGTCGAGAACCTCGCCGCCTTCCTGCAGGGCGATACGGCGATGACCGTGTCGTGGCCGCCCTACGGCCGCTGGGCCGCCGGCTATGGCACCGACGAGGAGGCGCTCTCCTGGGTGCCGAAGTCGCAGATCGCCGGCAAGGTGGGCTACGCGCTGACGCCGGGCGGCCATCCCGAGCTCGCGGCAGGCTTCGCGCTCGCCGTCTCCTCGGCCTCCAAGAACAAGGACGCCGCCTACCTCTTCCTGCAGTGGCTGAACTCGCCGGAGATCTCCACCGAGCGCGTGCAGCTTCCCTACGCGCTGCGCGACCCGTTCCGCGACAGCCACTATGCCTCCGAAGAGTACAAGGCCCTGTGGCCCGAAGCGTCGCAGTATCTGGAAGTCCTTCAGGAAGCCTCGGTGGAGGGTCTCCTAGACCTGTCCATCATCCAGACCGATCGCTACGAGGAGGCGCTGCGCCAGGGCGTATCGCGGCTCTGGTCGGGCGAGGACCCCAAGGCGATCCTCGACGACGTGGCGGCGCAGTGGGATAGCCTCACCGACCGCATCGGCGTCGACAAGCAGCGCGAAGCCTACAAGGCCTGGGCCTCCAACGCGGCCGCCTACCCGAAGTGAGCCGCGCGGCGTTCCTCACGCACGACGGGGGAGGGCGCGTCGGCGCCCCCCGCCACCCCGCGCCATGACGGGCGATCCCGTGACCATCGGCGGCGGCCCGGCGCGGCGCACCCGCTCGCGCCGCGGCTCGGACCGCGCGTTCCGCTATTTCATGATCGCGCCGGCCGTCCTCGTCATTCTGCTCATCGGGCTCTTCCCGGTGATCTACACGGCGCTGAAGAGTGTCCAGAACGTCAACATGTTCGACGTCGACACGACCTATCAGGGCTTCATCCACTA
>JAUIJH010000273.1 GCA_030431335.1 Alphaproteobacteria bacterium
CGCCAGCAACGCCGCGACGGTGGAGGTGCTGCATGTGCTGGGCGCGGAGGACAGCTTCATCGTGCGGGCCTTCCGCGGCCGCTTCCTGCGCATCGCGCTGCGCGGGGCGCTGGTCGGCCTCGCCGGCGCGCTGCTCCTGTTCGGCGCCCTCGAAATCTGGGGCATGTTCAGCGCCGGGGCGGCCTCCCGCCAGTCCGCGGCCTTCCTCGGCTCGCCCCGCATCGGCCCGTTCGGGTTCGGTGCGATCTTCGCCCTCGCCCTCCTGATCGCCGGCCTCGTGGTGCTCACCACCACGCTCGCCGTGCGCACCCACCTCAAGAAGCTCAGCCTATGACGATGCCCTCTACGCCCAGTGCCGCCGACGCGACCCAGAAAGGCCCCCGCCGCCATGGGTTGCCCCACATCGTGGCCCTGGTGCGCAGCGTCGCCTACTCGATCGCGACCACCATCATGTTCCTGATGCTGTCGCTGCTGTTCATGTGGGTCATGCTCCTGCCGCGCGGGCGCACGCGGCTGCTGCTCGACGTGTGGGGCCGCCTGGACCAGTTCCTGCTGCGCATCCTGTGCGGGCAGAAAATCGTGGTGCGCGGCGAGCACAACAAGCCGGTGGGCCCGGCGCTCGTGGCCGCCAAGCACCAGTCGGCGTGGGAGACCACCGCCCTCATCCCGATGCTGCCGAAGGGCGTCGTCATCTTGAAGAAGGAGCTGCTCAAGATCCCGATCTACGGCTGGTACGCGCGCTACTACGGCATGATCCCGGTGGACCGGGCCGGCGGCGCCGCCGCGCTCAAGCAACTCGCCGAGGACGCCAAGCGATCCGTCGCCGAAGGCTATCAGATCGTGATCTTTCCGGAGGGCACGCGCCGGCTGGTCGACGCCCCGCCCGACTACAAGCCCGGCGCCATCTTCCTGTACGACCGGCTCAAGGTGCCGATGGTGCCCGTCGCGCTCAATTCGGGCCTCCTGTGGCCGCGTCGGCGGATGGTGCGCTATCCGGGCGTCATCACCATTTCATTCCTGCCCGCGATCCCGCCCGGCCTGCCGCGCGCGGAGGCGCAGGCGCGCCTGCAGGACGCCATCGAGCGCGAGACCGACCGTCTCGTCGCCGAAGAGCGCCGCCGTCAGGCCGCCCGCTGACGCAACGCCGCCGCCAGCCCATGCAGCCGCATATCGGCAACGCCGACCTCGGTGAGATGGTCGGCCGTCGACAGGACATAGTCCTCGTTGCGGCCGGACTGGCCGACGGCGCCGCACACCATCTCCAGCGTCTCCTCGTGGCTGAGCTGGCCAGCGTACTGGCGGTGCTGGCGGTCCACCACATAGGTGAGCGCCTCCACCGACCGGCCGTCCGCCAGCTTCGCCTCCACCATGCGCTCCTGGTAGACCATGGTGACCTGCTCGCGCGCGCGCAGATACTCGATCACCGCCTCCCGGTCCGCGTCCGCCACCTGGAAGACGATGCCGCGGCAGGCGCCGCCGCGATCGAGCCCCAGCACCAGCCCCGGGCGAGCCTCGGTGCCGCGATGCACGAACGAATAGACGCACAGGCGCCGGTGTCGTCCGCGCACCGTGGCCGTTTCGCGCGCGATGTGCGCGAACCCCGGTCGCCACATCAAGGACCCGTATCCGAAGACGTGGAACGGCATGGAACCTCCGTGATCTACTGCCAACCCAAGCGACGACGCCACGCGGGAACGGGCGGAATGCGAGGGAGTTTTCTTCGCGCGTACGACGGCCGCACCCAGTCAAATGGCCGCACGGTCCGCCCCGAGGCGGACCGGCGGGTGCGCGATCCGTCGCGGCGCGCATGGCTTGTGGCGCTCGTCCCAGCATGTCAAGCCAGACCCGCGCGCACCGCCCTCGGTCGCGCAGCGAGGTAAAGGATGACGAAGCGCTCGCGAACATTGCGCTACAAGGTATTGATGGTCGCTGTGCTGCTCGTGGTCGTGGCCTGGACGGTGGTCTGGTTCGTGGTGGCGACCGTGGTGGACCGCCACGCCGAGCGCGCCGAGGCCGCCGCTCGCGGCGCCGGCGCCATCGCCGAGTGCCTCAACCGCAGTATCCGCGGCTTTCCCTTCCGTATCGAGGTGCGTTGCGCGCACGGCTCGCGGATCGGCAACACCAACGCCAACGTCACGGTCGACGGGCTCACCGCGGCCGCCCTCATCTATAAGCCCAGCCGGCTGATCTTCGAGACCCAGGGCCCCGCCATCGTCGCCGCCGACGGCATGCCTTCCCTCAGGGCCGACTGGGACCTCGCCCACGCCAGCGCCCGCATCGACATCGACCGCCGGGTCCTCCAGCGCCTCGACATCGAGGTGAGGGACGGCACCGTCCTGGTCGGCAGTCTGCCGCCGCGGGCCTTCGCGGAGCTGGACCTCAACCTGCGCCGGAACCCCGTCGACCCGCAGGCGCTGGACGTTGCCCTGAGCCTTGCCGACGTGCGGGCCGGGCCGGGCATCGAGCCGCTCTCGTTCGTGTTCCAGGGCACGCTGTCCGACGCCGCCGGCCTGCTCGAAGGGCAGCCCCACGCCACGCTGCGCGCGCTGGCGCAGGGCGAGCTCGCCCTCGCCGTCGAGCGCGCCGGCGTCGAGACCGCCGCGATGGCCCTCAGCGCCACCGGCGCCCTCAAGATCGGCCCCGACGGCGTGCTCAGCGGCACGATCGACCTCGCCCTCGCCGGCGACGGCGCGGACTTGCCGCTCGACGGCCTGGTGAGCCCGGAAATGCAGAAGACCATCGTCACGCTGCTGGACAACGTCCTCGCGTTCGCGCCGCAGACCAGGGTGGGCGACCGCAAGGCCAAGCAGATCACCCTGACCATCGCCAAGGGGCAGGTCGCGGCCGGCTTCGTGCCGCTGTTCAAGATCCCGCCGCTGCGGATCGCCGCCTCCTACTGACCCGCCGGCCCACACGCGCGATCGGGCTCCCGGTGCCCTTGGGAGCCGGCCCTCAGGCGCCCGGCTCGACGGGGCGCCCGAAGTTGGGCGACGCGGTATCCTGGCCCGCATCGATGATGCCCATGCGGATCGCCCGCGTGCGCACGAACAGGTCGTAGAGCTGGTCGCCGTCGCGCCAGCGGATCGCCCGCTGCAGCATCGCCAAGTCCTCCGAGAAGCGCCCCAGCGTCTCCAGCACCGCCTCGCGGTTGTTGAGGAACACGTCGCGCCACATTGTCGGGTCGGACGCGGCGATGCGGGTGAAGTCGCGGAAGCCGCCGGCGGAGAACTTGATCACCTCCGCCTCGGTCACCTCCTCCATGTCGGAGGCGGTGCGCACGATGTTGTAGGCGATGAGGTGCGGCAGGTGCGAGGTGATCGCCAGCACCAGATCGTGCCGCGTCACGTCCATCACCTCGACGTCGGCGCCGAACGCCTCCCACAGCGCCACCACGGCGTCGACCACGTCGGGATCGGTGTCGTCGGTGGGCGTCAGGATCGACCAGCGGCCCTGGAACAGGGTGGCATAGCCCGCGCGCGGGCCGGAGTGCTCGGAGCCGGCGATCGGGTGCCCGGCCACGAAGCGGCTCGGGTGCGGCAGCACCGGCAGCAAGGCGGCAATCACCGCGCCCTTGACCGAACCCACGTCGGTGACGATCGCCTCGCGGTCGAGCACCGGCGCCATCGCCCGCCCCACCTCCTGCATCGCCCCCACCGGTAATTGGTAGCGGGCCAAACGCGAGCCGAGCCGAATAAAC
>JAUIJH010000091.1 GCA_030431335.1 Alphaproteobacteria bacterium
GGACTATTCCGCCATCCTGCAGGGGCCCTCGCTCCAGCATCTCCTCGGCACGGACCAGCTCGGCCGCGACATGCTCTCGCGCCTCATCTACGGCACCCGCGTCGCGATGACGGTCGCCGTCGCCGCGGTCGGCACCGCCGTCCTCCTCGGCTCGGTGCTCGGCCTCGTCGCCGGCTACCTGCGCGGCCTCGTCGACGAGGCGATCATGCGCCTCGTCGACGCCGTGCTCGCGTTCCCCTCCATCATGCTGGCGCTCGGCATCATGGCCGCGCTCGGGCCGAGCCTTTCCACCATCATCATCGCCATCGCCATCGGCGACACGCCGATCTTCGCCCGCCTCGTGCGCGGCCAGGTGCTGTCGATCCGCGAGCGCGATTTCGTCACCGCCGCCGTCGTCATGGGCGCGCGGCCCGCGCGGATCATCTGGCGCCACATCTGGCCGCACGTCATCGGGCCCACCGTGGCGCTCGCGACGCTGCACGTCGGCCTCGCGATCCTGACCGAAGCCAGTCTGTCCTTCCTCGGCCTCGGCGTGCAGCCGCCCACCGCGAGCTGGGGCTCCATCCTGCGCGCCGGCTTCGGCTACATCGAGATCGCCCCGTGGATCTCCATCTTCTCCGGCGTCTTCATCTTCCTCACCGTCTTCGGCGCCTGCCTGATGGGCGACGTCCTGCGCGAGAAGTACGACCCCCGTGCCGCGGGAGGCGCCCTGTGAGCGATCCCCTTCTCGCGCTCGCCGGGCTCCACGTGCGTTTCCCCACCCGCCGGGGCGACGTGCGCGCCGTCGACGGCATCGACCTCACCCTCCACGCCGGCGAGACGGTGGGCCTCGTCGGCGAATCGGGCTGCGGCAAGTCCGCCGCCGTGCGCGCCATCCTGCGCCTCCATCCGGAGCGCACCACGCGCTACGCCGGCGCCATCCGCTTCGATGGCGCGAACCTCCTCGACGCCGACGAGGCCGGCATCCGCCGCATCCGCGGCCAGGAGATCGCGATGATCTTCCAGGACCCGATGACCTCGCTCAACCCGGTGATGACCATCGGCGACCAGATCGGCGAGGGCCTCGCCGCGCATGAGAAGCTGTCGCGCGCCGACCGCCGCAAGCGCGTCCTGGAGCTTCTGACGCTGGTTGGCATCCCCTCGCCGCAGACGCGCGTCGACGCCTTCCCGCACCAGTTCTCCGGCGGGATGCGCCAGCGCGTGGTGATCGCCATCGCGCTCGCCTGCAACCCGCGCGTGGTGCTGGCCGACGAGATCACCACCGCGCTCGACGTCACCCTCCAGGCGCAGATCCTGGAGCTTTTGCGCGCGCTCTCGGCCCGCCTCGGCATGGCGACGCTGATGATCTCGCACGACCTCGGCGTCGTCGCGGGCATGACCTCGCGCGTCTACGTCATGTACGGCGGACGCATCGTCGAAACCGCCGCCACGGACGAGCTCTTCGAGCACCCGGCGATGCCCTACACCTGGGGCCTCCTGCGCTCGGCGCCCAACCTCGAAAAGCCCGACGCCCTGCGCCTCACGCCGATCCCCGGCCTGCCGCCCGATCTTCTCGCGCCGCCGGCCGGCTGCCGCTTCGCCGCGCGCTGCCCTTTCGCCCGCCCCATCTGCACCGCGCGCGAGCCCGGCCTCGCTGCCCCGGCCGGCCGCCCGCCGGCGCACCTTGCCCGCTGCTGGGGCACGCAGGACGTCGCGGACGGCGGCTGGCTCATCGGCCACGACTGGCAGTCCGCCGCCGCCGAGGAGGCCGCCCCGTGACGCCCATGCCCCCCACCGCGCACGAAAAGATCCTCGAAGTCAGCGACGTGTCGGTGACCTTCGGCCGCGTCGTCGCCGTCGACGGGGTGAGCCTCGAAATCCACCGCGGCGAGATCGTCGGCCTCGTCGGCGAGTCGGGCTCCGGCAAGTCGACGCTCGGCCGCGCCATCCTGCAGATCGTGCGCCCCGCCCGCGGCTCGATCCGCTTCGGCGGCACCGAGCTCGTCGGCATCGACCCCGAGGCGCTGCGCCGCCACCGCCGCGACCTGCAGATGATCTTCCAGGACCCGCGCGGCTCGCTCGACCCGCGCATGCGCGTCGCCGCCATCCTCGCCGAGCCGATGGTGATCCACGGCACGCACGACCGCGCCGCCCGCCGCGCCCGTGTCGCCGAGGTGCTCGATATCGTCGGCCTGCGTGCCGATGTCCTCGACCGCTTCCCGCATCAGCTCTCGGGCGGCCAGGCGCAGCGCGTCGCCATCGGCCGCGCGCTGGTGCTCGACCCCGTGCTCCTCGTCGCCGACGAGCCGATCTCCTCGCTCGACGTGTCGATCCAGGCGCAGGTCATCAACCTCCTGTCGGATCTTCGCGCAGAACTCGGCATCGCGCTCCTCTTCATCGCGCACGACCTCGCCGTGGTGCGCCACATCGCCGACCGCGTGGCGGTGATGTACCTCGGCGGCATCGTCGAGCTCGCCGACAAGCGGCGCCTCTTCGAGCACCCGCTCCATCCCTATACGCGCTCGCTGCAATCGGCCGTGCCGGTGCCGGACCCCAAGCGCGAGCGCACCCGCACGCGGATCATCCTCGAAGGCGAGATCCCAACGCCCGACAATCCGCCGCCCGGCTGCGCGCTCTCCACCCGCTGTCCGCTGCGCGCCAGCCTTGGCGGGCCGGATCGCTGCACCGCCGAGCGTCCGCCGCTGCGCCAGGTCCACCCCGGCCACGCCGTCGCCTGCCATTTCGCGGAGGCCGCCGACGGCCCCGCTCCCCATCGCTGAAACAGGAGCCCCTATGCCACGTCCCTATTCGACCCGCCATCACGACGTGGTCGTGATCGGCGGCGGCGCGGCCGGTATCGCCGCGGCGTCCGCCGCCGCGCGCAACGGCGCCGACACGCTGCTCATCGACGCCGGCCCGGTGATGGGCGGCGAGCTTTTGTCCGGCATCCCCATCGACGGCTGCCTCAACACGCGCGGCGAATGGATCGTCGGCGGCTTCCTGCGCGATCTCATCGACGAGTGCGACGCGATGGGCGGCTTCGTCGGCGCCTTCTTCGACTGGCGCACCATCTGGGTCGTCTGCTGCGACCCGGAGATGATGAAGCTCGCCGTCGTCAACCAGATGCGCAAGGCCGGCGTGAAGTGGCTGCTCTACAGCTTCGTCGACGAGGTGGTGACGGACGGCAACCGCGTCGTCGGCGTCGTCGTCCTCAACAAGTCCGGCCGCACGCTGATCACGGCCAACACCTTCATCGACTGCTCGGGCGACGGTGACGTCGCGGTCGGCGCGGGCGCGGAGTTCCTGCACGGCGACGGCGCGGGCGCCTTCCAGCCCGTGACGATGGTCTTTCGCATGGCCGGCGTCGACACCGGGCGCCTGCTGAAGTTCGCCGGCGAGGAGCCCGAAAACCTGGCGCTCGGCGAAAACCCGTGGATCAAGGAGAGCCGCGAGGAGTGCGTGCGCGCCCTCGTCGCGCAAGGCTACCCCAAGATCTTCCTGCGCGCCGAAGGCCCGCTGCTGTCGAAGTCCATCGCCGCGGGCGAGCTCTACCCGACGGCGCTGATCGGCGTGACGCCGGTCTCCACCCAGCGCCGCGAGGTGGCGCTCAACACCACCCGCGTCGCCAACGTCGACGCCACCGACACGGCCGCCCTCAGCGCCACCATGCCGGCGCTGATCGATCAGGTGTGGAACTGCCAGGCCTTCATGAAGAAGCGCGTGCCGGGCTTCGAGGACGCGGTCTTCGCCGGCCTCGCGCCGCGCATCGGCATCCGCGAGACGCGCCGCATCGTCGGCCGCGAGATGCTGCGCGGCGACGATGTCCTCGCCGGCGTCAAGCGCGCCGACGGCATCGCCAAGGGCGGCCACCACGTCGACATCCACGGCGGCGGCACCGACCAGGTGCGCCAGCCGATCGCCGACGGCGGCTCCTACGACATCCCGCTCGGTTGCCTCTTGCCCAAGGATATCGAGAACCTCGCCATCGCCGGACGGTGCTTCTCCGCCGACCGCCGCGCCCACGGCTCGGCCCGCGTCATGGGCACCTGCATGGCGATGGGCCAGGCCGTCGGCACCGCCGCCGCGCTCGCCAACGACCGCAACGCCCCCGACGGCATCCTCGCCGACATCCCCATCGCGCAGCTTCGCACCCGCCTCCTTGAGCAGGGCGCGATTCTCGATGGCACCCACTGACCCGCCGATAGGAACGAAGACATGACCACCAAAATGTCGTCCATGGAAACGGACGTCCTCGTCGTCGGCGGCGGCTCGGCCGGGATCGCGGCCGCCACGTCCGCCGCGCGCAACGGCGCCAAGGTCGTCCTCGTCGAGGCGGGGCCGATGCTAGGCGGTGAGCTCAACTCCGGCATCCCCGTCGACGGCGTCTACACCGCCCGCGGCGACCTCGCCGTCGGCGGCTTCGCGACCGACTTCTTCGACGCCTGCGCCCGCTACGACGGCTTCATCGGCAAGGTGTGCGACTACCGCGCGCTCAACGTCGTGTGCGTCGACCCGGAAGCGTCGAAGCTCGCCGCCATCGAGCTCGTCTACGGCGCCGGCGTGCAGGTGCTGATGTACACCTTCGCCGACCAGGTGGTGGCGTCCGCCGACGGCGTCGTCGAGGGCGTGATCGTGCGCAACAAGCGCGGCCGCACCCTCATCCGCGCCCGCGTGGTGATCGACGCCACCGGCGACGCCGACATCGCCGCCGGCGCCGGATGCGAGACGATGGTCGGCGAAGGCGGCGACCCGACGCTGCAGCCCGTCTCGCTGGTGTTCCGCATGGCGGGCGTCGACGCGGCGCGCCTCCTCGCGTTCGTCGCCGAGGCGCCGGAGAACGTCTCGGTGCTGGAATATCCCGGCTTCGCGCCCGACCGCGCCGCGGCCATCGCCGGTCTCGTCGCGCAGGGCCGGCCCAAGGTCTTCCTCGTCGCCGGCGGCCCGCTCCTCGACACCGCCATCGCGGAGGGCCGCATGTACCCGACCTCGATGGTCGCGATCACGCCCATCTCGGAGGGGCGCCGCGAGGTCAGCGTCAACACCACCCGCGTCGCCGGGGTCGACGCCACCGACACCAGCCAGCTCAGCCGCGCCATCGACGACCTCAGCCGCCAGGTGCAGACCTGCAGCCGCTTCCTGCAGACCTCGGTGCCGGGCTTCGAGGACGCGGTGCTCTCCGCCCTCGCCCCACGCGTCGGCATCCGCGAGACGCGCCGCATCGTCGGCGACACCGTGCTGACGGGCGCCGACATCCTCGCCGGCCGCAAGTTCGACGACGGCATCGCCAAGGGCTGCCACGAGCTCGACATCCACGGCAGGGAGACGGGCCACCGCCGCGCCAACATCAAGGACGGCGGCTCCTATGACATCCCCTACGGCTGCCTGCTGCCCAAGGCGACGAAGAACCTCCTCGTCGCCGGCCGCTGCCTGTCGGCGGACCGCGAGGCGCACAGCACGGCGCGCGTCATGGGCTCATGCATGGGGATGGGCCAGGCCGCCGGCACCGCCGCAGCGATGGCCCGCGAGCTGAACGCCTTCGAGGACATCCGCCAGGTCGACGTCGGCGCCCTGCGCGCCCGCCTGCGCGAGCAGGGCGCCGTGCTCGACGGCATCGCCTGACGGCAGCGGCGGGAGACGCATCCGCGCCTCCCGCCCAGCACGGCCTTAAACGCTGCCGGACCGCGTTCGCCGCCCAGCCTATTGTCAGTCGCCGAGCGGCGTGTAGCGCCGGCCTTCGACGACCCTTTCCATGTCGGCCGCGCCGGCGGCGGCGTCGGCCCGCAGCCGGTCGAGGTCGATGGAGGCGAAGTCGCCGCGGTCGTAGAGGACGCGCCCCTCGACGATGGTCTGGGCGATCTCGCCGCGGGAGCCGTAGCGCACCAGCTCGGTCTTGAGGTCGTGCGCGGCGAAGAGGTGCGGCCGGTCGCCGTCGAGGACCACCATGTCGGCCGCCTTGCCGGGCTCGAGCGTGCCGACGCGATCCGCGAGGGCGAGGACGTCGGCGGCCTCGCTCGTCGCCATGGCGAGCACGTCGCCGGCCGACAGGAAGGCGGGGTCGTAGGCGGGCAGGCCCCACTTGGCGCCGTGCAGCAGCCAACAGGCGCGCATGTTGGCGAACATGTCGTTGGCCTGGTTGTCGCAGCCGAGCGCAACGCGGATGCCGGCGGCGCGAAAGCGCGGCAGGTTGGGCACGCCGTTCATGTTGGCGACGCACTCGATCGGCGAATGGGCGAGCGCCGCCCCGCCCTTGGCCAGAAGCTCGATCTCGCCCTCGCTGGCGAGGACGGCGTGAATGGCCACGAGGTGCCGGTCCACCACGCCGAGATCGGCGAGGCGCTCGATCGGCCGCCGGCCCCACACCGCGAGCGAGAACTCCACCTCCTCCCGGTCGCGCCCCACGTGCACCTGGATGGTCGCCCCGTGCCGCCGGGCGAGCGCCGCCCCCTCGCGAAAATACCCCTCCGAGAAGCCGAGCAGCGCCGACGCGTTGACGGCGGCGCGGATGAGCTGGCGTCCGGCCGGCGGATAGGCGTCGAGCATCGCCTCGGTCCGGGCGAGGTCGGCCTCCGCCTCGCCGGGACGGGGCTTGGCCCACGAGGTCTCGTTGAGCTGGCGGTAGAGGGAGGCGTGGTAGAAGTCCTGGTCGGCCCGGCCGCGGGCCATCACGGCGCGGATGCCCACCTCGTCGAGCGCCGCCAGGATCGGCGCCTCGTGGTCGGGGTTGAGCGTCCCCTCGCACACCGTGGTGACGCCGGAGGCGAGGAGCTGCGCCGACAGGAGGCGCACTGCCGCGGCCGCCTGGTCGGGCGAGAGCGCGCGCTGCGCCGGGTTGTAGATGCGCGGGATCATCGGCAGCTCGTTGGCCGTCAGCGAGCGCACGAAGCACTGGGTGCAGTGTGTGTGGGCGTCGATGAAGCCGGGCATCACGATGGCATTCGCGTCGCCCAGCCGCCGGCGCGGCGCGAAGCGGCGGTCGAGGTCGGCGAAGGGGCCGCACGCCACGATGTCGCCGCCATCGACGGCGACCGCGCCGTCCGCGATGGGCGTCGCGCCCGGCTGCATCGTGACGATGCGGCCGCGCACCAGGAGATCGATCGGGCGGGGCGCGGCGGCCGCGTCGGCGGTGGGTGCTGGCATCATCTGTCCGGGATCTGTTCGGGGTCGGGGCCGAACCGGGGGGCTTCGGTGCTGCCGCCGCGCACGGCGGCGATCGAGGCGTAGGTCTGTTCGAGCCACTTGAGGTGGCGGTTCATCGCCTCGGCGGCGGCCTGCGGGTCGCGCTCGCCGATGGCGGTGACGATCTCCTCGTGCTGGGCGGCGAAGAACTCGCGCACCTCGGGGCGCAGCACCGAGCGGCGCATCGTGCCCCAGACGATCTCGCGGCGCAGGCCGTTGATCGCCTCGAAGACGGCCTTCAGCACGGCGTTGCCGGCCGCCGTCGCGATCGATTGGTGGAACGCCTCGTCCCACGTCTCGTACTCGTCCATGTTGCGCGACTTGGCGCAGCGGTTGGCGGCGTGGCGGATGGCGGCGATCTGCGACGGGCTCGCGTGCAGCGCGGCGCGGCGGCTGAGCTCGGGCTCGACCGCGATGCGCGCCTCCACCAGCTCCATCGGCCCCACATCGCCGACGAGGTGCTTGAACGTCGCCCGCGCCTCTTCCGGCTTGGCGCCCACGAACGTCCCGCGCCCGACATGGCGCCAGATGCGCCCCTCCGCCTCCAGAAGATTGAGCGCGCGGCGGACCACCCACCGGCTGGCATCGAGCCGGGCCGCCAGGTCGCGTTCGGTCGGCAGGCGGCCGTCCGCTCCGATCTCCCGGTCGTCGATGAGCCGGACGATCGCGTCCTTGAGTTGATCAGGCCCCTGGGGGTCCGCTTGCGCTGGGCGTCTCATGCCTCGGCAGTATGGACCACCGACAACCACCAATTCAACATTGGTCTGTTCAAGACTGCATCAATAATCAGCAAAACCTAGCTTAAAATTGGATCACGCGAGTCAATTGACAACATTAGTCGATTGGTGGTGCGCTAGACGACATTCTGGAACACGGTTGCAAGGGCGTCTCGCTGGGTTCGGCGGAAGGACGCCGGAAGCGATGGAAGGAGACTCAGTATGCGTGCAGCCCCCTGGACGGTGGCGCTTGCTCTGGCAGGCGTCCTCGTCGGCGCCCCGAGCCTGTCCGCGCAGACCATCAGCGTCGTCAACAACGGCGGCAGCGTCGCCGACGCGCAGCGCGAAGCGTTCTTCAAGCCCTTCACCGCCGAGACCGGCGTCGAGATCGTGGAGGACACCTTCGCGCAGGAGCTGGCCAAGATCCGCTCGCAGGTCGAGACCGGCTCCCTGGTGTGGGACGTCGCCAGCGTCACCGCCATCAACGACGCCACGGGCTGCGAGGAGGGCCTGTTCGAGGAGATCGACTGGTCCGAATATCTCGACCCCGCCGACTTCGAGGGCGTGGGCGGGTTCGGCAAGTGCGGCGTGCCCAACAACTTCGTGTCCGGCGGCCTCGTCTATGACGGCGACGTCTACGCCGAGGACGGCGCCCCCCGGTCCTGGGCCGATTTCTGGGACGTCGAGACGTTCCCGGGCAAGCGCGGCCTCCTCTACCGCGCCGAGCAGACGCTCGAAGTGGCGCTGATGGCCGACGGCGTGGAAGCCGCGCAGGTGATGGAGGTGCTCGCCACCCCCGAAGGGCGCGATCGGGCGTTCGCCAAGCTGGAGGAGCTGTTGCCGCACATCATCTGGTGGAAGGCCGGCGCCGAATCGATGCAGCTCATCCTGTCCGGCGAGGTGGTGATGACCTATGGCTGGAACGGTCGCGTCGCCACCGCCAACCAATCCAACGACCGCAACCTGAAGGTCGCGTTCGAGGCGGGCCACGTGTCGGGCAGCCAGTACTTCACCGTGATGAAGGGGACGCCCAACAAGGAGGCGGCGATCGACTTCATCGTGTTCGCCTCCAGCCCCGCGCCGCAGGCCGATTATGCCGCCCGCATCAGCTACGCCCCCGCCAACGAGAAGGCCTACCCACTGATGTCTGAGGAGGCCCTCGCCACGCTGCCGAGCGGCCATCTCGACAAGGCGTCCTACCAGAGCGGCGACCTCTACCTCGACTTCTGGCTCGACAACGGCGACCAGCTCCTGCAGCGCTTCGTCACCATGGCGGCCCAGTAGCGCGCCGGGCCAGGCCGGACCGAACGTGCCGCCGGGCGACCGGCGGCACGCGCGTCAGGATCGGGGCGCCACCGCCCCTTTCCGCACTCTCCCCGCAGGCACACAGGCTGACATGACGAGCCTCGCACTCGATCCCCCGACGGGTCCGCACCCCCTCGAACGCGCGGTGCGCCGTTCCGAGCGGCGCCGCCGGCTCGTCGCGCTGCTTCTGATGGCGCCGAGCGTCCTGTTCGCGGTCGCCGTGTTCGCCGTGCCAATCGGCCTCTTCCTGTTCCGGGCGATCGAGAACGACGGCATCCCCCAGCGGCTGCCCCGCACGACGGCCGCGGTCCAGGCGTGGGACGGCGGCGACCTGCCCTCCGCGGCCGCCTTCGATGCGCTGGCCGACGAGATCCTCGCCCTCAAGGGCACCCCGGAACTCGCCCAGCTCGGCCGGCGCCTCAACTATGTCGTGCCGGGCTACCGCAGCCTGATGATGGGCACCGCCCGCCGGCTCGACGCCGCGCAGGTCGCCACGCTCGACGCGGAGGCGACCCGGGCGCGCCTGATCGAGGCGGACGAGCGGTGGGCCGATCCCGCCTTCTGGATGCCGCTCAAGCAGCAGTCCGGCCCGCTGACGACCTTCTACCTGGAAACCGCGCTCGACTTCGAGCGCACGCCCTCCGGCGAGCTGGTCTCCGTGCCGGCCGAGCGCGCGATCTTCATCGACCTGTTCGTGCGCACCTTCCAGACCGGCCTCGCGACCACGGTGCTGTGCCTCCTCATCGGCTTTCCCGTCGCGGCGGTGATGGCGCGCGCGAGCGGCAGCCTCGCCAACCTCATGCTGGCGCTGGTGCTGATCCCGTTCTGGACGTCGCTGCTGGTGCGCACCACCGCGTGGGTGATCCTGCTGCAGAACGAGGGGCTGGTGAACAAGACGCTCCTCTTCCTCGGCCTCGTCGATCAGCCGCTGCAGCTCGTCTTCAACCGCTTCGGCGTCTACGTGGCGATGGTGCACGTGCTGCTGCCCTACATGATCCTGCCGCTCTACAGCGTCATGAAAGGGGTGTCGGCCGACCACCTGCGGGCGGCGTCCTCGCTCGGCGCCAAGCCGTTCATGGCGTTCCGCACCGTCTACCTGCCGCTGGTGATGCCCGGCGTCGCCGCCGGCTCGGCGCTCGTCTTCGTGCTCGCGATCGGCTTCTACGTCACCCCCGCCCTCGTCGGCGGCGCGAGCGACCAGATGATCGGCTACTTCATCGCCTACTTCACCAACACGTCGGTCAACTGGGGCCTCGCCTCCGCCCTCGGCGCGATCCTGCTCGGGCTGATCGCGCTCATCTATCTCGTCCTCGGCTGGGCGATCGGGCTCGACCGGCTGAAGGTGCGCTGAGATGGCCGCGCGCTCGATCCGCACGCGCGGGGAACGGGTCGGCCGCCTCGCCGTCCTCGCCTTCACCGGGCTGGTGCTGGTGTTTCTGGTCGCGCCGGTGTTCGTCGTGGTGCCGCTGTCCTTCACCGACAGCGAGATCCTCGTGTTTCCGCTGCCCGGCTGGTCGCTGCGCTGGTACGAGGACTTCTTCACCAACCCGCTGTGGACCGGCGCGCTCTACAACAGCTTCGCCATCGGCCTGTCCGTCACGGTGCTGGCCACCGTGCTGGGCACCACGGCCGCGCTCGGCCTGCACGCGAGCCGGTTCCGCCTCAAGCCCGTGGCGCTCGGCCTGCTGATGGCGCCGCTCGCGGTGCCCGTCGTCATCGTCGCGGTGGCGATGTTCTATTTCTTCGCCCGCATCGGCCTCCTCGGCACCTTCCCCGGCATGGTGCTCGCCCACACCGTGCTGGCGCTGCCCTTCGTGGTGGTCACCGTCCTCGCCACGCTGCAGGGCTTCGACCCGACGGTGGTGCGGGCGGCGGCGAGCCTGGGGGCGAGCCCCCTCTTCGGCTTCCGCACCGTCACGCTGCCGATCATCGCGCCCGGCGTCGTCTCCGGCGCGCTCTTCGCCTTCGTCACCTCGTTCGACGAGCTGGTGGTGACGATCTTCATCGCCAGCCCGAGGCAGCGCACGCTGCCGCGGCAGATCTTCAGCGGCGTCAGCGAGAACCTCAGCCCCACCGTCACGGCAGCGGCCGTGGTCCTCATCGTGGTCTGCATGAGCCTGATGATCGCCGTCGAGTTGCTGCGCCGCCGCAGCGCCCGATTGCAGGGGAAAGCCCAATGAGCACGACCACCCCCATCCCCACGCTTGCCCCCACACCTCCCCGTCCCCGCACCCGCATCGACGGCGGGACGATCATCGCCTTCGACGGCACGGCCCACCGCGAATTGCGCGACGGCGTCGTCGTCGTCGAGGGCGAGCGCATCGTCCACGTCGGCCGGACCTACGACGGCCCGGCCGACGCGCGGATCGACGCGACGCGGAAAATGGTCATCCCCGGCCAGGTCAGCACCCACGCCCATGTCGGCGCGCAGGAAGGCTCGCGCCTCCTCCTGGATGGCGGCCGGCGCGCGTTCGTGCGGTCCGGCTTCCTCCATTTCCTGCCGCGCTCGCGCGAGGGGCGGCCCGGCATGCTGAGCGCGCAGGACGCGCGCGCCTCGCTGCGTTTCGGCTTCCTCTCGCTGCTCAAGCACGGGGTGACGACGGTCGCCGCCTTCGCCCCCGAAGGCGCCGACGAGGGCCGCGCCGTGCTGGACGCCGCGGCCGAGGCGGGCATCCGCCTCTACTGGGCGCCCGCCGCCACCGCCGGCCGCTACTTCCTGGAGGGCGACGGCCGCGTCACCGCCGAGATCGACGAAGGGCTCGGCCGCGCGATGCTCGACAAGGCGGCCGACTTCATCGCCGCGCACGAGGGTGCCGCCGACGGGCGGGTCTCCGGCATCCTCGTGCTCGACGAATACTACCTGTCGACGGCGCCCATCCGCCGGCACGCCAAGGCCCTTGCCGACCGGCTGGGCGTGCGCCTGACGATGCATTTCCTCGAGCAGCACCGCGAGTTCTTCGAGGTGGTCTCCACCACCGGGCGCACCCCGGTGGAGCAACTCGCCGAGGAGGGCGTGCTCGGCGAGAACCTCCTCCTCGCGCACGCGATCTACCTCGCCCACCACTCCAAGGTCGGCTACCCGATCGCCGACGATCTCGCGATCCTCGGCGCGCACGGCGTCTCGGTCGCCCATTCGCCGCTCGCCTTCTCGCGCCGCGGCATCGCGCTCGAGAGCTTCGACAGCTTCCGCCGGGCCGGCATCAACGTCGCGCTCGGCACCGACACCTACCCGCTCGACATGTTCGCCGAGATGCGCGCCGCCGCCACCGCCTGCAAGTTCGTCGAGGGGCATTTCGAGGCCGGCCTCGCGCAGGACGTGTTCGCCGCGAGCAATCTCGGCGGCGCGGCGGCGCTCGGCCGGCCCGACCTCGGCCGCATCGCCCCCGGCGCCAAGGCCGACCTCGTCATCCTCGCCACCGAGACCACCGCCTTCGGCCACAACCCGGACCCGGTGCGCGCCCTCGTCCACCTCGCCTCTCCGGCAATGGTCGACACCGTGATGGTGGACGGCCGCGTCCTCGTCGCGGACGGCCGCGCCAAAACCGTCGACGAGGACGAGGTCTTCCGCGAGGCGGCCGTCTCCACCGAGGCCGTGTGGGACGCCTACGCCGGCTACGACTGGGATGGCAAGTCGAGCCGCGAGCGCTTTCCCCCTTCGCTCGAGCCATGGCGGGAGCCGGACCGATGAGCGAGCCCATCGTCCGCTTCCAGGAGGTGTCCAAGAGCTACGACGGCCGCTCCCTCGTCGTCGCCGGCCTCGATCTCGACGTCGTCGCGGGCGAGTTCCTGACGCTGCTCGGCCCGTCCGGCTCGGGCAAGACGACGACGCTGATGATGCTGGCCGGCTTCGAGCTGCCCACCAGCGGCACCATCCGCCTCGACGGGCGCGACATCACCGCCCTGCCCCCGCACCGGCGCGGCATCGGCGTGGTGTTTCAGAACTACGCCCTGTTCCCGCACATGACGGTGGCCGAGAACGTCGCCTACCCGCTGCGGGTGCGGAACGTGCCGGCGGCGGAGACGGCGGCGCGGGTCGCGAAGGCGCTCGGCCTTGTCCGCCTTGCCGCGTTCGGCGACCGGCGGCCGGCGCAGCTGTCCGGCGGACAGCAGCAGCGCGTCGCCCTCGCCCGCGCGCTGATCTTCGAGCCGCCCCTCATCCTGCTCGACGAGCCGCTCGGCGCGCTCGACAAGCAGCTGCGCGAGGACATGCAGATGGAGCTGAAGCAGATCCACGAGGCGCTCGGGGTGACGATGATCTACGTCACGCACGACCAGTCCGAGGCGCTGACGATGTCGGACCGCGTCGCCGTCTTCAACGACGGGCGCATCCAGCAGCTCGCGAGCGCCTACGAGCTCTACGAGCGCCCGGTCAACCCGTTCGTCGCCCGCTTCGTCGGGGAGAACAACCAGCTCGCCGGCGAGGTCGTCGCGTGCGAGGGCGACACCGCCCGCATCCGCCTCGGCGGCGGCGTCACCATCCTCGCCAACGCGGTCGACCGGCTCTCGCCCGGCGACGCGGCCGACGTCTCGCTGCGGCCCGAACGCATCCGCCTCGCCCACGGCGACGGGGAGGCGCGCGACAACCTCGTGGCCGGCGCGGTCGACAAGCTGGTCTATCTCGGCGAATCGACGCGCCTGTTCGTGAGCACGCCCGGCGGGCCCACGATCGTCGCCAAGGTGCAGAACGAGGAAGCGGCGCTCGACGTCGCGCGCGGCAGGCCGGTGCAGCTCGCCTTCCGGGCGGCCGACGCGCGCGCCTTCCGCGTCGAGCGGCCCGCGTGAGCGCCGCGCCGCGCCCGCTGGTCCTGCGCGGCGGCCGCCTGCTCGACCTCGCGGACGGCACGGCGCCGGCGACCGACATCCTCCTCGCCGACGGCACCATCGCCGCGCTCGGCCCGCCCGGCCTCGCCGCGCCCGACGACGCGGAGGTCCTCGACGCGCGCGACCGGCTCGCCATCCCGGGCCTCGTCAACGCGCACACGCACGGGCACGGCCCGTTCGGCAAGGGCCTGCTCGGCGACCGGGCGATCCTCGAGACCTTCCTCGCCGGCATCGCGCCGACGCTGCGCGAGCGCAGGCTGGAGGACAAGTATCTCGGCGGGCTGCTCAACGCGCTCGACATGATCGAGAACGGCATCACCGCCTGCTTCGACATGTTCAGCGAGTTTCCGGCGCCCACCCTCGCCGGCGTCACGGCCATCGGCCGGGCCTACGCGGAGACGGGCCTGCGCGCGGTGATCGCGCCGATGATGGCCGACCTCACCATCTTCCAGGCCATCCCCGGCCTCCTCGACGCGCTACCCGAACCGCAGCGCAGCGAAGCCGCCGCCCTGCGCGCCGCCCCGTTCGAGACCCACCTCGCGGCCTGCCGCGAGATCCTCGCCCACTGGCCGTTCGACCGCGAGCGGGTGCGCCCCGGCCTCGCGCCCACCATCCCGCTCCACTGCACGGACCCGTTCCTCCTCGCCTGCCGCGACCTCGCGCACGAGCACGACCTGCCCATCCAGATCCACCTCGCCGAAACCAAGGTGCAGGCGGACGCCGCCTCGGTCCGCTACGGCCGCTCGTTGACCGCGCACCTCGACGAGCTCGGCCTGCTCGGCCGGCGGCTCAGCGTCGCGCACGGGATCTGGCTCGGCACGGACGACATCGCGGCGCTGGCGCGGAGCGGAACGACGGTGGTGCACAATCCGGCCAGCAACGCGCGGCTCGGCAGCGGCATCGCCCCCGTGGTCGCGCTGCGGCGGGCCGGGGTGCGCGTCGCGCTGGGCACCGACGCCTGCAACACGTCCGACCACATGAGCCTGTTCGAGGTGCAGCGCCTCGCGAGCTATCTCTCGCGCCTCGCGGCGCCCCACCCGGACGACTGGCTCACCCCCTCGGAGGTGATCGCGATGGCGACCGCCGGCGGCGCGGCGGCGCTCGGCGAGGAGGCCCGCCTCGGCCGGATCGCGCCGGGCTACGCGGCCGACATCGTGCTCCTCGATCTCGGCCGGGTGCGCTACGCTCCGCTGCAGGCCCCGCTCACCCAGCTCGTGTTCGGCGAGAACGGCAGCGCGGTGACGGACACCATCATCGCCGGCCGCCCCGTCTACCGCGACGGCCGGCACACCACGGTCGACCTCGCCGCCCTGCGCCGCAAGGTGGCCGAGGCGGCAACGCGCCTGCGCCCCTCGATGGACCGCGCGGACGCCTTCATCCGCTCCGTCGAGGCGCCAATCCGGCACTTCTGCCGCGGCCCCCACCCCGCGCCGCGGTCCCCGCCGCGGCCCTGAACGCGCCGCCCATCGCCCGGCCCCCGCCGCGCGGCGGCAGCCGCCGGGGCCGCAGATGCCGCTTGTGCGAGGCGGCACGACTTTGTACCTGATCGGCAATGTTCACCGTCGCCGCGCTCTATCATTTCGCCGAGGTTCCGGAGCCCGAGGCGCTTGCCGCATCGCTCCGCGCCGAGGCCGAGGCCGCCGCGATCAAGGGCTCGCTGATCCTCGCTCGCGAGGGCATCAACGGCACCGTCGCCGGATCGCCCCAGGGTGTGCGCGCGGTGATCGACGCCATCCGCCGCGAGCCCGGCTTCGGTGCGCTGGATTGGAAGGAATCCACCGCCGCCCGGATGCCCTTCGCGCGGCTCAAGGTGCGCGTGAAGGCTGAAATCGTGACGATGGGGCAACCCGCCCTCAACCCCGCCGACAGCGGCGCCTACGTGCCGCCCGAGGCCTGGAACGCGCTGATCCGCGAGCCCGACGTCGCCGTGATCGACACGCGCAACGCCTACGAGGTGGAGATCGGCACCTTCGCCGGGGCGGTCGATCCGGCGATGGAGCGGTTCCGCGACTTTCCCGCCTGGTGGGACGCCCATCATGCCGCGTTCGCCGGCAAGCGGATCGCGATGTTCTGCACCGGCGGCATCCGCTGCGAAAAATCCACGGCCTACCTTAAGTCGCGCGGCGTGGAAGAGGTCTTCCACCTCAAGGGCGGCATCCTGAAATATCTCGAAACGGTGCCCGAGGCGGACAGCGACTGGCGCGGCGCCTGTTTCGTGTTCGACGAGCGCGTCGCCCTCGGCCACGGCCTGGCGGCGATGCCCTTCGCGCTGTGCCGCGCGTGCGGCCGCCCGCTCAGCGCCGCCGACCGCCAACACGCCGACTTCGAAGAGGGCGTCGCCTGTCACCACTGCGCCGCGTCCTACCGCGACAGCGACCGCGCCCGGTTCCGCGAGCGCCAACGCCAGACGGAGCTGGCGGAGGCCCGCAACGTCAGCCACCTCGGCCCACCCCGCGCCCCCGCCGCAAGCAAGCCGAGCGCGCGGAAGAGGAAACCTATCTCGGCAAGCTGAGCCAACCCGTCCCGCGATGCCCGAAGCAATGGGGCTGTTCCGCGGCTTTGTGCGCCAGAACGCTCCATGGCCGTGCGGCCGGCGCCGGCCCGAGGCTCACCCCGCGAGGTGCCGACCGCCGGTCGCCTGGAGATCGGCGCCGGTGATGTAGCTGCCGGCCTCCGAGCACAGCAGCAGGGCCGCGCCCGCCATCTCCGATGGCCGGCCGGCGCGTCGCATCGGGCTGCAGCCTTCCTCGATCGCGCGCCAGGCCTGCGGATCTTCGCGGCGCCACTTGTTGCGCCCGGTGGCGATCAGACCCGGCGAAAGATTGTTGATGGTGATGCCGTGGGGCGCGTACTCACGCGCGAGGTTGAAGGCGAGATTGTGCTGCGCACTCTTGAGCGCGGCATAGACCGACAGCACGCTCTCGGGGGCGATCTGGTTGACGCTGCCAATCGTCAGGATCCGGCCGAACCCCGCCTCGCGCATCTGTGGCAGCACGGCCTGCAGCAATTCGACCGTCGCCTTGAAGTTCACCTGAATTTGCCGGTCGGTCTGCTCGACCGTCACCTCCTCGAAGGGGGTGCGGTATTGGATCGAGGCGCAGATGACGAGGACATCCAGCCCGCCGAGCGCGTGGCGAGCCTCCTGCACGCACCGCGTCGCCTCGCCGGGGACGGCAAAATCCGCTTCGACAAGGGCGCATTTGCGGCCACGGTGCGTGATATCGGCCACCGTGTCGGTCGCGGCGGAGGGAAAGCCGAAGCCGGCATCGGCGGACTGCGCATATTGTACGGCGAGGTCGGCGCCAGCCTCGGCGAAGGCGAGCGCGATCTCGCGTCCGATGCCAACGCTCCCCCCGGTGACAAGCGCCCGCCGGCCCGCCATCTGGAACCGCTCCGCCAACAATTTGTCGTTCTGTCGCTGCCGATCGGGGGATGTTGTCATGACAATAGGACACCTTGAGAGATCATTGGATTGCACCTCGGCCGGCCGCCTCGTCCGCCAGCGCAAGCCGGTCCCCCGACTGCGCATCGAACAGGTGGAGCCGGTCTGGAAACGGCGAGAGCCGCACCATGTCGCCAGGCCTGGCGTAGACGCGATCGCGCAACGACACCGCGAACGGCTCCGCGCCGGCTTTGACGAACACGATGGTTTCGGACCCGGTGGGCTCGATCACCTCGACCTGACCCGCGATCTCGCCGTCCTCGGTGATCTGAAGATGCTCGGGCCGTATGCCGAGGGCGACCGTCCGGCCATCCCACTGGGCCGCCTGGGGCAGCGACAGCACAACGTCCTTGCCGACGAAGCGCCCCGCTTCGATCCGCCCGTCGACGATGTTCATGGCCGGCGATCCGATGAACTGCGCGACGAACCAGTTCACCGGCTGGTCGTAGAGGTCGAGCGGCGAGCCCATCTGCTCGATGATGCCGTCCCGCATGACGACGATCTTGTCGGCCATCGTCATCGCCTCGACCTGATCGTGGGTGACGTAGATGGTCGTGGTGCGAAGCTGCTGCTGCAGTGCCTTGATCTCGGTGCGCATCTGGACGCGTAGCTTGGCGTCGAGGTTCGACAAGGGCTCGTCCAGCAGAAAAACCTGCGGATCGCGAACGAGCGCACGCCCCATGGCGACCCTCTGGCGCTGCCCGCCGGACAGCTCGCGGGGGTATCGGTCGAGCAGATTTTCGAGGCTGAGGGTCTTGGCCGCCCGCGTGACCTTCTCGTTCATCTCCGCGCTTCCGGCCTTCTTGAGCCGCAACGAGAACCCCATGTTCTGGCGCACCGTCATGTGCGGATAGAGCGCGTAGTTCTGAAACACCATCGCGATGTCCCGGAGCTTCGGCGCGACGTCGTTCACCGCCCGTGCGCCGATGCGGATCTCCCCGTCGGTGATGTTCTCCAGCCCCGCCACCATGCGCAAAAGGGTGGACTTCCCGCACCCGGACGGACCGACCAGCGTCACGAACTCGCCATCGGCGATGTCCACCGAAACGCCGCGGATCGCCTCCACCGCGCCATAGCGTTTCTTCACATTGTCAATTGAAACGCTTGCCATGAACCCGCCTCCCTTTTTCCATCCCGCGTCTCCCTCCGAGCAGGGTCAGCGCACCGGTGCCGCACTGACGTCCACAGGAATACGATAGAGCCGCGCTGCCGTATCTCGGAATACCGCGCTCATTTCGTCTTCGCCCAAGTCGTCGAGCAGCGCTTCGAGGTTCGCGATCTGCTCGCGCACCGGGCACATGATTTTCTCGACAGGGTAGTTGCTCGCCCACATGCAGCGATCCGTGCCGAACAGATCGACCGCCAGGCGCACGGATTCGCGGATCCGGTCGGGCCGCCATTTCCGGTCGATCACCCACAGCCCCGACAGCTTGATCGCAAGGTTCGGGCACCGCGCGCACTGGCGCATCCCCGCGGTCCATTCCGCCCGGTCGCGGCTTTCCTGCAAGGGCGTGCCAAGGTGGTTGATGATGAACTGCTGGTCGGGGTTGGCGGCGGCGAAAGCAGCCAGTTGCCCAAGCTGGCCGGGCACCACCAGAACGTCGAAGACGAGATTGCGGCGGGTCAGTTCCCTCACGCCCGACTTGAACGCGTCGCACGACAGGATGTCCGGGCTGTCGATGAACTGCCACTCGGGCCGGGGATCCCAGCACAGCGACATGCGGATCCCGCGCATTCGCGGCGTCTCCTCGAACCGGTCGAGCATGGCGGCGACGTCCGGGCGGCGCAGGTCGACCTGTCCCACCGAGACCGCGGGAATGGCCTCGGTCGCCACCGTATCCACCCATTCGACCTCGCACACGCCGCACGCGCCGGCGTTGGCCTCGACGAAGACCGAGGCGATCACCCCGAGGCCGGCCATGTCCCGGCGATAGTCGGCAACAAGGTAGTCCCGCTTCAGCTCGCTCTGGTCCCCGAAAGGACGCGGCGGCGCGTCGGGCGCCAGCCAGGGATAGGGGAAACGACCCAGCTGCCAGAGGTGGTGGTGAGCGTCGATTCGTGTCCGCAAGGAAGGCATCCCGGCCAGCTTAACAACAGATCCACTAGTAGAACTGTTGATGGAGGCCGTCAATCGCCCAGGCCGCCGGAGCGGCGATTGACAGCCAAAACAGGCGCAAATATGGTTCTCTTAATCGCGGCTCCAGGCCGCTAAAAATGAGGGAGGATATCATGCTGAAATCATTGGCAGTTGCGCTCCTGTCGAGCGCGGCGATCATCGGCACAGCGGCGGCCGCCGCCGCTGCGGACCCCGTGACCATCACGTTCCGCTTCAACGATGCGGAGAGCGATGTGCGCGGCGCGATCGACGCGTTCGAGAGTTCCCATCCGGACATCAAGGTCGACCTTCAGCGCATCGGCTGGTCCGACGCGCGCAACCAGCTCCTCAGGGAGTCGGCCGTCGGCCAGGGGCCGGACGTGGCGCACGTCGCGCAGGTCTGGGTGACGGAGATGGGCGATGCCGGCGCCGCGCTGGCGCTGGACGATTACTTGGCGAGCGATCCTCCCGGAAACGGATTCGAGGATTTCGCGGCACAAGACCTCGCCAAAGGGCGGGACGGCAAGATCTATGGCTTGCCCTGGACCACGGACACCTGGGCGATGGTCTATCGGACGGACCTTTTGGCGGACGCCGGTGTCGAGGGCTTTCCGCAGACCTGGGACGAACTGCGTGCGGCGAGCGCCGAAGTCCACGACAATACCGGCCAGTCCGGCTTCGGCT
>JAUIJH010000274.1 GCA_030431335.1 Alphaproteobacteria bacterium
TCCGAGGCGGTGCGCGAGCATCCGGAGCTGGTGAAGAAATATCTCGGTACTGTCGTTCCGGCGACCGACAACTATTTCGCCACGCTCAACTCGGCGGTCTTCACCGACGGTTCGTTCGTCTACGTGCCGCCCGGCGTGCGCTGCCCGATGGAGCTGTCGACCTACTTCCGCATCAACGAGCAGAACACGGGCCAGTTCGAGCGAACCTTGATCATCGCCGACAAGGGCTCCTATGTGTCCTACCTCGAAGGCTGCACGGCCCCGCAGCGCGACGAGAACCAGCTGCACGCCGCCGTGGTCGAGCTGATCGCGCTCGACGATGCGGAGATCAAATATTCCACGGTGCAAAACTGGTATCCCGGCGACGCCGAGGGCAAGGGCGGCATCTACAATTTCGTCACCAAGCGGGGCGATTGCCGGGGCGACCGTTCGAAGATCTCGTGGACGCAGGTCGAGACCGGCTCGGCGATCACGTGGAAGTATCCGTCGTGCATCCTGCGCGGCAAGGATAGCCGTGGCGAATTCTACTCGATCGCCATCTCCAACGGCCGCCAGCAGATCGATTCCGGCACCAAGATGATCCACCTGGGCGAGGGCTCGTCGAGCCGGATCATCTCCAAGGGCATTTCCGCCGGCAAGTCGATGAACACCTATCGCGGGCTCGTTCAGGCCAATCGACGGGCGAAGAACGCGCGCAACTACACGCAGTGCGATTCGTTGCTCATCGGCGACAAGTGCTCGGCGATCACCATTCCGTACGTGGAATCGAAAACCGGCACCGCGCAGTTCGAGCACGAGGCGACCACCTCGAAAATCTCGGACGACCAGCTCTTCTACTGCCGTGCCCGTGGCATCGGCGAGGAAGAGGCGGTGGCGCTGATCGTCAACGGCTTCGTACGCGACGTGATCCAGCAGCTCCCGATGGAGTTCGCGGTCGAGGCGCAGAAGCTGATCGGCGTCAGCCTGGAGGGCTCCGTCGGGTGACGGGACGGCGACCGTTCTCATCCGTCAAAATGCTGTTCTGCATGGCGTTTGCCGCCCCCGGGCTGGTGATCGCCCAGCAATACGATCCGAGCCACTTCGTGGTGTTTTTAGTTGCAACCGCCGGCGCTCTGGTCGGCGCGGGGGTTTATCACCTCGCGCGGCCGATCTGGGAGCGCGGCTCCAAGGACGATCTGGACAATGCTTGAAATCGAAAACCTCCACGCGCGTGTCGAGGGTGAAGGCCGCGAGATCCTGAAGGGGCTCGACCTCGAGATCTGGCCCGGCGAAGTCCACGCCATCATGGGGCCGAACGGGGCCGGCAAATCGACGCTCGGCAACGTCATCGCCGGCAAGGACGGCTACGAGATCACCGACGGCACCGTCCGCTTCAAGGAGCAGGATCTCCTGGAGATGGAGCCGGAGGAGCGTGCCGCGGCGGGCATCTTCCTCGCCTTCCAGTATCCGGTCGAGGTGCCCGGCGTTGCCACGATGACCTTCCTGAAGACCGCGCTCAACGCCCAGCGCGCCGCGCGCGGCGAGGACGCGCTGTCGACGCCGGCGTTCATGAAGCTCGTCAAGGAAGCGGCCGAAAAGCTGTCGATCAGCCCGGAAATGCTGCGCCGGCCGATCAATGTCGGCTTCTCGGGCGGCGAGAAGAAGCGCAACGAAATCATGCAGATGGCGCTGCTTCAGCCGACGCTGGCCGTGCTCGACGAGACCGATTCGGGCCTCGACATCGATGCGCTGCGGGTCGTGGCCGACGGCGTCAACGCGCTGCGCAGCCCCGAGCGCTCGTTCCTCATCATCACCCACTATCAGCGGCTGCTCGACTACATCAAACCCGACCATGTGCACGTCCTCGCCCACGGCAAGATCGTGCGTTCGGGCGGGCCGGAGCTCGCGCTCGAGCTCGAAGCCAAGGGCTATGCCGAATTCCTCGAGGTGGCGTGATGGCGGCACCCATCGTCACCACCGACGCGGAGCGCGCGCTGGCGGACCTGTTCGAGGCGCGCGCGCCGCATTTCTCCTCCGCGCCGCTCGACGCCGGCCGTGCCGAGGCGTTCCGCCGCTTTGCCGCGGCTGGCCTGCCCCATCGCCGCGTCGAGGCCTATAAATACACCGACCTCAAGGCGCGGCTGCGCAACCTGCCGGCGCCGGCTGCCGAAATCGGCAAGGAAGAGGTGGGCAATGCGCTCGCCGCCGTGCCGCCGCTGGTCGACGGCGCGGTGCGGGTGATCGTCGCCAACGGCCGTTTCGCCGCCCTGGAAGGGACGTTGCCGGAGGGGCTCACCGTCGCGTCGATCCTGGCGCCGGAGGGCGCCATCGACGCGATCGGCGCGCTCGTCACCGGCGAGGACGATCCCTTGACGCTCGCCAATGTCGGCCTGTTCGACGGTGGTGCGGTGCTCCAGATCGAGGGCACCGTGGCGCCGCTGATCGAGATCGTGCACCTGGTGCCCGGCGACGATCTGGTGATGGGCCGCCTCGCGATATTCCTGGCCGAGGGAGCCGAGGCGCGCATCGTGGAGCGTTTCGCCGCCGGTCCCAAGGCCGTCACCAACGACATGGCCGAGATCACGCTGGCGCCCCGCGCGCGGCTCAACCTCACGCGCATCGTGGAGGGGGGTAGCGCCGAGGCGACCAACCTCACCACGCACCACATCCGGCTCGGCGCACACGCGGTGCTCGACCATCTCACGGTCTCCACCGGGCTGGGGCTGATGCGCGCGCAGGCGTTCTGCCACGTCGCCGGCGACGAGGCGGAAGCGAATTTCCGCGCCGCCACCGTGTCGATCGGCAAGCGCCACGCGGACAACACGCTCAACGTGCGCCACAACGCGCTGGCGAGCCGCTCGACGGAGGTGTTCCGCTCGGCCGTGGGCGAAGGCGGAATTGCCATCGTGCAGGGCCGCATCGTGGTCGATCCCGGCGCGCAGAAGACCGACGCCAAGATGATGTCCAACGCCCTCTTCCTGGACGACACCGGCGAGGTGATGAACAAGCCGGAGCTCGAGATCTTCGCCGACGACGTGCAGTGCGGCCACGGCGCCACCTCCGGTGATCTCGACGAGGATCCGATCTTCTATCTGCGCGCCCGCGGCATTCCCGAAGCGCAGGCGCGGCGCCTCCTGGTCGAGGCGTTCCTGCTGGAAGCACTGGAAAATGTCGGCGACGAGGCGTTGTCGGACGCGCTCGCGGGCATGTTGCGGACGGCGATCGGCGCCCCCGCGGAGGCCGAGTGATGGACGCGCAGGCGCCCAAGCTCGACATCGCGGCGGTCCGCGCGGACTTTCCGATCCTCGCCGAGGAGATCCACGGCAAGCCGCTCGCCTACCTCGACAATGCCGCCTCGGCGCAGAAGCCCAAGGCGATGCTCGACCGCATCATGCAGGCGTACGCGCACGACTATTCCAACGTCCATCGCGGCCTGCACACGCTGGCCAACCGCTCCACCGAGGCCTACGAGGGGGCGCGCGAGATCGTGCGCGGCCATCTGGGCGCGCCGAGCGCGGACGAGATCGTTTTTACCCGCTCCTCGACGGAGGCGATCAACCTCGTCGCGCAGGCCTACCTGCGGCCCCTCATCCGCCCCGGCGACGAGATCGTGCTGTCGGTGATGGAGCATCACTCCAACATCGTCCCGTGGCACCA
>JAUIJH010000275.1 GCA_030431335.1 Alphaproteobacteria bacterium
CTCGCGGTCGCCCGCGCCATCCGTGGCGTCGGCGGGCACGTCGAGGCCGAAGCCGGCCCGGAGCCTCCCGTCGGCGACGGTTGCGGCGACGATGTTCGCCGTCCCGACGAAGGACGCGACGAAGTGGGATTGCGGCCGGTTATAGATGTCCCAGGGGGTGCTCAGCTGCTCGATCCGGCCACCGTTCATCACGGCGACGCGGTCGGAGATCGACAGCGCCTCTTCCTGGTCGTGCGTCACGTAGACGGCCGTCAGCCCGAGCTCCTGCTGGAGCCGACGGATTTCGTTGCGCATCTCCACCCTCAGCCGCGCGTCGAGGCTGGACAGCGGTTCGTCGAGCAGGAGCACCTCGGGCTCGTAGACGAGCGCCCGCGCCAGCGCGACGCGCTGCTGCTGCCCGCCCGAGAGCTGCTTGGGAAAGCGGTCGTCGAAGCCCACGAGCTGGACCATGTCGAGGGCGCGGCGCACCCGGCTCGTCATCTCGGCGCGGCCGACCGAACGGAGCTTGAGGCCGAACGCGACGTTGCCGAACACGGTGAGGTGCGGGAACAGGGCGAAGTTCTGGAAGACCATGCCGAGGCGCCGCTTGTAGGGCGGCACGCCGGACAGGTCTCGATCGCCGATGAATATTCGGCCGCGATCGGGCGTGATGAAGCCGCCGATACAGCGCAGGGTCGTCGTCTTTCCGCAGCCCGAGGGCCCCAGCAAGGTGATCAATTCTCCCTGGGCAATGTCCAGCGACAGGTCGTCGATGACCGTCGTCCTGCCGTAGGACTTACAGAGGCGTTCAACCCGGATCGCGGCCGTCGTCATCGTCAGTAACCGGACTTCTCGGACCAGACCTCGGCGATGTGGGAGAGCGCCTCGGCGGACGGATCGGGCGAGCGCGACGCGGTGTACTCGTCCTTGGACGGCATCACCGCCTTCGCCTCGTCCGACAGGGCGTCCCAAGAGTTTGTGCCGGGGAACTGGTACATGTCGTTGGTCATCTGCGCCTGGACCTCGCTCGACAGCGCACAGTCGATGAAGCTGGCGGCGGCCGCCTTCTGCTCGTCGCTCACGTTGGCGGGGATGGCGAGGTAGCCCGCGCCGCCCGGCGTGCCGTCGCCCGGAAGCTGCGTCTGCATCGAGGGCGGGATGGTGCCCTGCTTGCGCGAGAAGATCGCGAAGTCGAGCGCGTGGAAGCCGATGACGATTTCGCCGGACGCGAACTGGGCCATGTGCGAGCCGCCCGATTCGGCGTGCTTGGGCGCGTTCGCCTGCTCGAACTCGGCCAGCTTTTCCCAGGCCGGGGCCCAGGTCTCGTTCTCTTCGCCGTCCGCGGTGAAGCCCAGGTCGGACCCGAACGATTGCAGGAACATCGCGACGAAGAACCGGCCGGCGCCCGAGACGGTCGAGCGCGGGTCGACGTAGGAGATGCGGCCCTTCCACTCGTCGCGCCGCTCGTACAGCTCCTGGAACGTCTTGGGCGGGTTCTCGACGAAGTCGCTGTTGTAGATGAGCGTGTAGCTGTAGCGGAAGAAGGGCGCGCCGGTGCCCTCCAGCTCGGTGCCGGCGGCGAACTTGCTGTCGGGCTCCTCGGTGTTGGCGAGGTTCGCGATGTCGAGCGCCGTCAGGTCGGCGAGCACGCCTTCCTTCTTGAACGCGGCGATCTTGTCCGGCGCCAGGAACAGGATGTCGATGTCACCATTGCCCTCGCCGGCGGCCTTGAGGCGCTGCAACACTTCGGCCGAGCCGGCAGACGTGTAGCGGACCTCGCCATCGAAGGCGTCCTTGCACATCGGCAGGGCCGTGGTTTGCCACCATTGGACGAAGTTGGCGCCCGACATCGTGTCGTAGAACGTGATGTCCACGGCCGCCGCCGGCGCAATCGAGGCGCCGAGCACCGCGATCGCGGCGACGCCAGCCTTCAGCTGTGATCTCATGATAGTTCCCCCCATACCTTTTTGGTTGTTCGATCGGGTCTCAGGCGCCGTGCGCCAGATCGGTGCGCAGGAAGCGCGCGATGACGTAGGAAAACAGGACGCTCGGAGCGAGCAGCAGCATCGCGAGCGCGCTGGAGATCTGCAGGTATCCCTCGCCCATCGCCGAATACATCTGCACCGGAAGCGTCGCCGTCTCGGGGCTCGAGACAAGCAGCGTCAGCGTGAACTCGTCCATCGAGAGCATGAAGACGTAGACGGCCTGAGCCATCATGGCCGGCGCCAGCTGCGGCAAGGTCAGGCGGAAGAACACCGTGAGAGGGGGCGCGCCGCACGCCAGGCCAGCCTCCTCGATTTCCGGCGCGAGATCGTCCACCGCCGCGGAGATGATCAGGACCCCGAACGGCAGTGCCGCGATCATGTGGGCGAGGATGACCGCGACGAGGCTGCCGGTGAGGCCCACCGTGTAGAAGACCGACGCGACGCCGACGCCCAGGCTGATATAGGGCACCAGCAGCGGCACGGAGAAGATGGTCCGAATGGCGCCGCGGCCCGCGAACCGGAAACGGCTGAGCACGAAGGCTGCCGGCGTCGCCACGATTGTCGTCACCAGGGTGACGGCGACCGCGACGACGAGGCTCGTCCGGAGCGCCCGCAGGACGTTGGGCGTTTCGATCGCCCAGCGATACCAGCGCAAGGTGAACTCGGTCGGCAGGATGCTCGGCCAGAACCACTGCTGTGCGATGGACCACATGAACAGCACGAACAGCGGTGCCGCGATGAACGCGAACAGGATGAGCGCGACCCCGTACGCCGCCATGCGGCCGAGCGGGAGGGAGAAGCGGCGGGCCGGCATCGCCATGCTCACCGCCGGCCCGCCCAGCGTTCGATGGCGGAACGCAGCACCACGAGGGTGGCGATCTGCACGATCGCCATCACCACCACGATGGTCGAGGCGGCGGGCCAGTCGAACTGGCCGGCAATCTTGCGGTAGGCGATCACCGAGAGCACTTCGGAGGAGCGGCTGCCGCCCATGATCAGCGGAATGCTGAACGTGCCGAAGGTGTTGACGAAGGTGAGGACGCCGCCGGTGAGCGCGGCCGGCGCGATCACCGGCAGCGTCACCCGGAAGAACGTCTGCAGCGGGTTGGCGCCGGCGCTGGCGGCGGCATTTTCCAGATTGCGCTCCAGCGCGGTGATCGCGGAGATCACGAGGAGGCCCGTATAGGGAAAGAACCGCCACACGCAGGCGAGGACGAGGCCGCCCCAGGTATAGGAAATAATCAGCGGATCTTCGAGGATCCCCAGAACACGCACGAGAACGTTGTTGAAGAGCCCGTTGGTCGAGAAGAACAGCGTCAGCGCATAGCCGGCGATCAGCACCGGCACGGCCAGGGGCAAGGCGACCAGAAGGCGCAGCACCGTCCCCAGCCAGCGCGACGTGCGGGCGGCGTAGGCGATCGGGATGCTGATGACGACGGAGACGACCGTCGTGGCGAGCGCCAGCCCGATCGTGCGCAAGAGGGGCGCGTAGCTCGCGCGGTCGGTCAGGAAGGCGATGTAGCGCTCGAACGTGACGCCCGTCTCACCCTCGACGCTCGCCAGGATCGCCAGCGTGAGCGGATAGACGCACAGCGCGAACACGATGACGAGCCCAGGCACGAGCGCCGGAACCAGGATCGGCAAGCGCGGGGCTGAAAGATACGTCTGT
>JAUIJH010000092.1 GCA_030431335.1 Alphaproteobacteria bacterium
TGCCTCAAGGAGGGGCTCACGGTCTTCCGCGACCAGGAGTTCACCTCCGACGTGCGCTCGCGCGGCGTCAAGCGCGTGCAGGACGCGCGGCGCCTGCGCCTCGCCCAGTTCCGCGAGGACGCCTCGCCGCTGCGCCATCCCGTGCGCCCGCGCCGCTACGACGAGATCTCCAACCTCTATACCGCCACCGTCTACGAAAAAGGCGCCGAGCTGATCCGCATGATCGAGACGCTGGTCGGGCGGAAGGCGTTCGACGCGGGCATGGCCGACTATCTCGCCCGCTACGACGGCACCGCCGCCACCATCGAGGATTTCCTCGACTGTTTCGCGACCCTCGACGCCGCCGCCTTCCTGCCCTGGTACGAGGAGCCCGGCACCCCCACGGTGACGGTGACCGAATCCTATGCCGACGGCGTCGCCCGGCTGACGCTGACCCAGGTGCCGGCCGAGGGCGCCGGCGCCAAGCCGATCCCGGTGCGCGTCGCCCTCTTCGGCGGCACGGGGGCGATCGACCTCGCGGCCGCCCATGTCAGCGGCGGCTCGCTCAACGGCGATTGCGTGGTGCTGGGGGCCGAAAGCGTCACCATCGAGCTGAGCGGGCTCAACGAAGCGCCCGTCGCCTCGGTGCTGCGGGCCTTCTCGGCGCCCGTGCTGGTCGACCGGCCGCAGGACGAGGCGCGCGACATCGCCCTCCTCGCCCGCGAGAACGACCCCTTCAGCCTGTGGGACGCGGCGCAGCGGCTGATGCTGGCCGACCTCCAGGCGCGTTACGGCGGCGCCGAGCCGTCCGTGGAGGCGCTCGCCGCCGCGCTCGGCAAGGCCGCCACCGACGAGGCGCTGGAGCCGGAGCTGCGCGCGCTTCTCCTGCAGGTGCCCTCGCGCGTCAGCCTGGTAGAGGCGCTCGCCAAGGACGTGGACGCCGACAAGGCGGACGCCGCCTACCGCGCCCTCGCCGCCGCCCTCGGCACGGCGCTGGCGCCCCAGCTCGCGGAGCTGCACGGCGCCGCCCAGCCCGCCGCCGACGACCTGTCGGCCGAAGCCGCCGGCCGGCGCGCCCTGCGCAACGCGGCCCTCGGCCTCCTCACCGCCGGCGGAACCGTGGACGCGGCCCTCGCCCAGGCCGAGAACGCCGCCAACATGACCGACCGGCTCGCCGCCCTCGGCGCCCTCGCCGGCGCCGGCGCCGCCGAGAGCGACGCCGCGCTCAAGGCGTTCCACGACGCCTTCGAGGCAGAACCGCTGGTGCTCGACAAATACTTCATGCTCGAAGCCATGCGCGGCGACGGCGCCCCCCTCGCCCGCACCCGGGCGCTGATGGACCATCCGCGCTTCTCGCTCGCCAACCCCAACCGCGCCCGCAGCCTGATCGGCGGCTTCGCCCAGAACATGGCCGCCTTCCACGCCGCGGACGGCTCCGGCTACCGCTTCCTCGCCGAGGTCTGCCGCGCGCTCGATGCCAGCAACCCGCAGGTGGCGGCGCGCCTCCTCACCGCCTTCGGCGATGCGCGGCGCTTCGATGCCGGCCGGCGCGCCGGCGCCAAGGCGGCCCTCGAGGAGGTCGCCGCGAGCGCCCACTCCTCCGACGTCGCCGACATCGTGCGCCGCCTGTTGAAGGGTCTTTGAGCGGCAAACCGGCCGCTTCGGCGCGGCCGGTAACCATTCATTAACCTTACTTGGACAACTGTTGGCGCAGGCTCATACTCGAGGGCGAATCGCAACGAGGCAATCCGCAATGGCCCTGACCACGCTGGGCACCATGGAGGTGGAGCGTTCCGCCGCCGCGCCGGCGGCTGCCGAGCCTGCCGCGAGCGTGGACGGGATCGCGTCCGCCCGTGTGTCCGCGCGCCACCGTGCCGCCGCCCGCCTCGCCGGCGCCGGACGCCAGAAGGCCGCCCGCGCCCAGCCCGCCGCCGCGCCCGCCGCCCGCTCCCTCGGCGAGGATCCCGGCAAGAACACCCGCCCCGCCAAGGAGATGAACGGTCACGTTCGCCTCCTCGCGGCGCCCGGCTACAGCCAGCTCCTCGCCCGCGAGCCGATCCTGCGCCGCGCCATCCCCTTTCTCACCGTCATCTTCATCCTGGTGATCGGCGCCTACCGGATCGCCATCACGGTGGACCACCGCGCCGAGATCCTCGCCGACGCGCAGAGCGAGATCACCCTGCTCGCCACCGCGCTCGCCGCCGACACCGCGCGCCTCGCCACCACCACCAACGCACGCATGCCCGCCATCCTCGGCGAGGTGCTGCCCGACAACGCCACCCAGAACGGGCGCCAGATCGCGCTGATCGAGAAAGGCGTCGTCACCGCCACCTTCCCCTTCCGCGCCGACTTCACCGGCGAGCGCGACAGCGTGCTGCTGGGCCCCAACCAGCCGCTCACCACCTTCGGCAAGCGCGCCGGGGTGATGGAGATCGTCACGCGCGGCATGACGCGCTTCGCCACCGTGCACCACATCGAGGGCACCGAGGCGATGCTGGCGATCACCCAGCCGGTGCAGCAGGTGCTGTCCAAGTGGCGGGACGAATTGTCCACCAACGCGGTCCTGTTCATGTGCACGGCCGGCGTCATCATCGTCATCGTGTACGCGTTCTACGCCCAGTCGGCGCGCGCCCAGTCGGCCGACCAGATCTACACCGAGACGCGCACGCGCATCGACACCGCCCTCACCCGCGGCCGCTGCGGCCTGTTCGACTGGGACGTGGCGCGCGGGCGCATGTTCTGGACCCAATCGATGTTCGAGGTCCTCGGCATGCCACCGCGCGACGAGCTGATGGGATTCCGCGAGGTGTCCGCGCTCGTCCACCCCGACGACGGCGACCTCTACGAAGTCGCCGAGCGGCAGCTGCGCTCCGGCGAGCCGGTGCTCGACCGCACCTTGCGCATGCGCCACGCGGACGGCCGGTGGATCTGGCTGTCCATGCGCGCCGAACTGGTGCGCGGCGAGGCGGGCCGGCCCCACCTCATCGGCGTCGCGCTCGACACCACCGAGCAAAAGCGCCTCGCCGAGCTGTCCGCCACCGCCGACATGCGCCTGCGCGACGCCATCGAGACCGTCTCGGAGGCGTTCGTGCTGTGGGACGCGCACAACCGCCTCGTCATGTGCAATACCAAGTACCAGGAGATGCACAACCTGCCGGACGACGCGGTGCGGCCGGGCACGCCCTATCACGTGGTCATCAACGCGGCGCTGCAGCCGGTCGTCTCCACCCAGGCCATCGCCAAGGGCAAGCAGAACGAGGAAGAGCGCTCCTACGAGGCCGAGCTCGCCGGCGGCCGGTGGCTGCAGATCAACGAGCGCCGCACCAAGGACGGCGGCTTCGTCTCGGTCGGCACCGACATCACCGCGCTGAAGCACCATGAGGAACAGCTCATGGAAAAGGAGAAAAGCCTCAAGGCCAACGTGGTGGAGCTGTCGCGCGCGCGGCGAACGGCCGAAAATCAGGCACAGCAGCTCTCCGAGCTCGCCAAGAAGCACGCCGAGGAAAAGACCCGCGCCGAGGACGCCAACCGCGCCAAGTCCGAATTCCTCGCCAACATCTCGCACGAGCTCAGGACGCCGCTCAACGCCATCATCGGCTTCTCCGAGATCATGGGCACGCAGATGTTCGGCCCGCTGGGCGCGGACAAGTACGAGGAATATTGCAACGACATCCACCACTCCGGCACGTATTTGCTGGGCGTGATCAACGACATCCTCGACATGAGCCGCATCGAGGCCGGTCAGGTGGACCTGTCGGTGGAGACGGTGGACCTCACCGAGCTGTTCACCGAGGCGATGCGCATCATGACGCCCATCTCGGCCGAGAAGAACATCACCCTCGCCTCCGCCATCGGCGAGGGGATGCGCATCCTGGTCGACCGCCGCGCCATGAAGCAGATCCTCCTCAACCTGATGTCCAACGCGGTGAAGTTCACCCCCAACGACGGCTGCGTCACCACGCGGGCCCGCCTGGAGCGCGAATGGGTGGTGATCGCCGTGGAGGACAACGGCATCGGCATCCCCAAGCGCGAGCTGGAGCGGCTCGGCCAGCCCTTCGTGCAGGTGGAGAACCAGTTCACCAAGACCCACCAGGGTTCCGGCCTCGGCCTCGCCATCGCCCGCTCGCTGACCGAGCTGCACCGTGGCAAGATGGAGATCCAGTCCGAGGTCGGCAAAGGCACCACCGTCACCGTGCGCCTGCCGCGCGAGGGCTGACGCCCCCGCTCAGTAGAACCAGATCCCGTCCATCGCGGCCGCCCCTTCCGCCCCGCTGGTCACCTGGTGGTCGAAGATGCCCTCCACGACGAACATCTCCTGCATCGGCTTGCCGTACTCGACGAAGTGCACGTTGAAATCGTCGTCCTGGTAGAAAATGAAATCCATCAGGTCCGGTGCCCCGGTGAGATCCATGCCGCGGGCGGACCCGTCCACCATGATGACGTCCTCCGACGCGTCGAAATCGGTGATCGTCACGATGCCGCTGCCGTCGAGCACGAAGGTGTCGGCCCCCGCCCCGCCCGTCAGCGTGTCGTCGCCCTCGCCCGACGTGAGCGTGTCCGCGCCCGCGCCGCCGACGATCACATCGTCGCCGTCGAGGCCCGTCAGCCAGCCGCCGCTGTCGCCGCCGACGATCCGGTCGGCGCTTTCCCCGCCGATCACGTTCTCGAAGCCGGCGATCTGGCTGACCAGCCCGTCGGCGCCGGTCACGGTCCCCGCCGCGGCATCGACCGAAACCGAACCCTCCGCCTCGGTGAAGTCGAGCCAGTCGGTTCCGGCGCCGCCGTCGATGACATTCTCGCCGCCGTGCACCACGACCGTGTCGTCGCCGTCGCCGCCATCGATCGTGTCGTTGCCGGAGCCGGCATAGATCGTGTCGTCGCCGCCGCCGCCGGCGATCCAGTTGTCGCCTTCGCCGCCGGACAGGACGTTGGCGCCCTCGTCGCCGCCGATGGTGTCGTCGTAGGCGGAGCCGACGATGTTCTCCACGCTGTAGAGCTTGTCCGTCGTGCCGAACCCGTCCTCGGCCCGCGCATAGGTGCCGTTGGCGTCGGTCTCGGTCGCCGCCAGGTCGACGCTGATCCCCGCCGCCGCATCGATATAGAGCGAGGTGTCGTTCCCCTCGCCGCCATAGATGTAGTCGTTGCCCGCGCCGCCATAGAAACTGTCGTCGCCGCCGAAGCCGCGCATCTCGTCGTTGCCGGCATTTTCCGGCGCGAAGCTGGTGCCGGTCGTCGCGTCGAGCCGATAGCCGGAGATGACATCGCCGTAGGTGGTGCCGAACAGGTAGTCGGCCGAGCTGTCGCCCTGCAGGTAGGCGCCGGCATAGGCACCCATCACGATGTAGCTGTTGGACCCCAGTGCGCCGAGATCGATATCGCCGGCATCGACCGCGAAACCGTCCGTCAGCCCGTAGGTGACGCCGTCCGTGCCGACCACCATCGCCGACTGCATGATCGCGTCGACGAAGGCCTGCTGTGCCGTCGCGCTCATGGAGGTGGCGTCGTCGCCGTAGATCTCCGCCGCATCCGCGAAGGAGACCGTCGCGACGATGTCGACGCTGGTGCCGGTGTCGTATTTGATCGTGAAGGCGTTCTCGGTATCGGTGTCGCTGGAGACGAAGACATTGGCCAGGCCGGACGCGTTGAGCGGCAGGATCAGCACGTCCTCGACGGGGTTGAAGTCCTCAACCGCCGCATAGGCCGCCTCGGGCGCGTCGAAGGTCTCGCTCCCCTGCGCATCGATCACGGCATTGGCGATGTCGTAGACGGCCGGCACGACGCCCTTGGCGATCGCCACCGCCGGGTTCGGCGTTGCCGAATAGCCGATGTGGGCGAGGTCTTCGCTGACCTCGATCGCCAGGGCGTTCCAATCGATGGCGTTGGGCACCGTGTCGCCGGTGAAGTCGCCCAGCACAAAGGTGTCGTGCCCGTCCCCGCCGATCAGCTGGTCGCTGCTGCCGTCGTACAGGCGGCCCGAATAGATCAGGTCGTCGCCGTCGCCGCCGACCAGCAGATCGGACCCCTTGCCACCGAACAACACATCGTCGCCGTCCTCGCCATAGAGGGCGTCGTCGCCCGACAGACCGTAGATCGTGTCGTTGCCCAGCCCGCCATAGACCGTATCGTCGAGGCCGCCCCAGTGGGTCGCACTGTCGGCCCCGTAGATGACGTTGGCGTTGTCGTTGCCGACGATCAGCGAATAGTATGACGTGTGATAGGTAACATCCGGCCCATTGTTATTGGCGCCGACGTTCTCGGTGTGATCTTCTCGCCAGGACGAACCATTGGTATAGCTCGTCTCGTCGGAATCGAGCACCGCCATCCCGGAATCTTCCAGCTTATACTCGTACTTCCCCCAAAAATCGCTCGTATCGTAGGTCTGACTCGATTTCTGAGAGAAATGGATCATCGCATCCGCTGCGTCGAAGGTGAGATGCATAGTCTCATCCTCGCCCAGCACGATTTCGCCGTCATCGTTATAGTGGATATAGTAGAATTCTGACATGTCTGCCTCCAGCAGACGACCCCGCTTCTGCGAGAGTTCGTTCATACTGAAGGTGGCAACGATCGAACACGGTCCAAATGTATTCTAGGTCACAATTGCAAAAATGACGGCGCCGCAGGCGTGCGCGGTCGAACGCGACACCGATGCCATTCGGCGGCGCGGCCCGAGCGGGCGCAGGATGGCCTAGACGACGCCGATCAGCTCTTCGAAGATCGCCCGCACCGCGATGCGCCGCTCGGCGAGGTCGGCCGTGAGGTAGGCGATGTCGGGCGCATCGGCGGTGCGCAGCAACAGGGGCTGCAGCGCCTTGGGCGCGTCGGCCGGTTCCGCGTCGATGCCGGCGATGGCGAAGAGCCGCATCAAGGCGCGGAACAGGCGGTGCGCGTTGACCAGCACCTCCAGCGCGCCCTCGTCCAGCTCGCCGGCGGCGGCCAGCTCGCGCAGCATGCGCCGGGTGAGCGTGGTCGTCGTCGCGAGCCCACTGCGCAGGCGCAGAAATTGGGCGATGAACTCCACGTCCGACAATCCGCCCGGCGCGTGGCGGGAATCCTGGCGCGACATGCCGTCGAGCTTGCGCCGCATCTCCAACACGTCCGCCGTCAGCTCGACCGGATCGCGCGGACGCGTCAGCGCGCTCTGGATCGCCGCCAGCGCGCGCGCGCCCACCGCGTCGTCCCCCGCCGCCACCCGCGCGCGGGTCAGCGCCATGTGCTCCCACACCCACGCGCTTTCGGCGTGATAGCGCTCGAAGGAGCGGATGTGCGTCGCGAGCGGCCCCGCACGCCCCGACGGGCGCAGCCGCAGATCCACGTCGAACACCTTGCCGTGCGAGGTCGGCGCGCTCAGCGCCGCGATGAAGCGCTGCGCCAGGCGCGAATAGTAGTGTCCGGGCGTCAGCGGCCTCGCCCCGTCGGACTGGCCCGCATCGTCGGCGGCGTCGTAGATGAAGACGATGTCGAGATCGCTGGCCGGCGTCATCTCATGGCTGCCGAACGAGCCGAGCGCCAGCAGCGCCACACCGCCGCCCTTGAGGCGTCCGTGCACGGCCTCGAAATTCGCCGTCGCGATGGCGAGCGCCCGCGAGGCGCACAGCGCGGCGAGCTGGCTGATCTGCGCGCCCGCCTCCGCGCTCAGCATCGAGCCGGTCAGGACGCGCACCTCGATCAGGAGCATCTGCTCCTGGCCGAACAGGCGCAGCGCGTTGAGCTGGCCTTCATAGTCCGCCTCGGCGGCGAGCGCGGTGTCGAGCGCCTCCGCCTGCGCCTCGCGGTCGACGGCCCGGCCGTAGAATTGCGGATCGACCAGCACATCCAGGAGCCGCACCCGGCGCGTCAGTTGCTCGGCGAGGCGCGGGGCGGCGGCCACCACCAGGATCAGCACCGGGATCACCACGCGCTGGCGGTCGAGCCGGGTGAAGAAATCGATGCCGGCCGGCAGCCGCGCGAAGAAGGCGTCGAGCCCCTCCAGCGCGACGGCCGGATCGGCGCTGCCCGCGACAGCCTTGGCGAGCGCCGGCTCCAGGCGCTGCAACAGCCCCCGCGCGCGCTCCGTCTGCAGGGCGCGATACTTGCCCCCATGCCAGATCGCCGCCTTCTGCGCGAAGGCCTCCATCAGCGCTTCGTCCACCGGCTCGTCCGATCCCACGGCATCGGCCAGCATGGGGTTGGAGCGCAACCCCCCGTTGCCGAGGCCGAGAAAGCGCGCGTGGACCGCCTCCAGCGCGGCCCGCAGGTGGCCCTCGAAATCGTCGTCGCGCATCATGCGGGCGATGCGCGGCAGCCCGGCCTCCTCCGGCAGGGTGTGCACCTGCTCGTCGGCGATCATCTGCAGGCGGTGCTCCACGCGGCGCAGATAGCGGTACGCCGCGATCATGGTGTCGCCGTCCTCCTGCGAGATCCAGCCGTGCGCCGCCAGCACCTCCAGCATCCGCACCGTGGAGCGGCCGCGCAGCTTGGCGTCGCGCCCGCCCGTCACCCGCTGCAGCGTCTGCACGTAGAACTCGATCTCGCGGATGCCGCCGCGCCCGATCTTCACGTTGTGGCCGGGCGCCGTCAGCGTCCCGGCGCCCTTCACGGCGGCGATCTGCTCGCGCATGGCCATCATGTCGTCGATGGCGGCGAAATCGTAGCTGGTCTGCCAGATCGAGGGGCCCACCGCGCGCAGATACGCCTTGCCCGCGGCGCGGTCGCCGGCGATCTGGCGCGCCTTGATCATCGCTTGGCGCTCCCAGGCGCGCGCCCGGGTCTGATAGTATGAGAGCGCGTTGCGGGTCGAGACAGCCGCCGGCGTCGCGCCCGGATCGGGCCGCAGCCTGAGGTCGACGCGGAAGACGTAGCCCTCCGCCGTGCGCGCGCTCAGCAGCGAGGCGAGGCGCTGGGCCAGCCGCACCGCGCGGCCCGGCGACATGCCGATCGCGGCGGCCCGCTCCGGGTCGAACAGCACCACGATGTCGATGTCGGAGGAGTAATTGAGCTCGCGCCCCCCGAGCTTGCCCATGGCGAGGATGACGAGCCCGCTCTCGGCCGGATCGTCCGTCTCGATGTGGCCGCGGGCCTTGAGCTCGGCGAGCCCGGCGGCGAGCGCGTGGGAGACGGCCGCGTCGGCGAAATTGCTCAGCGCCTCCGTCACCTCCTCAACCGAGGCCTCGCCGCAAAGGTCCGCCAGCGCCACGGCCAGCGCGACGCGCCGCTTGCCGCGCCGCAGCGCCACCTCCACCTCGTCCTCCGGCGGGGCGATCGCGGCCGCCACGCTGTCGGCGAGCGGCACGGCCAGCACCTCGCCCACCATCGCCGGATGGCGCAGCATCAGCCCCTTGAGGAAGGGCGACACCTCCCCCACCGACGCCAGCGCCGCCACCTGTGCGGCCGGCACCGGCGCGCCGCCGGCCGCCGCGAGCGCGGCGGTGAAATCGGCCTCGAACGCCGCGTCGCCGGGGCCCGGCAGCGGCGTCAGCCGCTCGCCCAGCGCGCTCACGCGCGCGTGCCCAGCGGGAACGCGATGCGCGCCAGGAAGCCGGGCGCGCCATCCTCCAGCGACAGGACGCCGCCGTGGTGGCCGACGATCGCCTTCACCATCGACAGCCCCAGGCCGGCGCCGGGCTTGGAGCGGGCAGCGTCCATGCGCACGAAGCGGTCGGTCAGGCGCACGCGGTCCTGGGCATCGACGCCCGGCCCCCGGTCGCGCACCACGATCTCGGCCTTCTGGCCCACCGCCTTCAGCTGCAACTCCACCGTCCCCTCCTCGCAACGCCCATATTTCAGCGCATTGTCCATGAGGTTCGCGAGCATCGTGCGCAAGAGGTTGGGCTCGCCCAGGATGACGAGGTCGGGCGCGATGTCGGCCTTGAGCGCGAGGCCCGCGTCCTCGGCGGCGGGCTCGTAGAACTCGGCGATGTCGGCCACCAGCGCCGACAGATCCGTCGGCTCCAGCGTCACCCCGGCCGAATGGCTCTCCACGCGGGCGATGGTGAGCAGCGCCTCGAAGGTGCGGATCAGCTGGTCGCATTCGTCGATGGCGGCCGACAGCACCTCCTCGATCCGGTCCGGCGGCGGGGGAGTGCGCAGCGTCTCGTCGAGCCGGTTGCGCACCCGCGTCAGCGGCGTCTTGAGATCGTGGGCGATGTTCTGCGACACGTCCTGCAGGCCGGCATGGAGGCGGTTGATCTCGTCCAGCATCGCGTTGACGCTTTCGGCCAGGCGGTCGAACTCGTCGCCGGAGCGCTCCACCGGCAGGCGCCGCGTGAGGTCGCCGGCGATGATCTGCCGCGCGCTGGCCGCCACCGCGTCCACCTTGCGCAGCACCGAGCGCGACAGGAAGATCCACGACACCAGCGCCAGCGCCACCACCACCAGGATCGCGCCGCGGATCGAGCGCTTGATGATGGTGGAGAACTCGATGCGGTCCTCCACGTCGCGCCCCACGAGCAGGCGATAGCCGCCGCCCAGCACGGTCTGCTTGGCCATCGCGCGGTGCGGCGCGCCCTGGCTCAGCTGCATGTAGCGCACGGGAAAGGGCTCGTCGGCGGCGGCGAGCATCGGGTCGTACATCAGCTCGGAGACGTTGCCGGCGATCGGATTGCCGCCCGCGTCGGTGATCAGGTAGACGCTCGCATCGGGGCGCATCGAGCGCTGGCTGATGGTGCGCATCACCTTGAACAGATTGGCCTGGCTATATTCGTTCGCCAGCTCGTCGATCTCGCGGTTGAGCGCGATCTCGAGCTGGCGGTCGAACAGGCGCGAGGTGGTCGACGAGATGTAGCCGATCAGCCCCAGCGACAGCGCCACGAACACACACAGATAGACCAGCGTCAGCTTGAACGCCGTCGTGCGGACAAGTCTAGCCGGCGTCGGCACGGATCACATAACCAGCTCCACGCACCGTGTGCAGCAACGGCCGCTCGAAGCCCCGGTCGATCTTGCCGCGCAGCCGCGAGATGTGCACGTCGATCACGTTGGTCTGCGGGTCGAAGTGGTAGTCCCACACGTTTTCCAGGAGCATGGTGCGCGTCACCACCTGGCCCGCGTGGCGCATCAGATATTCGAGCAGGCGGAACTCGCGCGGCTGCAGCAGCACCTTCTCCTCCGAGCGCGTCACCGTGTGCGACAGCCGGTCGAGCACCAGATCGCCGACGCGGTAGATCGCCTCGAACTCGGCCGCCTGCTGGCGCCGCCCCAGCGCTTCCACGCGCGCCAGAAGCTCGGTGAAGGCGTAGGGCTTGGTGAGATAATCGTCACCGCCGGCGCGCAGCCCCTTCACCCTGTCGTCCACTTGCGAAAGCGCCGACAGCACCAGGATCGGCACCTGCTTGCCCACGTTGCGCAGCTCGTTGATCAGCGTCAGCCCGTCCTTCTTCGGCAGCATCCGATCGATGATCAGCACGTCGTAGTCGTTGCTCGTCGCGAAGGTGTGACCCACCTCCCCGTCTTCGGCGATGTCGGTCGAGTGACCGGCCTCCGACAAGCCCCGGCCCAGATAGGCGGCAGCTTCGGCATCGTCTTCCACGATCAATATTTTCATCGTTGCCAATCTCCAGCGCTCGACAAGCAACGTCGTTGTCGGCCCATCGTCAACTTCGGTACGATGCGCTGTTCCGCATCGCATGTTTCATTCGCCACAACAAACAATAAGGTGACGTTCGAGGCGCAATAGGTAACCAAATTCTTACAAGTACCGTCCGGACTCACACAGCAGATCTTCGGAGTCGGCCCTCGTTTCGCCTCGTAGTCGTGAAATAAGTATTGCCCGTCGGCTTGGCAACGCAAACAACTACGTACGCACATTAACATGCGGCAAGATGTCATGTTATAATATACATCTAACCACGCCGCGCCGAACGTAGATGTAAAAAAAAAGCCGGGCATCAGAGCCCGGCTTCCTTTTGTCGGCGCGGGTGCCCCCGCGCCCATCCCGGCCTGGCGTCTTACCAAAAACGCCAGGCTATCGGCTTTCGCGGGGTGCGGACGGTCAGGACGGTTCGGTGACCGGGAGCGCCACGAAGCGGGTGTTGTCGCCCGATTGCAGCTTCAGGAGCACGTTCTTGCGTCCTTCGCCGCTGGCGGTGTCGACACCGTCCTTGAGGTCCTGGGCCGAACGCACGTCGAGCCCGCTCGCCTGCAGGATCACATCGCCGACGCGGATGCCGTTCTCCGCCGCCGGCCCGTCGGGATCCACCTCCACGACGGCGAGGCCGTCGGTGTCGATGCCCACGTCCCCGGCCGGCGCCAGCGTCATGCCGAGCGTCACCGTGGCGTCGGGGTTGACGCGTTCGGTGCGGCTGGTGCGGGTCTCCCGGTCGGGCTCGTCCGCCTTCAACGCGCCCAGCGTGACGGGAACCTCGATCTCCTTGCCGTCGCGCCAGATCTTCAGCGTCACCTTCTCGCCCGGCGCGCGGGTGGAGATGGTGCGCGCCAGATCGCGCGGCCCGTCGACCTGTTCATCGTCGACGGCGACGATGGCGTCGCCGGTGCGCACGCCCGCCTCGTCCGCGGGGCTCGCGGACTGCGGCTGGGTCACCAGCGCGCCGTGCACGTTGTCGAGGCCGAGGCTTTCGGCGATCTCCTCCGAAATCGGCTGGATCTGCACGCCGAGCCAGCCGCGCGTCACGGTGCCGTCGTCCTTCAGATCCTCGACCACATCCACCGCCAGCGAGGCGGGGATCGCGAAGCCGATGCCGACCGAACCGCCCGAGGGCGAGAAGATGGCCGTGTTCACGCCCACCACGTTGCCGCTGAGGTTGAACGTCGGCCCGCCGGAATTGCCGCGGTTGATCGGCGCGTCGATCTGCAGGAAGTCGTCGTAGGGGCCGGCGCCGATCTCACGCCCGCGGGCGGAGATGATCCCGGCCGTGACCGTGCCGCCGAGGCCGAAGGGGTTGCCGACCGCCATCACCCATTCGCCCACGCGCGCCTCGCGCGTCGCAAAGCTGACAAACGGGAACTCGCGGCTGTCCGTAACCTTGACCAGCGCAAGATCGGTCTTGTCGTCGACGCCGATCACCTCCGCGTCGAGCGGCGTGCCGTCCTGCAGGATGACGGTGACCTCCTCGGCGTCGTCCACCACGTGGCCGTTGGTCACCACATAGCCGTCGGCCGAGATGAGGAAGCCCGAGCCCTGCCCGGTTGCGAAGTTGCGTCGGTTGCCACGGTCGCCGTTCGGATTGCGGCCGTTCTCCTGGCCGAAGCGCTCGGCGAAATCGTCGAAGAAGCGCTCGAAGGGGGTTCCCTCGAAGTTGGAGAGCTGGCGCTGGGGCCGGCTTTTGACCTGGATCGACACGACGGCAGGCGAAACGCGATCAACGATGTCGGCGAAGCTCGGCACGCTCATGTGCGCTTCGGCCGGCACCTGGTTGGACAGGTTCTGCGCCTGTGCGGGAAGCACGGCCGAACCGTCGAAGAACGTCGCGCCCACAGCGCCGGCGAGGAACGTACCGACAAGCAGTGCGGCCGTACGCTTGCGGGACGTGATCGAATTGATTGCCATAACGTCTCCTGTTGGCAACACGATGCCCAATACGCGGGCTTGTCCCGACGTTAGAAAGCGCAACATTACGCGGCCCTGTCCCAGGCGTGACAATTTGGTAAGGCGGGCCGTAAACCGGCTTTGACGGCTTGCCGAGCGCATCCCTGCGACAGGTTAGCGCGTGCCGTCGGAGCTGCGCCGCCCGCGGCAGGTCTGCAGCCGGCAGTTGGGATCGTCCCTGGTGGGCACGAAGGTGTTGGCCGCGCGGCCCTGGATGCCACACTGGCGCGAGCTGGCCACGAACCGGTCGTAGGTGTTGGGCCCGGTCGAGAGCGTCACCGCGCCGTTCTTTTTGACGAGATCCTGCGCCTCGCGGCAGGTGAGGCTGCGCGTTTCGGGCCGGGCCGTGGCCTCGCCGGCGCTCGCCAGCCCCCCGACGAGCCCCGCCGCCAGCACCGCAACGAGCCGCTTCGCCCCGCCGGGACGCGCGGCGTCCGCTCCCCCTGCCCGGCGCCCGCGCTCAGGCGGCATCGGCCGGCCCCGCCGCGCGCGTCACGATTGCCGCGCCGGCCTCCAGCGTGCGGTGGACCGGGCACTTGTCGGCGATCTCCAGGAGCCGCTCGCGGTTTTCCGCCGCCGTGCCCGGACCGAACCGGATGATGCGTTGAAAACGATCGATCTTGCCGTCTTTCCCAGGGATCACATTGACCTCCTCCTCGCAGCCGCGCGCGTGCACCTTACCGTGCACCACGTCCACCGTCGCGTCGACGGCGAACCCCTTGCGCTCGCCGTAGAGGCGCATCGTCATCAACGTGCAGGCCGCGAGCGCTGCGGCCAGGTAGTCGTAGGGATTGGGGCCCGTCTCGTCGCCGCCATAGGTGATCGGCTCGTCGGCCAGCATCGCGTGCCTGTCGACGGTGAGGCGCGTGCGGAAGCGCCCGCCCAGCGAGGTCGCCCTCACCCCCTCGTGCGCGGCGCCGGCGGTGTTCTTGGGCCGCGCATCGATGTAGCGCGCCGCCCATGCAGCGATCACGTCCGCCGCGTAGCGCGCGTTCTCGTAGTCGGACAGGAGGTGGTCGGCGTCGTCGAGCGAGACGTAGCTCTTGGGGTGCTTGGCGGCGAGGAAGATGCGCGTCGCGTTCTCCACGCCCACCGTCTGGTCGAGCGGGGCGTGCAGCACCAGGAGCGCCGCACGCATCTTCGCCACCGCGGCGAGCACCTTCTGCGCCCTCAGATCCTCGATGAACTCGCGGCGGATGTGGAAGGGCCGGCCCGCCAGCGTCACGCGCGCCTGGCCGTCCTCCTCGATGCGGCTGAGATCGGCGGCGAAGTTCTCCACCACATGGTCCGCATCGGCGGGGGCGCCGATGGTGGCCACCGCGCGCACCTCAGGGATCTGGCCCGCCGCCACCAGCACCGCCGCGCCGCCGAGCGAATGGCCGATCAGGAGCTGCGGCGCGCCGATGGCGTCGCGCATCGCGTCCGCAACGCGCACCAGGTCGCCGACGTTGGAGGAAAAATCGGTGGAGGCGAACTCGCCGGCCGACGAGCCGAGGCCGGTGAAGTCGAAGCGCACCGTCGCGATGCCGCGCTTGGCGAGCTGCTTGGCGATGGTGCGGGCGGCGAGAATGTCCTTGGTGCAGGTGAAGCAGTGGGCGAACAGGGCGACCGCCTCGGTGGCGCCCTCCGGCCGGTCGATCCGCGCCGCGAGCTTGGCGCCCAGCGCGCCGTCCACCTGGAAAGCGTCCATCGTCCTCTCCCCTATTCGCGTGCCTCCCGAGCCGCCATCAGCTCTGCCAGGGCGCGTTCTTCCTCGTCGCTCAGCTTGTCGCCCTCGCGGGCGCCTTCGCGTCGGCCGCGAAGGTACACAATCGCGCTGAACAGGGCGATCAAGGTGACGACAATCGGCGTGATCCAGAGCGCGATCGTCGACGCGGTGACGGGCGGGCGCAACCGCACGAACGCGCCGTAGCGGTCGGTGAGGTAGGTCAGCACCGCCTCGTCGCTGTCGCCCGCCACGAGGCGCTCGCGCACCAACAGGCGCAGATCCTTGGCGAGGTCGGCGTCCGATTCGTCGATGGACTGGTTCTGGCAGACGAGGCAGCGCAGCTCCTTGGAAAGGTCCCGCGCCCGCGCCTCGAGCGCCGGATCGTCGAGCTGCTCCGACGGGTTGACCGCCAGCGCCGGCCCGCCCCCCACCAGCGCCAGGAGGAGGAGAACGGCCGCGACCCTCACGCGCCCTCCCCCTGCGAGGCCGGCTGCCCACGCGCGGCGGACGAGGCGCGCCGGGCCGGCGCCGGCAGGCCGATCCTGAGCCGCCTGTCGCACAAGGAGAGCGTGCCCCCCAGCGCGGCCACCAGCGCCCCGATCCAGATCAACAGCACCAGCGGCTTGTGGAACAGGCGCACCACCACCTTGCCCTCGTGCGCTTCGCCCAGCGTCACGTAGAGTTGCGTCAGGCCGAAGGTCTTGATGGCGGCCTCGGTGGTGGGCATCTCGCGCACCGGATAGTAGCGCCGCGCCGGCGCCATCTGGGTGACGGGCCGCCCGTTGCGCGTCACCGAGAAGTGGGCCACCGCGTCGCGATAGTTCGGCCCCACCACCTCGCTGGCCCGGTCGAGGCGCAGCTCGTAGCCGGCGATCGACACCGTGTCCCCCGGCCCCATGTCGGCGATGGTCTCGGTCTCGAACACGGCGAGCGACACGATGCCGAGCACCGTGAGCCCCAACCCCAGATGGCCGAGCGCGCTGCCCCAGGTGGCGCGCGGCAACCCCGCGAGCCGCCGCAGCCGCACCTTGAGCGAGCTGGCCGAGGCGGTTCGATAGAGGACCTCCGCGAACGCGCCCAGCACCAGCCAGGTGCCGAGCGTGAAGCCGAGCGCCGCCGTCAGCCCCGTCTCGCGCCCCGCGAGCCAGGCCGACACCGCGCCGGCGACGAGGGCCAGCGCCGCGCCCGCCATCAACCGCTGCGCCGCCGCCGCCATGTCGCCGCGCTTCCAGGCGAACAGCGTCCCGAACGGGACGGCCACGAAGAGGGGCACCATCAGCGGAATGAACGTCATGTTGAAGAAGGGCGGGCCGACGGAGATCTTCTGCCCCGTCACCGTCTCCAGCACCAAGGGGTAGAGCGTGCCCACCAGCACCGTGACGCACGCGGTGGTGAGGAACACGTTGTTGAGGACGAGCGCGCCCTCCCGGCTGATCGGCGCGAACGCTCCGCCCGCCTTGAGCGAGCCCGCCCTGAGCGCGAACAGCAGGAAGCTGCCGCCGATGAAGAAGGCGAGAATTCCGAGGATGAAGAGCCCGCGCGTCGGATCGGAGGCGAAGGCGTGCACCGAGGTGAGGACGCCCGAGCGCACCAGGAAGGTGCCCAGCAGCGACAGCGAGAAGGTGATCAGCGCCAGAAGCACCGTCCACACCTTGAGCGCGTCGCGCTTTTCCATCACGGCGGCGGAGTGCAGCAGCGCCGTGCCCGCGAGCCAGGGCATGAAGGAGGCGTTCTCCACCGGGTCCCAGAACCACCAGCCGCCCCAGCCGAGCTCGTAGTAGGCCCAGTAGGAGCCCATCGCGATGCCGAGCGTCAGGAAGATCCACGACAGCAGCGTCCACGGCCGCACCCAGCGTGCCCACGCGGCGTCGATGCGGCCCTCGATCAGCGCCGCCACCGCGAAGGCGAACACGATCGAGAAGCCCACATAGCCGAGGTAGAGGAGCGGCGGATGGATCGCGAGGCCGATGTCCTGCAGCAGCGGGTTGAGGTCCTGCCCATCGAAGGGCGGCGGCACGATCCGCGCGAACGGGTTGGAGGTGACGAGGATGAACAGCAGGAACGCCGTGGCGATCACCCCCTGCACCGCCACCGTCGCGGCGCGCAGGCTCGCGGCGATGTTGCGCCCCAAGGTCGCCACCAGCAGGCCGAACAGGGTGAGGATGAGGATCCACAGGAGCACCGACCCCTCGTGGTTCCCCCACACGCCGGAGATCTTGTAGATCAGCGGCTTGGCCGAGTGCGAGTTCTCGAAGACGTTGAGCACCGAGAAGTCGGACCGCACATAGGCGACCGTCAGCGCCGCAAAGGCGAGCGCGACGAGGAGGAAGGCGGCGACGGCGGCGGAGCTGCCCACCGCCATCAGCCTCAGATCGCCGAGCCGCAGCCCGGCGAGCGGCACCAGCGCCTGGACCAGCGACACCCCCAGCGCCAGCACCAGCGCATAATGGCCGATCTCATTGAGCATTGGCGCTCCCCGCCGTTTCCTGCCAGCGTCCCGATGCCTTGAGGCTGTCGACCACCTCCTTGGGCATATAGTTCTCGTCGTGGCGGGCGAGCACGGTGTCGGCCGCGAGCCGGCCGTCCGGCTGCAGCACGCCCTCCGCGACCACGCCCTGCCCCTCGCGGAAGAGGTCGGGCAGGATGCCGACATAGCGCACCGGCACGCGCGCGTTCATGTCCGTCACCGCGAAGGTGACGAGCCCGTCCGCGCCGCGCTCCACGGAGCCGGCCTCCACCAGCCCGCCGAGGCGGATGCGCACGCCCGGCTCATGATGGCCGGCCACCAGCTCGGTCGGCGTGGGCGCGTAGGTGATCCGGTCGCCCAGCGCGAACAGCAACAGCGCCGCCGCCGTGCCCAGCGCGACACCCGCCAGCGCGATCAGCATCAGCCGCCGCCCCTTGCGGCCCGATCGCAGGCGCCGCGTCATGGCGTGAGCCTCGCGACGTCGGGCGCGCTTTGGAAGGCGGCCCGCTCCTCGCCCGTCAGCGCGGCGAGGCCGGCACTGACCGTGGCGCGCGCGTCGTCCATGCGGCCGAGCACCGTATAGGAGCGAACGAGGCGCACCCATTCGTCCACCGTGCCGCCTTCGCTCTCCAGCCGCTGGGCCAGCCCGCTCACCATCGCCTCCACCATCGCCGGCGGCGGGGCGCCCTCGCCCGGCACCGCCCCGGTTGCCGCCGGCGGCAGCAAGGACGTCAATCCCATGCGCGTCAACTCCGCTTGCGCGATCTGCAGCCACGGCTCGTTGCCTTGCGCGCGCGCCAAAAGTGCCTGCCAGCGCTGGCCCGCGGCTTCGTTGTCGCCCTGCTGGCGGTCCGCGATGGCGAGGAAGATCGCCGGGCGCAGCGCCTGCGGGTCGAGCGCCAGCGCCCGCTCGAACAGCGCGCGCGCCTCCTCGCTCACCGCGCCGCTGCCGGCATAGGCGAGGTTCTCGCCCTGCAGGCCGAGCCAGTCCGCGTTCTCGCCGAGCAGTGCGTTGGCGCGCTCGTAGGCGTGGGCGGCATCCGCGAAACGGCGCATGCGCTGGTAGATCGGCGCCAGCACGATCCAGCCCCGGCCGTCGTCCGGGTTGGCGGCGAGTTCCGCCTCGGCCTGGGCCACCATGCGGGCCAGATCGTCCTCGCCCAGCGGCACCAGGCGCGCGGCGAGCGGCTGGTCGCCGTAGCCGGGCATACCGAGCCACGCATAGGCGCCCAGCGAGAACGCGGCCGTGAACAGCGCCACCGCCAGCGCCGCCCCGATGCGCCGTCCGGTCGATGCCTCGGCGGTGGTGCGCACGCCCTTGGCGCGCAGCAGGCGGCGCGCGATCTCGGTGCGGGCGACGGCCGCGTCCGCCTCGCCGATGGCGCCGCGCGCCTTGTCGGCCTCCAGCTCCTCGAGCTGCGCGGCGTAGACCTCACGGTCGTCGCCACCGGCGAGGTTGCGTGAACCCGTCGCCAGCGGCCGCAGCAGAACCGCCAGGGTTGCGACCAGAATTAGAAAAAGCGCAATCCAAAGTGTCATTGCCTCTAACTGCGCTGAGCGCCTCGTTCAGGCAAGACAAACCGTTGCGAGCCGGCCGGGATGGATTGTCGCCCCCGCGCCGCGATGCCCTCGCGCCGTCAGCGGATCGGGTCGTGCACCGTCACCAGCTTGGTGCCGTCGGGGAAGGTGGCTTCCACCTGCACCTCGTGGATCATCTCGGCGACCCCCTCCATGACGTCATCGCGCCCGAGCAGGGTCGCGCCGTGATCCATGAGCTCGGCGACGCTGCGCCCGTCGCGGGCGCCCTCCAGGATGGCCGCCGAGATGAAGGCGACGGCCTCGGGGTAGTTGAGCTTCAGCCCCCGCGCGCGGCGGCGCTCGGCCAGCAGCCCGGCGGTGAAGACCAGCAGCTTGTCCTTCTCTCGTGGTGTCAGTTCCACCCTTGGGTTCTCCTCGGCAGGTCGATGGTGTGTGTGGTGAGGGTGACGGCCGGCCGTCGGGCTCAGGTGGCCCAGATCCGCGGCGGCGTGCCCGCGCGTCCGGTGAGGACCGGGCGCAGGGCCTGCCACCAGCGCTCCATCTGCGCCCGCAGTGCGATGAGGCCCGATGCCATGGCCCGCGCCACCAGCACGCCATCGACCAGGGTCACCGCCGCCTCGCAGTCCGGCGTATCCGTTGCGCGCCGGGCCTGCTCCAGGGCGTATTCGCCGGCCGGGCAGGCAACCAGGGTCACGTAGGCCGGGTGGCCGCGCAGGCCCCAGGCCGAACCCAGCCAGTCACCC
>JAUIJH010000276.1 GCA_030431335.1 Alphaproteobacteria bacterium
CAGCTTGCCGATCTCCTCGCCATAGAGCGGCGAGGAGGCGGTCGCCTGGCGGGCGGCCATCCAGTTGACGTTGCCGCGCAACGTGTTGATTTCGCCGTTGTGGGCGACCATCCGGTACGGGTGCGCGAGCGACCAGGACGGGAACGTGTTGGTCGAGAAGCGCTGGTGCAGCAGGGCGAGCGCCGACTCGAAGCGCGGGTCGGTCAGGTCGTTGTAGTAGGCGCCGAGCTGGTGGGCGAGGAACATGCCCTTGTAGACGATGGTCCGGCACGACATGGAGCAGACGGTGAAGCCGCTCGCGGCCGGCAGCTTGTCGGCGAACACGGTGTTGGAGATCACCTTGCGCGTCAGGAACAGGCGGCGCTCGAAGGCGTCCGCGTCCGGGCAGTCGGCCCCGCGCGCGATGAACACCTGCCAGATGGACGGCTCGCTCGCCCGCACGGACGGCGGAATGGCGCCCGATTCGACCGGCACCTCGCGCCAGCCGAGCAGCGCCTGGCCTTCCTTGGCGCACGCCTCCACGATGATCGCCTTGTGGCGCTCGACATCGTCCTTGGGGATGAACACCATGCCGACCGCGTAGTCGCCCACCGGCGGCAGGGCGAACCCGAGGCGCGCGGCCTCGGCACGGAACAGCCCGTCGGGCAGCTGGGTCAGGATCCCCGCGCCGTCGCCCATCTCCGGGTCGGCGCCCACCGCGCCGCGGTGGGTGAGGTTGACGAGAATCTGCAAGCCCTGGTCGATAATCGCGTGCGAGGCGGTGTTGTTGATATCGGCAATGAAGCCGACGCCACAGGCATCGTGCTCGCGGTCGGCCCGGTACAGGCCGCCGACCGGCGCGGTGCGGGTCGACGATCCGGCGATCGGCAAGAGCGTTCTCGTCATCGTCACTCCTCCTCCTTGGCGGCACGCGTCCGGGACGCGGGCACGCTGCAACTTCGCGTCGCCGACACCCAGGGGAAACGGCGGCTCGAGCACCCGTCACATTCGTTGCGGAAGCTCTTCACGCGGGCGGTGGCTTCGTGCCTCCGCCGGCGCGGCCCTCCCGTATAACGCGTTTGTTTGCCCCGGCAAAGATGCCCCCCGGCGGGCCAACTTAGCAGGGTTCGTTCCATGGACGAATGCGTATTGAGAAGGTTAGATACTCAAAAAATGCATTGCGATTGTGCTGTCGGAAAAAAACGAAGTTGGAAAACTCTCATGCGAATGAAATCCTTTGTCCTTTGTTGCAGTCTTGCGCTCTCCTTTGCCCTGCCGGCGGCGGCCCAAGACGACGGTAAGGTCGTCATCGGCGTCGCGATGGCGAGCAAAAACCAGCCGCGATGGGCATTCGACGTCGCCGAGATGCAGAAGACGGCGGACGGCCTCGGTGCGGAGCTGCGCGTGCGCTGGGCGGTCACCCAGGCGTCGGAACAGATGTGGCAGGTCGAATCGCTGATCGCCCAGGACGTCGACGCGCTGATCGTCGTCGCCGTCGACGCCAGGGCCGCCCAGCGCCTCGTGCAAAGCGCCAAGGACGCCAACATCCCCGTCATCGCCTACGACCGCGCGATCCCCGACGCGGACATCGATTATTTCGTCACCCGCGACAACACCCTGGTCGGCACGCTCCAGGTGGACGCGGCGCTGAAGGCGGCCCCGCCCGACGCGAACGACCCGCCCGTCTACGCGCTGATCAAGGGCGACAGCGGCAACGTGGTCGCCCAGGAGATCGCCAAGGTCTACGAGGACCGGCTGAAGCCGCTCGCCGATGCCGGCCAGATCCGGATCGTGGCCGACCAGTGGCACCCCGGCTGGTCGATGCTCGACGCGCGCAACACCGCCGAGGGCGTGCTGGCGCGCGGCGAGGTCGATGCGTTCGTGGTCTCCAACGATTCGATGGCGCTGGGCGTGGCGAACGCCATGCTGTCGATGGGGCTCGAAACCTTCCCCTTCGTCTCGGGCCTCGACGCGGACCCCGCCAACGACCACCTCATCGTGGAAGGCGTCATCACGATGACGGTGTGGACCGAGATCGACCGGATGGCGCGGGAGGCGGTGCACACCGCCTGGGCGCTGGCCAAGGGCGAGATCCCGCCCTCCGACACCACGACGCGGGATGTGGCCGGCGACGTGCCGACCGGCCTCATCGAGGTGGTGCCGGTGACCGCCGACACGATGTGCGACTGGATCCTGAACGTCGCGCCGGACGGGTGGGCCACGGTCCAGTCCGTCTACGGCAAGCTCGCCCCGCCCGACACCTGCAAGGGAAGTTGACCGAGCGCAGGCCGAACCCCCGGCAGCGGCTTTCGATTGCGCCTGCCGGGGGGCGCGTCGGATTTTGCTTGCGCACATACCAACCGGTCGGTATGTTGGCGGCATGAGCAAAGCATCCTCCTCCGAGGCGAAGGCCGCCGACACGCGCACACGCCTGCTGGACACGGCGCTGCGGCTGGTGCGCGAGCGCGGTTTCGCCGCCACCTCCGTCAACGATCTGTGTGCGGCGGCGGGCGTGACCAAGGGCGCTTTCTACCACCACTTCGCCAGCAAGGAGCAGCTCGGCGTGGAGGCGGCGCGGCACTGGGCCGACGGCACGTCGGCGCTGTTCGCGCAGGCCGCCTACCACGCGGCCGAAGACCCGCTGGACCGCATCCTGGGCTACGTGGCGCTGCGCCGGCGGATGCTGGAGGGCGAGATCGCCGAGTTCACCTGCCTCGCCGGCACCATGGTGCAGGAGGCCTACGCCCAGCACCCCCCGATCCGCGACGCGTGCGGGGCCACCATCGGCGGCCACGCGCAGACGCTGGTCGCCGACATCGAGGCGGCGATCGCGGCGCGCGGCATGGCGCCCGCGTGGAGCGCGCAGAGCCTGGCGCTGCACACGCAGGCCGTTCTGCAGGGTGCCTTCGTCCTGGCCAAGGCGCTCGACAGCGCGGCGGTCGCCCGCGACAGCGTCGACCACCTGGAACGCTACATCCGCTGCCTGTTTGCCGCAGACGCCGCCCCGCCGGCCGCCTCGGCGGACGCGCCAGCCACATCGGAGGACGAACGATGACAACGCCCAAGGTCCGGACCTGCCTGATGTTCGACGGCAAGGCCGAGGAAGCCGCCCGCTTCTACGTCTCGCTGCTGCCCGGCAGCGCCATCGAGGCCGTGTCCCGCCCCCATGGGGAGGACGCGCTGGCGGTGGAGTTCACCCTCGCGGGGGTGCCTTACCTGGCGCTCAACGCGCCGGTGCAGTCCGAGGACGACTCGACGACCTTCCAGGACACCCTGGTCAGTGACGGTCCGAGCCCCGAGGCCGCCTTCGCCGAGACCGAGGAATTCGGCTTCCGTCACGGCATCCGCGAGCAATGCCCCCGGAAAAAGGGTGAGCAATAAAAGCCCGAGTAATCCTCGGGACGGAAAACGTGTCAAACGCCCTGTGTGCATAAAGAACAATCCTTTCATGAACGGAAGGAAGCCTACCCTTTGGGAGGGTTGTGGCCCAACATCAGCAGTTCCGTATTTTAGGCGACCGCCGGGAACAAACGCCAGTCGATGGACCAACCGGTCGAGATTGGTGGACCCAAGGAAAATTGTGAAGAATCGTTAACACGGGGGATCTGTCGTTGTCAC
>JAUIJH010000093.1 GCA_030431335.1 Alphaproteobacteria bacterium
GCTCGGGGGCGGTCTTCATCATCCAGTCGGTGCGCGGGTTGCCGATGCAGTAGAGGTAGCCGACCGGGACCTGCACCCACAGATACCGGTCCGAGCCGCCCGCCTCGAGCACGAGGACGCGCGTGCGCCCGTCCGCCGTCAGCCGGTTGGCGAGGACACACCCCGCCGTCCCCGCGCCGACGATGATGTAGTCGTATTCCCCCTCCAGCCTGGCCGCCCCGCCCTGCGCCATCAACGCGTCTCCCCTGTCATTGCGACGGCCCTGTCATTGCGACCGCCGCCGCGTTCCGCCGGGGTCAGTCCCGCGCCGGGTGCTGCACCTGGAGCGTCAGGCCGCCGTCCACGACGATCTCGGCGCCGGTAATGTAGCGCGCCTCGTCGGAGGCGAGGAAGACGGCCGTGTTGGCCACGTCCCAGGCGTCGCCAAAGTGGCGCAGCGGGATCGTGCGCTCGCGCATCCGCCGCGCCTCGGCCGGATCGGCCGCGCCGAAGGTGCCCTGGAACGTGCGCGCCGCGCCCACCGCGAGCAGCGGCGTGTCGACGATCCCCGCCGCGATCACGTTGGCGCGGATCTTCTTGGGCCCAAACTCGGCGGCGATGGCGCGCGTCATCGTGTGGATGGCGCCCTTGCTGGCGGCGTAGGCGATCTGCGGCAGCCCCAGATAGCGCATCGCCGAGACCGAGCCGACGTTGGTGATCACCCCGCCGCCGTCCGCCTCCATGAAGGGGATGGCGTGCCGGCAGGTGAGGAAGACGCCCTTCACGTTGGCGCCCATCACCCGGTCCCACGTCTCCTCGTCGATGGCCGTGGGGCCGCCCATCGCGGAGAGGCCGACATTGTTGTGCAGGATGTCGATCCGGCCGCGACGCGCGTGCACCGCCGCCATGATGTCGCGCACGCTGGCGCTGTCCGACACATCGCCGATGAAGCTGTCGCAGGCCGCGCCCTCCGCCTCCACCAGCGCGCGGGTTTCGGCGAGCGAGGCCTCGTCGACATCCGTCACGGCGACGGTGCAGCCGGCGCGGGCGTAGGCGACGGCGGCGGCGCGCCCATTGCTCCAGCCGGGGCCGATCGACCCCGCGCCGAAGACCACTGCAATCTTTCCGTCCAGAGAGCTCATGCGGGGGTCGTTTCCTTGTTGGGGGGCGCCAGAAGCGGGGAAAGGACGGCGCAATCGGGGAGCGTTTCGAGCCGCCCGACGAGGCCGGCCAGCCGTTCGGCGCGGGCGGCGCCCAGCACGGGGCCGGCGGCGTCGAGGAAGCGGGCGGCGATGTCCGCGCCCGTCATGGAGGCGAAATCGGCGGCCGCGCCGTGCACCGCGCCGCCGCCCCGCAGCGCGATGCGGACCCGCGCCGGGGCCATGCCGGGCGCCTCGGGAACGGCCGGTCCCTGCGCGTTGAGGCGCACGCGCGCGGCGAGCCGGTTGGTCGCCGGATCGTCCCAGCGCGCCCACGCGGCGTGGGAGATCCGGCCCGCCGCGATCACCGCCGCCACGCTGAACTGGATGCTCATGGAGGCGTCCTGACGCGTGCGCATCGGGCCCGGATTGTCGCAGCCGGGAAAGCGCCGCGCCGTATCCGACACCGTCACGTCGACGGCTTCGACATCGTCCGCGCGGATGCCCGCCTCGGCGGCGACGCGGGCGGCGACCTGGCAGGGCGTCTGCACGAAGAAGCAGGCAGGCGCCGGCTTGTGCACCACGGCGTGGATCTCCTCGCGGGCTTCGGGCCGGAGGAGGCCGGCGGCCCGGCCCTCGGCGCCCATCGCCCTGAAAAGGCCGGCCTCGCCGTCGAGCATGCCGGGCGCGGCCGTGGCGCCGGCCTCGGCGAGGAGGGCGGCGAGAACGCCGTTGCGCGCCGCGAAGCCGATCTGGAAGACGTGCTCGCCCGTGCCCGCGTTGGCCCATTCGTTGAAGCCGCCGGCCGTGTGCGTCGCGAGCGCGGCGGCGTTGGCGATCCCGGCATCGGCAAGCCGCAGCGCCACCGCGGCCCCGAACGCCGCCGCCGTCGGCCCCACGAGCCCGCTGGAGCGGTAGATCCTGACGATCTCGGGCGTGATCACCACCCGCGCCAGGCGCCCCATCATCTCGTAGCCGGCGACGATCCCCTCCAGCGCCGCCGCGCCGGTCAGCCCCCGCGCCGCCGCCAGCGCCAGCACCGCCGGGATGACGGCGATGCCCGGATGCGTCGCCGTCGGGCCGTGCGTGTCGTTGGTCTCGGAGGTGGCGCTGGCGACGGCGTTGACGAAGGCGGCGTCGGCGGGCGCGAGGGACCGGCGGCGGCCGACCGCCGGCGCCCCGGCGCCGGCGATGTCGGCGGCCGTAGCCTCGGCGGCGGCCGTGCGCGCATCGTCCGGCAGCGCGCAACAGCCGGCCAGCACGTCGAGGACGCACAGCCGCGCCTTGGCGACCGTCTCGGGGGCGAGCGCGTCGAGCCGGCGCCGGCCGAACGCGGCGACCATGCGCTCGATGGCGCGGGGCTCCGGCGGCGCGGCGGCGGGCGCCATCGCGGCTCAGCGGTGCTCGCTGGCGATGCGCGCGTCCTCGCTCGCCTCCGGCACCCGCCCGCTGGTCGCCCCCAGCAGCGTCGCCAGGAACGTCTGCGCGTACTCCAGGCGCGAGGCGGGCGTCATCGGCAGCATCGCGTGGTAGGCGCGCCGGCCGAGGCCGACGGCGGTGCGGTCCTTCGTCATCAGCATCGCCGCATAGTCGGCGACCACGCCGTCGAGCGCGTCCGCCGGCACGACGGCGTTGACGAGGTTGAGCTCCTTCGCCTGCGCCGCGGCGAAGCGGTGGCCGGAATAAAGCAGGTCGAAGGCGACCTTGCTCGGCACCATCGGGATCAGCATGGCGAGCGCCAGCGCCGGGAACTGGCCGTAGTTCACCTCCGGATAGCCGAACTCCACGTGGTCGGCGGCGAAGGCGACGTCGCAGAACGACAGGAGGCTCATGCCGCCGGCGATGCAGTGCCCGGCGACGCGCGCGACGATCGGCACGGCGGCCCGGCTGAGGCTCTCCTGCATCTCGCAGAACGCCCGCGCGTAGTCCATCCGCTGCTTGTGGGTGCCGTGCGGGTGGCCGTCGACGCGCCCGCCGGCGGAGAAATAGTCCCCCTCGCCGGTGATGACGATGACACCGATCGCCTCGTCGTCGTTGGCGCGCGCGACCGCCCCCGCGATCGCCGCCATCGTGGCGCGGTCCATGCGGTTGTGGTCCTCGGGGCGGTTGATGCGCACCGTCAGGATGCCGCCGTCGAGCGACGTCGCGACCGGCTCTTTTTGAGGGGTAGTCTGCATGCCTGCTCCGGTTCGCCGTCAGCTGGTGAGGTATTGGATGCGGTAGGGGATGTCGGAGCGGTCGATCAGCACGGACTGGAAGGTGACGATCTCCTCCACGCCCCCCTGGTCCATCGGCCGGCCCCAGGCGGCGCCGCACGGCCCGCTCACCGGCAGCTGCGAGACCAGCATCTGCACCCGGCGCGCCGCCTCCCGGCTCGGGAAGCGGCCGGTGACGCGCAGCTCCACCTCGCGCACCGCGTCGGTGTCGACACCCCAGTCGAACAGCGAATTGACGCCGATATAATCGAACCGCAGGTCCGCCGGCTCCACCTGGAAGCGCTCCACGAGCTGGTCGCGCACGATGTCGGCCGCGATGCGCGCCTTGGTGTAGCAGCCCGTGCCGCCATAGATGATGCGCCCCATGCCGACGAAGCCGTCGCGCACGGCGATGGCGACGCGCGCCCGCTCGGGCCGCGGCTTGCCGGTGGTGCCGGAGACGCGCACCCGGTCCGGCCCCACCTCGGCGACGCGGGTGGTGGTGAAGTCGACGACGCCGGCGGCGTGGACGTAGTTGGCCGGGTCGCCGATCTCGTAGGTGAGCTGCTCCTTGACGGTGGCCTCGCTGATGAGGCCGCCGGTGCCGTCGAGCTTGGTGATGATCGCCTCGCCCGTCTCGCCCACCTCGGCGATGGGGAAGCCGAGGCGGTCGAGGCCGGTGACGGGCTTCTTCACGGGGTCGGCGAAGTAGCCGCCGCTCACCTGCGCGGCGCACTCCATCAGGTGGCCGATGCCGAGGCCGGCGCCGATGCGGTCCCAGTCGTCGGCGCTCCAGGCGAACTCGTGCATCATCGGGGCGAGGAACTGCTCCGAATCGCCCGCCCGCGGCGTGATGACGATGTCCGCGCCCTTGCGCAGCGCCGCCACGATCTCGTCCGACCCGCCATAGGCGAGGGCGCCCAGGAACGAGTTGCCCAGCTCCGACACGGGGCGTCCGGTCTCCAGCAGCACCGGGTTCTGCCGCCGCACGATGTCGGTGACGTCGGCGCCCTCGACATAGGCGACGGTGAGGCCCTTCTTGCCCAGCTCGCGGGCGACGCGCACGGCCGCCTCGCCGGCGCCGGCCGGGTCGAGGCCGCCGCTGTTGGCGATGATCCGCGTCCCGTTCGCGGTGCAGTGGGGCAGCACGGCGTGGAGCTTCAGCTCCCACTTGTCGTCGTAGGCCGGCAGCCCCGCGAGGCGGCGCTGGTAGGCGAACGAGATCGCCTTCTCCGACGTGCAGTCGAAGACGATGTAGTCGAGCGCGCCTTCGCGGGCGACCTTCGCCGACGCGCGGAGGTCGTCGCCCTCGTGCGCCGAGCCGGCGCCAAGGCGCAGTGTGCGTTCGCTCATGCGGATACGTCCTGTTCGGTGCGGGCGGCGGGCTGGAGGCTGGGCGGCAGGTCGTCGGCCTCGATCTCGAGCTCCAGCGCGATGGTGCTGTGGCCCTTGCCGTGGCCGTCGATCATCAGCGCCTTGGTCACGCCGCCGTCGAGCGCGCCCTGGATGACGAAGTTGAGCGCGCCGATGTTGGCGAGCTCGTAGCGCACGGCCGGCCCCTCCACCCAGGCGCCGAAATGGGCCAGCATCGCCTCGGTGGTGACGTGCGCGGCGAGCCACGGATAGTCGGCCGGGTCGTAGGCGATCAGCGCGATGTTGACGGCCGCGCCCTTGTCGCCGGAGCGGGCGTGGCAGATGTCGTAGAGCTTCACTTTCGGCATCGTCTTGTCCTTGTGGCGGCTGCCCGGCAGGGTCAGTCGGCGAGGCCCTGCTTGCGCTCCGCCTCGATGATCCAGGAGCGGTCCCAGCGCCCGGCGAGAACGTCGGCGACGTTCTGCACTTCCTTGGCGAGCTGCGCCTGCGCGCGCTCGCGCACCGCCGGCGCCTCGTCGGGCGAGAAGGCGACGACGCCGTCGCCGTCGCCCACCACCAGGTCGCCCGGGCGCACCGGCATCCCGTCGATGACGACGGGGACGTTGATCTCGCCGGGGCCGGATTTATAGGGGCCGCGCGGGGTGAGCCCGCGCGCGAAGGCGGGGAAGTCGCGCTGGCCGATCTCGTCGCCGCCGCGGATGGCGCCGTCGACGACGAGGCCGGCCGCGCCGATGGTTTCGAGGTAGCGGATCATGATCTTGCCGGTGATCGCCTGGCCGGCGAAGCCGCCCGCGTCGACCACCACCACGTCGCCGGGGCGCACGTAGTCGAGCGCGCGGTGGAGGACGAGGTTGTCGCCCTGGCGCACCCGCACCGTCACCGCCGTGCCGGCCATGCGCCGCCCGGGCCGGTGGAACGGCTTGAGGTTCACCGTGCCGCGCAGGCCGTCGAGGTTGTCGCTGAGGATGGCCGCCGGCAGGTCGCGAAACGCGGCGAGGAGGTCGGGCGCGACCTGGTCGGCGGAGGGAAAGCGGGTCTGGCGTGCGTGGGACATCGGGGGTTCCGTGGGTTGTGGAGCCCCGGCGGCGCTGCGGCCGCCGGGCGCCCGTTGCGTGTCAGAGCTTCGGGACGTCGCCCAGCGGCGTGCCGACGGAGTCCTCGTAGATCTTGGCGAGGTCGCCGTTGTTGATGTGGAAGAACAGGAACGAGTTCAGCCACTGCAGGAGATCTTGCTCGCCGCGCTTCACGCCGATCCCGTACCAGGCCTTCAGCATCGGATACTTGATCTCGAGCTGGTCCGGCGCGGTCTTCACCAGGGTCGCCGCGATCGGCCAGGCGGTGCCGTAGGCGTCGGCCTGTCCGGACATGAAGGCGGCCGTCGCGGTGGCGTCGTCTTCGAGCCGCAGGATGTTGGCCGAAGCCGGCGCGTAGTTGTTGAGGAACTGCTCGGTGAAGGACCCGCGCGCGACGGCCACGGTCTTGCCCGCGAGGTCGTCGTAGCCGGCGATCGGCACGTCCTTCTTGGCCATGATCACGGAGCCGGTGGCGCCGTAGGGCGTGGAGAACCACACCGATTTCGCCCGCTCCGGCGAGATCGCGAAGGTGGCGAGCATCACGTCCACCTTGTCGGTGACGAGATAGGGCACGCGGTTTTGCGCGGTCACCGGCACGAACTCGATCTCGACGCCGAGGTCCTTGGCCAGCAGCTTGGCCGTCTCGACCTCCGAGCCGGCCGGCGCCTGGCTCGCGTCCTGGTAGCCGAAGGGCGGCACGTTGAGGTCGATGCCGACCTTGAGCTTGCCGGAAGACAGGATGTTGTCCAGCGCGGTCTGCGCGAAGACAGGGGTGGCGAGCGCGATCGAGGCGACAACGCCAGCGATCAGCCCGAACTCACGAAGCATCTTCATTGGGACGTCTCCTTTGCGCGGCCGTCGCGCCTCGCAGAACCGAGGCGCCGCCGAGTCGTTGTCGTTCTAGAGAACCGGGGGCTGCGGGAGCGTGTCCCCGATGCCTTCCTTGTAGATCTTCTGAAGGTCTCCGTTCTGCGTGTGGAAGAACACGAACGTATTCAGCCACTGCAGAAGGTCGCTCTCGCCGCGCTTGACGCCGAAGGCGTACCAGTTCCGCGGCGGGATGGAGATCTTCGCTTCGTAGTTCTCCGCCGGGAAACGCTTGATGATGGCGTAGCCGGGAACGTTGCCGACGCCGTAGGCATCGACCTGGCCGGAGGCCATGGCGGCGGTGGCCTGCGAGTCGTCGTCGAAGCGCACGATCTGCGCGCCCTCGGGCAGGGCCGCCATCAGCACCTGCTCGGTGTAGGTGCCGCGCGCCACCGAGACCTTCTTGCCGATCAGGTCGTCGTAGCTCGAAATATCGGACGAGCCCGGCGCCAGGATCACCGACACCACGGTGCCGTAGGGCGAGGAGAACCAGACCGATTTCGCCCGGTCCGGGAAGATCGAGAACGCGCCCATCTGGATGTCGACGCGGCCGGTCACGAGGTTGGGGATGCGGTTGGCCGCGATCGTCGGCACGATCTCCAGCTCCACGCCGAGGTCCTTGGCGAGGAGCTTGGCGGTCTCCACCTCGGAGCCGGCCGGCTGCTGGTTCTGGTCCTGGTAGGCGAACGGGGGCGCCGACAGGTCCATGCCGATGCGGACCTTGCCCTCCGACAGGATCTTGTCGAGGAGCGTCTGCGCATCCGCGCCCGTTGCCGAGACGGCCACCGCGAGGCCCATCAGGCCGCCGATCGCCGCGTGCATCAATTTCGGTATTTTCATTGTTTTCCTCCCTCAGTATGCGTGGTGCTGGACGAACTGCCGCAGTTCCGGCGTTTCGGCCTCGCCACCGAACAGCTTTTCCGGCGGCCCGGATTCCCAGATCTTGCCGGCGTTCATGAATTTGATTTCGTGCGACACGGACCGCGCGAAATGCATCTCGTGGGTGACGAGGATCATCGTCATGCCGGCGCTCGCGAGGTCGGCGATGACGCGCAGCACCTCGCCCTTGAGCTCCGGGTCGAGCGCGGACGTCACCTCGTCGAACAGCATCAGCTTGGGCGACAGGGCGAGGCACCGGGCGATCGCCACGCGCTGCTGCTGGCCGCCCGACAGTTCGTCCGGATAGGCGTTGAGCTTGTCGATCAGGCCGACCTGGCGCAGCACCTGTTCGGCCAGCGCCTTGGCCTCGGTCCGCGCCTTCTTCTGCACCACGGTGAGGCCGATGGTGATGTTGCGCTCCACCGTCAGGTGCGGGAACAGGTTGAAACTCTGGAAGACGAAGCCGACCTCCTGGCGCAGCGCCTTCAGCGCGCGCTCGTCGCGCGTCACCTTCTTGCCGTTGACGGTGATCTCGCCGCCCTGGATCGGCTCCAGCCCGTTGACGCAGCGCAGGAGCGTGCTCTTGCCCGAGCCGCTGCGGCCGATGATCGAGACCACGGACCCGCGCGCGACATCCATCGAGACGTTCTTCAGAACCTCGATATGGCCGAAGTTCTTACTGACTGAGTTCAGGTGTACGATTGACATCGAGATTCTGTTCCAGTCTGCGGCTGAGGATGGAGAGCGGCCAACAGAATGCGAGGTAGATGAGGGCCACCACCGAGTAGGTGAGGAGCGGCTGGAAGGTGACGCCGGAGACGAGCTGGCCTGCCCGCGTCACCTCCACGAAGCCGATCAGCGCGGTGAGCGAGGTGGCCTTGATGACGATCACCGCGAGGCCGACCGTCGGCGCGATGCCGATGCGGATCGCCTGCGGGGCGATGATGTAGCGAAGCTGCTGCAGGCGCGACATGCCGATGGAGGCGGCCGATTCCCACTGCGTCTTGGGGATCGCCTCGATCGAGCCGCGCCAGATCTCGATGGCGAAGGAGCTGGCGTTGAGCGACAGCGCGATCGCCGCCACCGCGAGCGCCGGCAGCTCCACCGGCAGAAGCAGCGTCAGCATGAAGAACCAGAGGAAGAGCTGCATCAAGAGCGGCGTGCCCTGCAGCACCTCCACGTAGCCGGCGGCGAACCACCGCAGCGGCGCGAAGCGCGAGATGCGCGCCAGGGTCATCAGGCCGCCGATCAGCCCGCCGCCGACGAACGCGATCAGCGACAGCACGAACGTCCAGCGCGCGGAGGCGACCAGGTAGTAGACGTCGCCCATGCCGAATTCGCGCAGCATCAGAGCTGCTCCACGGGCAGGGTGATCCGGCCCGGGCGGCGATGGCGGTAGCGGAACAGCACCCGCCCGAGCGCGCGCATGGAAAAGCGGATCATCAGCGTCAGCGCCATGTAGATGCAGATGACGACCAGGTAGACCTCGATGCTGCGGAAGTTGGTCGTCTGGATCTGGTGCGCGTAGGAGGTGAGCTCCTCCACCCCGATCGCCGAGACGATGCTGGTGCCCAGCATCAGGAGCACGAACTGGCTGACGAGCGCCGGATAGACCTTCTGCAACGCCGGCACGATGACGACGTAGAGGAACACCTGGACCCGGCTCATGCCGATGGAAAGGCCCGACTCCACCTGGCTCTTGTGGATCGCCTGCAACCCGGCGCGGATGATCTCGGTCGTGAAGGCGGTGTTGTAGATGACGATGCCCAGGACGCCGGCCGACATCGCGTCGAGCCGGATGCCGAGACTTGGCAGCCCGAAGAACAGGATGAAGAGCTGCACCAGGAACGGCGTGTTGCGGATGATGTCGATGTAGATGATCACCAGCCAGCGCAAGATCATGGTGCGGGAGCGGCGCGCCAACGCGCCGAGCGTGCCGAAGATCACGCACAGGACCATCGCGCCGATCGACATCGCGATGGTCACCACGGTGCCTTCCGCCAGCAGCGGCCAGTAGCGGAAGACTTCGCGGAACTGGAAGACGTAGTCCATCAGTCGGCCCCCGCCGGGGCCGGGCGAGCGGCGGGGCGGCCGGGGCCGAACGCCCTGGGGGAACGCGCCGGCGCCGGCATGCCGCATGCGGTGCATGAGATCTTCACGACGCTCGGCCTCCCCTCGAACCAGAGACTCTTGGCGGTCTCTCGATTGGCGGATTCGTACGCTAATTCAATTATGCATGCAAGAGTCATTTTTGGTTTGATAGGGGGGTTGTGGCGTGGGAAGCTGGCCACTATCGCAGTCTCATCCACCACCAGCCGGGCAGGGCCGTGCAGCGGATCAACAACGACATCGACATCGGCAAGTCCGATCCGCTCTATGAGCGGCAGCTCCGGATTCTGCGGCGATCGATCGAGAAGGGGCTCCTGGGAGACGGCCTGGTCCTGCTCGAAGGGCCCCTGGCGCAGATCCTCGGATCGAGCCGCATGCCCACCCGCCGCGCGCTGTCCCAGCTCCTGGAGCTCGGCCTCGTGCATCGCTTCGAGGGGCGGGGCTACGCGGTCGGCCGCGAGGGCTGCGAGATCCGCCGCGCCGAGATCACGCCCGACATGCTGGACCTCGGGCCGGACGAGGAGTTCCTGCGCAAGCACTTCGCCTGGGAGATCATCTTCGAGACGGTGGAGCGCACCATCATCTACTGCTCCGCCTTCGGCCGCTTCCGCGTCAACGAGCTGGAGCTGGCGCGCCAGTTCGATGTCGGCCGCACCGTCGCGCGCGACGTGATGACCCGCCTGCAGAGCCTCGGGATGATCGAGAAGGACTCCCGCCAGCGCTGGGCCACCGTCCCGCTCGATGCCGAGCGCGTCGCCAACCTCTACGAGATCCGCGGCCAGCTCGAGCCGCTCGCCCTCAAGCGCGCGCTGCCGAAGATCAGCCCGACGCTGGTGCGGCAGATGCGCAGCCGGCTCGACGAGGTCATCGCCGTCTATCCCAGCGCCACCCCGTCCGACATGGACGACCTGGAGTTCGACCTCCACACGCGCTGCCTCATGCACTGCCCCAACAAGGAGATGCTGAGCGCGCTCCTGCGCACGCGCTGCCTGCTCACCCTCAGCAAGCACGTGCTGGGCAGCGCCATCGTCATGCCCGAGGCGGACCCCTTCCTCGCCGAGCACCGCCGCATCTTCGATGCCATGCTCGCGGGCGACGCCGACGCGACCGCCAGCGCCATGAGCGACCACCTCGAGTCGGCCTGCCCCAAGGTCGTCGAGCGGCTGGCGACGTTCGTCGAAACCAACGATCCGCCCGACGAAACCTTCGTCGTTGCAATATAGGCTACACGATGAAGGCAATCGCGCTCGTCGACCGCTTCGGCGTCGACGCTCTCACCACCATCGAGATCGACACCCCGTCGCCCGCGCCGGGCGAGGTGCTGGTGCGCATCGACGCCGTCGCGCTCAACTACCGCGACCTCCAGGTCATCGACGGCGTGCGGCCCTTGCAGCTGCCGCTCATCCCGCTGTCCGATGCGGCGGGGGAGGTGGTCGCGCTGGGCGAGGGGGCGAGCGCCTTCGCCGTCGGCGATCGCGTCATGCCCACCTTCATCCAGGGCTGGATCGCGGGGCCGCACCCCCAGATCGACCCGCTGCCGACGCTGGGCGCGCCGCTCCCCGGCGTCTGCCGCCCCTACGCCGCGTTCCGCGAGGAGAGCCTGGTGCGCGTGCCGGGCCACCTGTCGGCGGAGGAGGCGGCGACGCTCCCGTGCGCGGCGGTCTCGGCCTGGAACGCGCTCTTCGTGGCGACGCACGTGGGGCCGGGCCAGACCGTGCTCGTCCAGGGCACCGGCGGCGTCTCCATGTTCGCGCTGCAGTTCGCCAAGTGCGCCGGCGCGCGGGTCGTGGTCGTGTCCGGCAGCGAGGCGAAGATGGCGCGGGCGAGGGCGCTCGGCGCCGACCACGTCCTCAATTATCGCGAGACGCCCGAGTGGGGCGCCGCCGTGCGCGCGCTCGTGCCGGAGGGCGTCCACACCGTGGTGGAGGTCGGCGGCGAGGCGACGGTGGCCCAGTCCATCGTCGCGCTGCGCAACGCCGGCCACATCAGCTACGTCGGCTTCCTCTCCGGCACGACGCCGAAATTCGACCTCGGCGAGCTCAGCCGCAAGAGCATCCGCGTCGTCGGCATCCGCGTCGGCAACCGGTCGAGCTTCGAGGACATGTGCCGCGCGATCGAGGCCGCGCGCCTGCGCCCGGCGGTGGACAGCGTGCACCCGATCGCCGATCTCGGCGCGGCCCTGTCGCGCCTGCGGCAAGGCCGGCATTTCGGCAAGATCGCGCTGCGCATCGACGAAGCCATGTGACACGCGCCAACGCAACGGGAGGCTCCATGCCGATCAAGGGTCGATATCTGCACACCATGCTCCACGTGAGCGACCTGGAGCGCGCCATCGCGTTCTACGTCGACCATTTCGGCATGCGCGAGTTGCGGCGCGGCGGGTCGCCCGAAGAGGGCCGCCGCAACGCCTTCCTCGGCTACGACGCGGAGGCCGTCGCGACGGTGCTGGAGCTCACCGAGCGGCAGGACCGGCCGACGCTGGAGCACGGCAGCGCCTTCGGCCACCTCGCCATCGGCACCGCCGACGTCGCCGCCGCGATCGAAATTTTGCGCGCGGAGGGCGTCACCATCGCCGCCGCGCCGCGCACCCTGCCCAACGGCCTCGTCATCGCCTTCGTCACCGATCCCGACGGCTACGAGATCGAGCTCGTCGAGCGCGTCTGACCACAGCCCAAATCGCGCTAATAGATCGAGATCCGCTCCGCGCCGGCGCTCGAAGTGCCCATCATCGCGTCGAAGTGGCGGCGCATCAGGTCGGCGCGAAGGCCCGCGTGGGCCGGGTCGTCGAACAGGTTGACGAACTCGCCCGGGTCGGTTTCGAGGTCGAACAGCTCGCCCAGCCCGGTGCCGTGGTAGACGATGTGCTTGTAGCGCCCGTCGAAATACATCGAGCCGTGGCTCGACGCGGCGTTGGAGGCCGAGCCCAGCGCGTCGTTGAACTCGCACACCACGTGCGGCTTGTGGTGGGCGGGGTCGGCCGCGCCGGTCAGGATCGGCCACAGCGAGGTGCCCTGCATCGCGCTCGGCACGGGCAGGCCCGCCGCCTCGAGCAATGTCGGCGCGATGTCCACCAGCTCCACCAGCGCGTCGCTGCGCACGTTCTCCCCCACGCGGCCCGGCCACGAGACGATCATCGGCACGTGCACCAACCCCTCGAAGAAGCGGCAGCCCTTGTACAGGATCCCGTGGTCGCCCAGCATCTCGCCATGGTCGCTGTGGAAGATGACGATGGTGTTGTCGAGCTCGCCCATCGCATCCAGCGCCTTGAGCAGGCGGCCGAATTCGTGGTCGATCAGCTCGACCATCGCGTAGTAGGCGGCCTTCACCTCCTGGCCGTTGAAGCTCTCGGGCGGCTTATAGGCGCTCGCCCGCGCCTCCGCCTCCGACAGCGCGGCCGTGGGCATCGCGCCGCGCGGGTCCATCGCGTCCACCGTCTGCTGCGTGATGGCGCGGAACGCCTTCTGCCGCTCGATGTCCTCGGGCCGGAACAGCGGCGGCGGCAGGCTCGCCGGGTCGTAGCGCTCGAGGTAGCTCGCCGGCGGATCGAACGGCGGGTGCGGGTCGAACGGGTTGAGCGACAGGAGCCACGGTCCGTCGCGCTTTTCCTCCACGAAGCGGATCGCCGTCTCCGTCACCCACGTCGTCTGGTGCAGCTCGGCCGGGACGCCGGCGGCGCAAAAGCCGCGCGGCGGATAGAGTTCGCGCGGGTCGACGCCCTTCTCGTCCTCCAGCCAGCGGTGATAGGCGTGGTGGGCCGGGTCGAGGTCGGGCGCCGGGTGGTGGCTCCAGTGGAACGCGCGGTAGCCGTCGTCGGTGCGCTTCTCGAAGCCCTTGGCGCTGGTCAGATGCAGCTTGCCGGCGAGGCCGCAATCGTAGCCGGCATCGGCGAACATCTTCGTCACCAGCGTCTCGCCGCGCGGGAAGTCGGCGGCGCCGTTGCGGTGGATGTGCGTCGAGGCGGGGTAGCGCCCGGTCAGGAACGAGCCCCGGCTCGGGGTGCAGATCGGGCTCTGGCAGTAGGTGTTGGTGAACGTCGTGCCCCTGGCGCAGAACGCGTCGAGCTCGGGGGTGTTGATGTGCGGGTTGCCGAGGGCGCCGATGGTGTCGTGGCGCTGCTGGTCGGTGCAGTACCACAAGATGTTGGGACGCTCGCTCATCGTTACTCCATCTCTGCCGCGCTGCCCGGCGGCGGGGTGTAGACCAGAAGCGGTTCGGCGGCGACGCTGTCGGGGCCGCCATAATGGTCGAGCCACCGCCTCTGGTCGGCCTTGGCGCGGGCGTCGACTGCCTCGGGGTCGCAGATCTCGCGCAGCCGTGCTTCCAGCCGCGACGCCTCCGGGTGGGCGGGGCCGAGGTCGTGGCGCTCGTGCGGGTCGGCGCCGAGGTCGAACAGCTGCGCCGGCATGCCGACATGGTAGATGAGCTTCCACCGCCCCTCGCGCAGCATGAAGCTGCCGCTGCTGGAGCCGGCGGCGTGGTATTCGGCGAACGCCATGTCGCGCGCCGCGATGTCGTCCGCGCGCCACAGCGAGATGCCGGGCCGGTCGTCCTTGGCCATCGGGGCCACGCCCAAGGCGTCCTCGATGGTCGGCGCGAGGTCCACGTGGCTGACCGGCGCCGCCACGCGCTGCCCCGCCGGAATATCCGGCCCCGCCACGATGAGCGGCACGCCGATGGATTCCTCGTACAGGCAGAACTTGCCGAACAGCCCGTGCGCGCCGCCCATCTCGCCGTGGTCGCTGGTATAGACGATGCGCGTGTCGTCGGTGAGCCCGGCCGCCTCCAGCGCGCCGAGCACCGCGCCGATCTCGGTGTCGAGATGCTCGCACAGCGCGAGATAGCCGGCGATCACCTTGCGCAGCGCGCCCTCGTCCGGAATCGCCTTGATGTTCATGACATGGCGCAGGTGCCGCACCGCCGGATGGCTCGCCGCCACCTCCGGACGGTCCCAGTCCGCCGGCAGGCTCGCCGCGATCTCGTCGGCCGCGCGATAGTAGGGCTCCGGCACCGAAAAGGGCGGGTGCGCGCTGGGGTAGGAGACGAACAGCGCCCACGGCTCTTCCTGCTGCGGTGCCTCGTCCCGGAGCCAGCCGACGGCTTCGGCGGTCACCTTCTTGTCGAAGCCCTGGTAGGGCGCGGTGCCGACGCCCGAGCGCCCGATATAAAGCGGCCACTGGCCTTCGTTGACCGGCTCCCGGCCCACCGCGCGCAGCAGCATGTGGACGCCGCCGCGCCCGTCCAGAATGTGCATCGCATGGCGCTCCTGGGAGAAGCCGTTGGCGGGGCGGCTGTCGCGGAAATGCAGCTTGCCCATGCTGATCGCGGTGTGGCCGGCGTCGCGCGCGCGGCGCATCCACGATTCGTGGCTGCCGTCGAAGGGGATCGCGTTGTCCCAGTAGCCCGTCTGGTGCGGGTAGCGGCCCGTGGCGAGCGCGGCGCGGGAGGGACAGCACAGCGGGCTGGCGGCGTAGGCGTTCTCGTAGAGCGTGCCCCGGGCGGCGAGCGCGTCGAGGTTGGGGGTGCGGGCGAGCGGGTTGCCGTACGCGCCAATGTAGCCTCGGGCATGGTTGTCCGACAGCAGGAACAGGAGATTGGCGGGGCGGGGCATCCGGGCTCGTCTTTGCTTGTTATTTTGTTTCAACGATCCGTAAAGGTTAGGGCGATCGGACGGCGCGGCGCAACACGCTTTTGCCCTGCGCCCCCCTCGGCGGGGCCGGCGCGCGGCCGCCGGCGCCCCTTTTCTTCGCCGTCGCCGCCGCGATACCATCGGCCCCATGGACCCTTTGAACCCTTCCGCCGCGCGCCCCGGACCCGAGGCCGAAGCCGCGCCGGCCGCCAGGAGCTGCTGCGTTCCGGCCCGTGACGGCGAGGCGGCCCCGCGCCAAACCGCGGAGGCGCCGGCCCCCGGCGGCGGTGATCCGGACGCCCGGTTCGTCGCGCTCCCCGGCGGCACGTTCCTGATGGGCTCGGACGATCCGCGCGCGCATCCCCTCGACGGCGAGGGGCCGGTGCGCGAGGTGAGCGTCGACCCGTTCGCCATCGACGCCGTCGCGGTGTCGAACGCCCGCTTCGCCCGGTTCGTCGCCGCCACGGGTTACCGCACCGAATCGGAGCGCTTCGGCTGGTCGTTCGTGTTCGCCGGCTTCCTGCCGGCCGATTTTCCGCCCACCCGCGCCGCGCCGCAGGCGCCGTGGTGGCGCCAGGTGTTCGGCGCCTCGTGGCAGGCGCCCGAGGGGCCGGGTTCGTCGGTCGCGGCGCGGATGGACCATCCCGTGGTGCACGTCTCCCACGCCGATGCGCTCGCCTACTGCCGGTGGTCCGGCGCGCGCCTGCCGACCGAGGCGCAGTGGGAGTTCGCGGCACGCGGCGGCCTGACGCAAAAAACCTTCCCCTGGGGCGACGAGCTGACCCCCGACGACGCCCATCGCTGCAACATCTGGCAGGGCACCTTCCCCCACCGGAACACCGCCGAGGACGGCTTCGCCGGCACCGCGCCGGTGGATGCCTTCGCGCCCAACGGCTACGGGCTGTTCAACATGGTGGGCAACGCGTGGGAGTGGTGCGCCGACTGGTTCGACCGCGCCTTCCACGCGCACCCGTCGGCGCCGCGCCACAACCCGTCCGGCCCCCCGCACGGCCAGGCCAGGGTCATGCGCGGCGGCTCGCACCTGTGCCACGTCTCCTATTGCTATCGCTATCGCAACGCGGCGCGCTCCTCCGCCCCCCCGGACTCCGGCAGCGGCAATGTCGGCTTCCGCCTCGTCCGCGCGTTCGAGGCGTGATCCGGCGCGCCTCGAATGCGAAATATTTTGAGTAAAGAGGGATTTGGCGCTAAGCTCAATTGAGTTTGCTTGCAGCCGGCTTTTTCGATCTCGTGGATCTCGCGCGAGAAGAGCGTTTTATTGGTTCAGTATTGTCCAGGCGTGCGATTATTAAGACCTATCTCATATTCTTCACGCCTCGCTCCGGCAGCTCCTGGCTCACCGATCTGTGTGCCCGCACCCATCGCCTGGGCCGTCCGGGGGAGGTCTTCAACCCCGATCTTCGCAAGGGGCTCGATCCGGACGGAGAGCCGCTCGCCGACAGGGTCGCGCGCATCGTTCAGCGCAACGTCCGCGGCGGGGTCTTCGGCGCCGAGGTAACCATGTACCACCTCCGCAGCACCTTCGGGGATCCGGAGACCCTCTTCGCCCACTTCGGGGACGCCGCGACGATGCTTCTCATCCGCGAGGACACCGTGCTGCAGAGCATCTCGATCCTTCGCAAGAAGCAGACCCAGGTCGGCCACTCGGTCAGCAAGAGGAAGATCGACGACGAGGCGTTTCAGTACGATCCCAACGTGATCAAGCGCACGGTGCAGCAGCGGACCAAGACCGAGCGGACCCTGCTCGCCATGCTGAAAGAGCAGGGAAGGGTGCCGCTTCTCCTGAGCTACGAGCGGAACATGGCCAACCCCCTCGGCGCCATCAACGCCATGGCGGCCCACATCGGCGTGCCCCCCGTGCCCAAGCTCAAGGAGAGCAACCTGACCATCCTGCGAACCTCCAAGAGCGAGGAATTCGCGCAGCAGTTCAAACAGGAAAACCCCGTGTTCATGAAGAAAATCGAACGCTTGCGTAGCGAACTGATCGAGAATTTGGCCCAGTACTAGCGCCGACGAGGTGCCGGGGCGAAGCGATCCGCCCACGCCCCCCGGAGCCCAGCCGGGACGATCCGGCGCCCGAGACCGCCGCAGGAGGCCGCCCGCCGTGTGCCGGCCAATCCCCCAGGGCAACCGAGATTACCAGGAATACCTTTAAAAACAGCCGTGTCGGTGAAAGCCGACGAATTTCTTGCGGCGCGTTCTGTTTCCGCTATCCTCCTTTGATATCAAAGATGGAATTCGATGAGAACTGCCCGCATCCTCCTCGCACTCATCCTGGTTCTCGGCGCCGGCTTTATCATTGTAGGCGAACAATTGACGGGAGCCAGTGCGAGGGCGGTGGTCAACGCCCGGCTGACGACTTTGCGCGCGCCCATCGCCGGTGAGATCAGCCTCACGGAGCTGACCTTGGGCACCAAAGTGGCCGACGGCGAATACCTCGGCCGCATCGTCGACCCCCTCGTGGATGCCATTCGCCTCGACGATCTCAACCTCGAGCGCAGTGTCGCCCAGGTGGCGCGCGCCCGCCTGACGGAACAGGTGAGCGCGATCAACGACACGCTCGATATCCTGACCGACCGGGCGACGCGCTACCGTGTGGAACGGACCCGCCAGCTCGAAGCGGAGATCCAGGCGACGCAGTCCCGTGTCGCCGCGGCGCAGGCGCGGGTGGAAGAAGCAAGCGCCATCTTGGAGCGGGCGAAGCAGCTGACGAGCCGCGGCGTCACCACGGAAGCGGCGCTCGACCAGGCCCAGGCCAACGCCCACGTCGCCGCGCGCGTCCTCGACCAGACCCGCAGCGAGGGCCACATTCTCGAAATCCAGCTCGAGGCCGCCAAGGCGGGCGTCTTCCTCGGCGACAGCTACAACGATGCACCCTATTCCGAGCAGCGCGCCGAGGAACTCCACCTGCGCCGCCGCGAGCTGGAGTCCCAGCTCCAGGAGACCAACGCCCGGATCAGCGCGCTCATCGATCGCATCAACTTCGAGCGGCGCCGGGTCAGCCGCCTCGGCGAGGCGGCCATCAAGGCCAACGTCAACGGCCAGTTGTGGGAGCTTCTCGCCGCCGACGGCGAGCAGGTCCAGCGCGGCCAGGACATCCTGCGCATCGTCGATTGCGCCTCCACGATCGCCACGCTCAGCGTCAGCGAGTCCGTCTACAACCGGCTCCAGATCGGCGATACCGCGAAGTTCCGCATCAACGGCGAGACCGTCGTCTTCTCCGGGACCGTGGCGCGCCTTGCCGGCTCCGGGGCCGAAACCATCTACAGCAACCTCGCGGTCGCCCCGAGCGAGCGTCACCTCGAGGGCTACGACGTCGCCATGATCGTCCCGGCGCTGCGCGAGCATCCGGTGCTGGGCTGCTCCATCGGTCGGACGGGGCGCGCCTTCTTCCAGCGCCGGCCGCTCGACTGGCTGCGCAACATGTGGGCCGACTGGACGACATGATCCACCTGACCGACTTCGAAACGAGCATCGTCGAACTGTTGCTCGTCGTCGGGGTCGCGCTCCTGCTGCCGGACCTTGCGCGGCGGCACAACAAGGTCCATCGGGCGATCCTGTTCGGCATCGCGGGCCTGCTGGCCGTGCGCTATGTCGTGTGGCGCGCCACGCAGACGCTCGCCCCGTTCGAATTGACGCTGGATTGCCTCGCGAGCTGGAGCTTCTTCGCCATCGAGGCGGCGAGCATCGTCTCCTCGCTCAGCGCGTTCACGATCCTGTCGCGCGTGCGGCTGCGCCACCGCGAAGCCGACGAACACGCCGACTGGTGGGGAGACAGGCCGCCGCGGGTCGCGATCCTCATCGCAACCTACAACGAGGACCGTGAGGTGCTGGAGCGCACGCTATCGGGCGCCGTCGCGCTCGACCATCCCAGCGTCGACATTCTCGTTCTGGACGACGGCCGCCGGGAATGGCTCACCGAGTTCGTTGCCGAGTTCGGCGCCCGCCACATCACCCGGCCCGACAATGCCCACGCCAAGGCCGGCAACATCAACCACGCGCTGCGCATGCTCGACGAAAGCGGGGAGCCGCCCGACTTCGTGGCCGTCCTCGACGCGGATTTCGTGCCGCACCGGAATTTTCTGAAGCGCACCCTCGCCCTCTTCCACGACGAGACGGTGGGTCTCGTGCAGACGCCGCAGCATTTCTTCAACCCGGATCCGATCCAGCACAATCTCGGCCTGAGCCGCTCCTATCCCGACGAGCAGCGCTTCTTCTTCGATCACCTGCAGCCCTCCCGCGACGGCTGGGGGATCGCCTTTTGCTGCGGCACGTCGTCGGTCATGCGCTTCAGCGCGCTCAAGTCGATCGGCTTCTTCCCGACCGACAGCATCACCGAAGACTTCCTCGTCACGCTGGCGCTGCAAAATGGCGGGCACCGGACGGTGTACCTGTCCGAGCCCGTCACCGAGGGCCTCGCGCCGGAGGGGCTCAAGGAATACATCACGCAGCGGGCCCGCTGGTGTCTGGGGCTGATGCAGATCGCGCGAGGACCCTTCGGCCCGTTCGCGCGGAACAATCTGCGCCTGCGCGACCGGTGGAGCGTCGCCGATTCCGTCCTCTACTGGACCTCCACGTTCACCTTCCGCCTCGCGGCGCTCACCTTTCCGCTGCTCTACTGGTTCTTCAACATCACCGT
>JAUIJH010000094.1 GCA_030431335.1 Alphaproteobacteria bacterium
GAACCGGCCCGACGTCATCATCGCCGACGAGCCGACAACGGCGCTCGACGTGACGATCCAGGCGCAGATCCTGGACGAGCTGCGCGAGCTGGCGCGCGATTTCGGCACGTCGCTCGTCTGGATCACGCACGACATGTCCGTCGTCGCCGGGCTCGTGGAGACGATGTCGGTGATGTACGCCGGGCGCATCGTGGAGACCGGTACGGTGGACGACGTGCTCGACCGGCCGCTCCATCCCTATACGCGCGGGCTCCTCGACAGCGTGCCGGAGATCGGCGAGGAGAAGCCGCGCCTTTCGCCCATACCCGGAATGACGCCCTCGCTCGCCAAGTTGCCGAAAGGCTGTGCCTTCGCGCCGCGCTGCTCGCGCGCCAGCGAAGTCTGCCGCACCGCGCCGGAGCTCCTGGCGCATCGGCCGGGCCAGTTCGCCCGCTGCCACCACGCGCTCACCGAGGAGATCGCCGCGTGACGCCGCCCCTGATGGAACTCGACGGCATCTCGCGCCGCTTCACCAAGCGCCTCGACATCGTGGCGCGCGCCGCCAACGTCGCCGGCGCCCGATATCGCGAGCGTACCGTCCACGCCGTCGATGGCGTGGACCTTGAAGTGCGGCCGGGGGAGGTGGTGGGCCTCGTCGGCGAGTCGGGCTGCGGCAAGTCCACGCTGGGCCGTGTGGTGGCGGGGCTGCTGGAGCCCTCGGACGGCAAGATCCGCTTCCACGGCAAGGAAGCCTCGCTGCAGAACGCGGCGGAGCGGAAGGCGCAGACCATCGGCGTGCAGATGGTGTTCCAGGACCCGATGTCCTCGCTCAACCCGCGCAAGCGGGTGCTCGACACCATCGGCGAGGCGCCGGTGGTACACGGGCTGATCAAGGCGTCCGAGAAGGCGGGCTACGTGGACGAGATGCTCGCCCGCGTGGGGCTGGGCGCGGACTACAAGAACCGCTGGCCGCACCAGTTTTCCGGCGGTCAGCGTCAGCGCATCGGCATCGCGCGGGCGCTGGCGGTGCGGCCGCAATTCGTGGTGTGCGACGAGGCAGTCGCGGCGCTCGACGTGTCGATCCAGGCGCAGATCCTCAATCTGTTCATGGATCTGAAGGACGAGTTCAACCTCACCTATTTGTTCATCAGCCACGATCTGGGTGTGGTGCACCACATCGCCGACCGCGTGGTGATCATGTATCTCGGCCGCGTGGTGGAGACCGCGCCCAAGCGTGAGCTGTTCGCGGCGCCCAACCACCCCTATACGCAGGCGCTGCTCGCCGACGTCCCGCGCCTCAACCGCCGCAAGCAGACCTACGTGGCCATCAAGGGCGAGCTGCCCTCCCCGATGGACCCGCCGCCGGGCTGCCACTTCCACCCCCGCTGCCCCATGGCCTTCGACCGCTGCAAGGTGGAGCGCCCGGCGCTGAAATCGATCGCGCCGGGGCGGCTCGCCGCGTGCCACCTGAACGACCGGGCGGCTTGAGTGAAACAGGGCACGGCCCAGCCGAAGAGAGGCCGCGCCCGGGATGACTGCCGCCCTGGATTAAGTTGACTAGGAAACGATCTTTCGATAGTTTCCTAGTCAACGAGGGGCGCCATGGCACAGCCGCAAGTCTCCGATCTCCACAGCCACCTCGGCTACTGGCTGAGGATGGTTTCCAATGCGGTGTCGCAAGGCTTTGCTCGCGCGGTGGAAGCGGAAGGGGTGACCGTGGCCGAGTGGGTGCTCCTCAGAATGCTGTACGACGTCGACCGGATCGCGCCATCCGTGCTGGCCGAACGCATGGGCGTGACCAAGGGGGCGGTTTCCAAGCTCGCCGAGCGACTCATCGCGAAGGGCATCGTCGAGCGCGCGCCCAATCCGGACGACAAGCGCGCCCACACGCTGGCGCTGAAGCCGCAGGGCCGGACCCTCGTCCCCCGGCTCGCCGCGCTGGCGGACCGGAACGACGCATCGTTCTTCGAGCCGCTGCAGCCCGGCGAGCGGCTCGAGCTCAAGCGCCTTCTGGGAAAGATCGCATCAGGGCACGGGATCACGGACGTGCCCACCGACTGACGCCGGGCGGCAACTTCATCTCATCAGGGAAAGGACGCGCGATGGACGCGCAAAATATCGCCGTCGCCGAGAGCTGCCTCAACGCCGCATACGACAACACGATGGCCTTCCCCGACATCGTCGGAACGCTCATCGGGGCGGGCTTCGAAGGCTATCTCGTCGACTATCGGCGCCACACGACCGCCTATTTCCTGCCGGACGGGGACAGCGTCGTCCTGGAGAACCGCCCATCGGCCGGCGCGGTCGCCCCAAGGTTCGATTCGGCCGGCGTCGCGGCGCAGGTGAAGTGGGCGCAGGCGAACCCGTCCGAATATTCCTACGAAGCCTTCTGCCGCAACGTGAAGGCCTTCGGTTGCGCCGGATACCTCGTGTCGTTTGTCGGCCGTCGCGTGCTCTATTTCGGCCGGACGGCGGAAACGCACGTGGAGCACTTCCCGCAATAGCCGGCGGGGCTCCAGCCCACCGCCGGCCAACGTCGGAACGGGGCGCTCACGCTGCGAAAGCGCCCCCTCTCCTTCAGGCCGCCACGACGCGCTCCGCCTTCGGCGCGGTGTTGGTCACGCCCAGCTCCGCCATCGAATCGGCGACCGCGTTGATGATCATCGAGATGTCGCCGTCCGTCAGGTCGCCCATCACGCCGATGCGGAAGGTGCTGGCGGCGGTCAGCCGGCCCGGGAAGATCACGAAGCCGCGCCGCTCCATCGCCTCGTAGAACTTAAGGAAATCGTAGGCGGGGTCGTCCGGGTCGTGGAAGGTGGCGATGATCGGCGAGGCGTGGTCGTCATCGAGGAATGTGGAGAAGCCGCGCTGGCGCAGGCCGTCCACCAGGCGGCGCCAGTTGCTGCGGTAGCGAGCCTGGCGCGGGGCGATGCCGCCCTCGGCCTTGTGGCGCTCCACCGCCTTGCCCATCGCCAGCATCACGTGCGTCGGGTAGGTGGTGCGGAACCAGCCCTTTTCCTCCATGAACGCCCACTGGCTGTGGAGGTCGAGCACGTAGGAGGGCGAGCGGCCCTCGGAGGCGGCGAGGCTCTCGGTGCGCACCAGCACGAAGGCGACGCCCGGCACCGATTCGAAGCACTTGTTGGGCGAGATGATCACCGCCTCGACGCCCAGCGCCGGCGCATCGATCTCGAAGCCGCCGAAGGAGGCGATGGCGTCCACCACCAGCTTCACGCCGCGGGCACGGCAGACCGCGGCCACCGGCTCCAACGGGTTCAGGATGCCCGTGCCGGTGTCGCAGTGGCACAGCGCGACGTGGGTGATGGTGGGGTCGGCGTCGAGCGCCTTCTCGATGTCCTCGCCCGAGACGGCCGGCACCACCGGCAGCTCCAGCCGCGTGGTCTTGAAGCGGATCGCCTCGACCACCTGCCGCAGTCGCATCCCGTAAAAACCGTTCTCCACGATCAGGACGTGGCTCGTCGCCTTGTCGGCCAAGGTGTGGAACGCCGCCTCGATGCCGAAGGTGGCGCTGCCCTGCACCGGCACCGCCTCGTAGCTGCCCTTCCCGTTCGCGAGTTCCACGATGTAGTCGCGGATGCCCTGCACCATCTCCACCATCTCCGGCGAGTTGGGGCTCTTGTCGAACAGCATCGCCTCCTTCACCTCGCGCGATGTGGTCAGCGGGCCGGGGGTGAGGAGGTACTGGGGATGGCGCATGTCACTCATCGGGGCGTTCCCATGGGTTCGTTGGGTGGGGCGATGTCGGGGCGCCGCGCGGCGATGGTGGCGGCACTCAACAGGATGATCACGGAGCCGATCCCCGTCCAGACGTCGGGGATCTCGGAAAAGAGGACGTAGCCGGCGATGACGGCGAAGATGAGCCGCACGTAGTCGACCGGGGCGAGCACGGAGGCTTCGGCGAGCTGGAAGGCGCCGACCATCAGGAACTGGCCGACGACGCCGGACAGGCTGATGAGGACAAGGAGAACGAGGTGCTCGCGCGAGACCGGCTGCCACATCAGCGCGGCCGGCAGCGCGATCATGGCGAGCCCCAGCACCGAGGAATAGAACATGATGGTCCAGCGCTCGTCCGTCAGCGACAGGCTGCGGGTGATGACGAGGAGCGCGGCCGAGACGGCGGCGCCCGCGAGCGCCAGCAGCATCGCCGGATCGAACCCGCCGAAGCCCGGCCGCATCACCACCAGCACGCCGACGAAGCCCAGCGCCACCGCGCTGGTACGCCGCCAGCCGACCACCTCGCCCAGGAACAGCGCCGCAAACAGGGTCAGGAAGCTCGCCTGCATGAAGGTGAGCGTGGTGGCGATGGCGACCGGCAGCAGCGCGAAGGCGAAATAGAACAGCACCATGCCGGAGGTGGAGCACAGCGCCCGCGCGCCGTGCATCGCGATGCGGCGGGTCGCCACCACGCGGCGGCCGAGCACCACCGCGAGCCCCGCCATCAGCACCGCCTGCGTGGCGGTGCGCACGAGGGCGAGCTGCGGAATGGCCAAATCCGCCGACAGGATGCGCACCCCCATCATCTCGACGGTGAAGAACACCCAGGCGAAGACGAACAGGAGCGCGCCGAGGATGTCGCGGCGGCGTTGATCCGGGGCGCCGACGGACCCGACAAGGCTCACACGCCGACCCAGCACCGCTCCGGTGCCGATCGGGCGATGGCGTCGAAGGTCGCGACGCCGGCGACCACGTCGTCCAGCGGGATGGGATAGGCCGTGCCGGTGGCGATGGCGTGCGCGAACGCCTCGAGCTGGATCCGCTCGGTGGAGACCGGCGCGAACTCGTGCGTGACGCGCGCGCCGCCGAGCGGCTGGTGGATGAGCGTCGTCTCGCCCGCGAGCTCGGCCCAGCCGCTGGAGCCGAACACCTGCAGGCGGAAGATCGGCGCCGTCGCCGTCATGCACGTGAGGTAGCCGCTGGGACCGGCCGCGAAGCGCATCAGGATGGTGGTGGTGTCGTCGATCGGCACCTCGTGGACGAGGCGGCGGCTGTCGGCCATCACTTCGGCGATGGGGCCGAGAAGCGCGATCATCGCGTCGATCACGTGGATGCCGGATCCGGCGAGGCCGCCGGCGGGGCTCTCGCTGGCGTCGAGGCGCCAGGAATCGGCCCGGTAGCGCCCGCCGATGTGGCCGGACATGTTGCCTTCGATGTTGATGATGGTGCCGAGCGCCCCCGTCTTGACGAGGTCGGCGAGCATCGCCATCGCCGGCAGGAAGCGGCGGTTGTGACCGGCGGCGAAGACGATGCCGGCCGCGCGCACCGCGTCCATCGCCTCGACGATGCTGGCCTTGGTCAGCGTCACGGGCTTTTCGCAAAACACCGGCTTGCCGGCTGCGGCGGCGGCCTTGATCTGGTCGGCGTGCTGGGAGTGCGGCGTCGCCAGCACGATGCCGTCGATGGCGGGATCGCCCAGCGCCTCGTCGAGGCTGGTCAGGAGGGCGAGACCATGCGCGGCGCAGTAGTCCTGCGCCTTGGCCGGGGTCCTTACGACGGCGTGGGTGAAGCGCGCGTCCTCGGATTGCCCGACGACGCTATCGACGAGGACACGGCCCCAACGGCCGAGCCCCACGATGGCAAGGTTTGCCATGAAAGGTCCTTAAAGATTGCACCGGACGGGACCGCCCGGCCTCTGGCCTCAAGGGGCCGGGCAAGGCGCCCGGCCCCCCAGGTTCCTTTTACTCCGCCGGCGTGGCGTTGATGGCAAGGGTATCTTCGTCCGAGCGCGGCTCGTAGGTCACCTTGTCGGTGTTGCCGGCCCAGATGGCGGACAGGTTGACGATCGGGATCGCCATCAAGTCGGCCATGGTCATCGTCATCGCCTCTTCCAGGATCGCGCGGCGCTCGTCTTCGTCGAGCGTGCCGAGAGCCTTCTCCACCTTCGCGTCGATCTCGGGATTGACGTAGGAGAAGTGGTTGAAGACGCCGTAGGTGCCGTCCTTGGAGTGCACCATGGACGACAGGATGTAGGACGCCTCGCCCGTGAGCGAGCCCCAGCCGTTCATCATCAGCGAGTACTCGCCGCCCGACTGGGCGGGGAAGTAGACCGCACGCGGGGTGGCGTTCACCGTGGCGTCGATGCCGACACGCGCCAGCATCGGCCCGAGCGCGGCGCAGATGTCGCCGTCCATCGGCAGGCGGTCGCTGGTGCAGTGCAGGTCGATCTGGAAGCCGTCCGGATAGCCGGCTTCGGCCAGCAGCGCCTTGGCTTTCTCCGGGTCGTAGCCCAGCTCCGCCGCTTCCGGGCTATAGCCGAAGAAGCCCTTGGTGATGATCTGCGAGGCGGGCTCGGCGAGGCCTTCCATCACGCGCGAGGCGATGGCGTCGCGGTTGATGGCCATCGACAGCGCCTGACGCACCTTGAGGTCTTTCATCGGGTTTGCGTCGAGCTTGGAGCCGTCCTTGGCACGAACCAGAGGGCTGTCGTCGCGATAGTCCGGGAACAGCATGAAGACGTAGACGGACGGGCCGGCAAAGACTTCGAGGTTGCTGTCGCGCCCGATGCGGGCGACGTCGGTGGGCGGCGCGTAGTTGATCATGTCCACGCGACCGGACAGCAGCGCCGCGACGCGCGCCGAATCGTTGGAGATTTCGCTGAACGTCACCTTGTCCCACTTGGGCGCATCGCCCCAGTAGTCCGGGTTGGCTTCCAGCACCATGTCGCCCTTGGCCGTCCAGGAGACGAGCTTGTAGGGGCCGGTGCCGATGGCTTTCTCACCGGAGTTGAACGCCGACACCGGGGTGTCGATGCCCGTCTCGGACGGCACGATGAAGACGCGCGCGAGATCGAGCGGCAGCGTCGCGGCCGGCGAATCGGTGGTGAACTCCACGGTCAGCGGGTCGATCGCCTTGGCGTCGACGATGCGGCGCGCGTAGGTGACGAGGCCGCCGTCCGGGCTTGCCGCCTTGGGAATGCGCTTCAGCGTCTCGACCACGTCGTCGGCGTCGAGGTCGGTGCCGTCATGGAATTTGACGCCCTCGCGCAGATGGAAGACCCAGGTGGTGTCGCCCGTGGGCTCCCACGAGGTCGCCAGCGCCGGGATGAGCTGCAGGTTGCTGTCGCGCGCGGTGAGCGTCTCGTAGACGTTCTTCATGGCGCTGACGTCGGGGCCGAGGGCCGAATAGTGCGGATCCATCGAAGACGCGTTGGAGCGCATGCCGATCGTGAGGTCTTCGGCGCTTGCCGCGCCGGCCAGTCCCGACAACGATGCGACGACGGCAAAGCCCGAAAGCAGCCGTCTCGTAGTGGTTATCATGAGTGTTGTTTCCCCTGTCTAGCGCTTGAAATCGACCTGGACGGCGTCGATCCCCGCCACCCGCCAATCCGGCAGGTTCGCACGATTAAATGCAATTGGCGAGCCAACTAGGCAGGCAACGTGCCGGGCCGGGCGCACCAGGCGGCATAGTCGGCGGCGGACTCCTCGAGGCCATAGCGGGGGACGAAGCCGGTGTCGGCGGCAAGGCGCGCGATGTCGAGCATCCCGCGATCGGCCGGCGTATGGAAATCGATTGTGGCCTCTTCGCCGGGGCCGGCGAGCGCGCAGTCGAGCGGCAGGTGCCGTCCCAGCGCCGTTGCCCAGTCGATCAGCGCCCAGCGTGTGCCGGTGGAGATGTTGTAGAGGCGGTGGTCGAGGCGCGGCGTGTCGATGAGCCCGAGAACGGCCCGCGCGACGTCGCCGGCATAGACGTAGTCGCGCCGGTCGCGGCGCGGCAGGCGGACGGGGCGGCCCGCGCGTGCCGCATCCATCACCTGGAACGGCGGGCTCGGCGTATCACGCACCGAGGTGCGGCGCTCCCAGCGGCCGAACACGGCAGACAGGCGCACGCTGAGCGCGTCGATGCCCCACGCATCGGCCATGCGCGCCGTCACCCGCTCGGAGGCGAACTTGGTGATGGCGTAGAGGCTGACCGGATCGGCCGGCGTCGCTTCGGTGAGGACGTCGTGCGCCGTTCCCGCCGCGCCGTAGGCACCGGCGGAGGACAGGTTGATGGTGCGCCGCACGCCCGCCGCGCGCCCTGCCCGCAGCGCGTTGACGAGGCCCATGAGGTTGACGTCGAGGATGCGCTCCGGCTCGGCCGCGTCGCGCTCCGGGGCGGCGGTGATGGCAGCGCCATAGACCAGCGCCTCGGCACCGTCCGCGAAGGCGGGGGTCAGCGTTTCGGGCACCGTCACGTCGCCGGTGACGACCGCGAGGCGCCCCGGCAGCGCGGCGAAGGCGGTGCGCGCCGCCTCGGGCGGCGGGGTGGCGTCGAACAGGGTGACGTCGGTGCCGCGCGCAAGCAGCGCCTCGGCGATGTTGAGGCCCACGAAGCCCGCCCCGCCCACGATCACGACGGTCATAGCGTCCCCCGGCCGGCAGCGGTGGCATCGAAGGCGGCGACGGTTGCCTCATCCGGCGGATAGGTGCCCGCGAGGGGCGCGCCTTCCCTCAGCCGGGCGGCGCAGAACGCCTCCAGCTTTTCGCGCCGGTGGGCGGCCTTCGCCACCTCTTGCGCGACGGCAAGGGGAATGGCGGCGACGCCGTTGCGGTCGCCGATCAGCACGTCGCCGGGAAAGATCGCGACACCGCCGCAGCCGATGGGCTCGTTGAGCGCGGTGACGTGCCGGTGCGAGGTGAAAGGCAGCGACGCATCGCCGGCCGCATAGACCGGAAACGCGAGGTCCTCGATGGCGGCCCGGTCGTTGACGGCGCCGTCCACCACGATGCCCGCGACGCCGCGCACCTTGAAGGCGGTCGCCACCATGTCGCCCAGCAGCGCCGTCTCGGTGACGCCGGCGGCCTCGCACACGAGCACCTCACCGGCGGCGACGCCCTCGAAGGCCCGCTTTTGCAGGTTGTCGCCGGCGCCCGCCTCGATGGCGGTCCGCTGGTCCTCGCGCATGGGGATGGTGCGCATGGTGTAGGCCGTGCCCACCATGGTCGGCGCGCCGGGCGAGAGCGCCCTCACCCCGCGCAGGAAGACGTTCTGGTAGCCCATCCGGTAGAGCGTGGAGACGACGGCGGGGACCGACGTCTCGCGCAAGAGGGCGGCAAGGGCGGGGGCGAGAGGCATCGGCGGCTCCGGTCTCGCGAGATGGCACCGGGAGCGGCGCCGCGAGGCCCGAAGGCACCGTCCCGGTTCATCTTAGGGCGCGGGCGGGCCGATGTGCCCCCTGCCCGCCCGTTTCCACCGAAAGGATCGGCAGTGAACGAGCCAGTCTCCTCCGAGACGCCTGGCTTCCGGTTGCGCGCTCTACGAAAGCAGCGTGGCGAGCCAGTCCTTGGCGAGCGTGACGTCGCGCTCGGTGAGGCCGTGCGAGGCGGGGATCACCTCGTGGCGCACCTCGGCCCCGGCGGCGGTGAGCGCCGCGGCGAGACCGGCCGCGTTGGCCGCCGGGACGATGGGGTCGGCGGCGCCGGACACGATCAGCACCGGCGTTCCCGCGAGAGCGGCTTCCGGCGGGGTCGCGAAGGGCTGCATCGCGCGCAGCAGGACGGCGCCGCGGAACACGCCGGGGCGCGCGAACAGCGTGGCCGCCGCGATGTTGGCCCCGTTGGAGAAGCCCACCGCCACCGGTGCCTCGAGCCCGTAGCCCACCCGCGCCGCTTCGACGAAATCGGCGAGTTTTTCCGCCGCGCGCGCCACGTCCGCTTCGTCGAACACGCCCTCCGCGTGACGGCGGAAGAAGCGGGGCATGCCATGCTCCAGAACGTCGCCGCGCGGTGACAGCAGCGGCGCGCCGGGCGCCAGCATCTCGCCCAGCGGGAGGAGGTCGTTCTCGTTGCCGCCGGTGCCGTGCAGGAGGAGCAGCGGCGTACCGCTGCCCCGCGCCGGAACGAAGCGATGCACATAGGAAAGGCCGCTAGCCAGCATCGAATGGTCCTCCATGGTGGGCGCTCGCCGATCGGGCGAGCGCGGGCGGTGATTGGCGCTCGCCGCTCAGGCGAGCACTCTCGTGTCGGGTGCCCGCCGGTCAGGCGAGCACTGTCGTGTCGGGTGCTCGCCGGTCAGGCGAGCACGGGCAGGCGAGCCTCGATTTCGGCCCGGTGCGGCTCGTAGTTCTTCGGCAGCTTCAGCGCCTGGCCGAGCACGTCGAGCGGCTCGTCCACCGTGAAGCCGGGGTCCTCGGTGGCGATCTCGAACAGCACGCCGCCCGGCTCGCGGAAGTAGACGGAGCGGAAATAGTCCCGGTCCACCTGCGGCGTGGTGCGAATGCCGTGCGCCTCGGCGAGCCGCTGCACCATGGCCGCTTGCCCCTCCTCGTCGGCGCGGAAGGCGATGTGGTGCACCGATCCGGCGCCCGGCCGCCCCTTGAAGAATTCACCCGCCTCGTGGAGATCGATCAACCCGCCGATGGCCGTGTCGCCGGCGCGGTAGCGCGTCACCGCTCCCTCGCTGCCCACTTCGGTGAAGCCGAGCACGTCGGTGAGGATCGCCGCCGTCTTCGTCTTGTCCGCCACCAGCAGGCTCGCGGTGTGAACGCCGCGGATGGCATGCTCGGCCGGCACCGTGCCGTCGCTCCAGCCGGGCTCGGCCTCGATGCCGGGCACCGCCACCAACGCGATGCGCATCCTGTCCGGATCGCGCAACGTGAGCACCGACTCGCCGAAGCGCACCTCGCGCTTGGCCGGCGCGCCGTGCATGATCAGCCGGTGCATCCAGTAGCCGACCGACGCTTCGGGGATGCGAAAGGCGGTCTCCTCCGTCTCGCCGACGCCGACGCGGCCGGGCGCGGCATGGTCCCACGGGAAGAAAGTGAGAATGGTGCCGGGTTGGCCGGTCTCGTCGCCGTAGTAGAAATGGTAGGTGCCGGGATCGTCGAAATTGACGGTCTTCTTGACGAAGCGCATGCCAAGGACACCGACATAGAAGTCGAGGTTGCGCTTGGGCGCCCCTGCGATGGCCGTCACGTGGTGAATGCCGGGCTTGAACATCATCAACACTCCTGTGCGGAAGCGTTCCGCGATGAACGACAAATGGGGTGCCTCGCCGCGCTCGCCATTGCAACTATGCAATGGTATGTGGGCGGTCAGGCAATTGGTATTGCGCAATGGACGATGCCATTTCGGGGGCGGGCCAATCGGGGCCCCAGGAGATCGAACCATGATCGACACTCGACTTGCCCCTTATGGAGCGTTTGTTCTGCGTGCCGCGCTGGGCGTCATGTTCATCGCACACGCCTATTTGAAGGTCGCCGTCTTCGGCATCGCGGGCTTCGAAGGCTTTCTCACCCAGGTCGGCCTGCCGGCGATCTTCGCCTGGCCGATCATTCTGGCCGAACTTCTCGGCGGCGCCGCGATCCTTGCGGGGGTCCAGAGCCGCCTCGTCGCGACAGCGCTGCTCGCGGTGCTCGTCGGCGCCTTCTTCGTGCACGTGCCCAACGGGTGGGTGTTCAACGCGCCGAACGGCGGCTGGGAATATCCGGCCTTCCTGATCGCCGCCGCGGTGGCGCACATCCTGATCGGCGAAGGCGCGTTCGCGGTGCGGCGCACGACGGTGCCGTTCTTGTCGAACCAGCCGCTTTCGGCCGCCTGACCCCGGCCGTGGCGGACCGTTTCGAGCCCTCGTGGGACGATTTCCGCCTGATCAAGGCGATCGCGGACAACAGAACGTTGCCCGCGGCGGCGGGCCGGCTCGGCATCAACCATTCCACCATCTTCCGCCGCCTCAATCTCATCGAGGCGGCGGTCGGCCATCCGCTGTTCGAGCGGCTGCGGGCGGGCTACGTGCCGACACCGGCGGGCGAGCGGATGGTGCAGGTGGCGGGCGAAATGGAGGCGCAGGTCGCCGCCTTCGGTCGCCAAATCGCGGGCGAGGAGATCGCGCCGGCGGGCGAGGTCCGCCTTACCACTAGCGATTCCCTGCTGGTCCACCTCCTGATGCCGATGCTCGGCAAGGTGCGCACCGCCCTGCCGGGCATCCGGCTCGACATCGTGGTCGCCAACGAGAGCCTCAACCTGTCCAAGCGCGACGCCGACATCGCGCTGAGGGCGGGCGGCAACCCGCCGGAGACCCTGGTGGGCCGGCGTATCGCGACGGTCGCCTGGGCGCTCTACGGCCGCGCCGACGCCTTCGCACCGGGCACGACCATCGCGCCGCAGATGCTGGCCGACCACGACGTCGTGAGCCTCGGCGACGGCTTTGCCGCGCTGGCCAAGCTGCGCCGCCTCGTCCGCGAGGCTGTCCCGCCGGAGCGGATCGCCTGCCGGGTGAGCACGGTGATGGGGCTGGCGGAGGCGGTGGAGGTGGGCATCGGCATCGGCTACCTGCCGACCTTCATCGGCGATGCGCGGCCCGCGTTGCGCCGCCTCGCGCTCCCCGATCCCGATCTCGCCGACGCGCTGTGGCTGCTCACCCATGCGGACCTGCGCCGCGTGCCGCGCGTGCGCGCCGTGCTCGACCAGCTCAACGCGCTGCTTTCGGCGCAAAGGCCGCTCCTGGAGGGCGAAGCCGTCACACCGTCTTGATGAAATCCACCACCGCGCGGCTGGCGAAGCGGCCCTCGAACACCGTCTGGTCCTTGTCGGCGATGCCGTTGCCGGTGACGCGGATCCGATAATATTTGTTGGTGCGCACCGTGCGCCCGCCATAGGGCGGGTAGCGCATCGGCCGCGCCCACATCGTCTGCCAAGCCCGCTTCAGCACGTGCGTGTCGTCGAGCACGGTGGCGAGCGGCGGGTAGACCTTGTCCGGATCGGGCTTGATCTCCTCGATATGCACCTCGACCGGGCCGGCCGCGTTCTTTCTCACCACGTTGACGGAGATCCAGGCTTCGGTCTCGTCCAGCCGTTCCTCCGGCAGCTCCTGGAGCGGGCTGCGATACCCGAACTGGCGCAAAAGGTTGTGCACGCCCGCGCTGCCACCGGCGAGGAACAGCACCGACAACAAGGCCGAGCCGAAATTGTCGGGCTCCTCGGGCGCTGCCGCGGCGGCGACGGCGGGGGCCGGCGCGGGTTGCTGGCCCGGCACCGCAGCAGCCGCCGGCGGGGCTTCCGCCGCGGTCTGGACGACGGGCGTCCCGGGTTCGACCTGCGCCAGGATCTTGCCGACGATATCGTAGTCGAACTGGGCAACGATGATCCAGGCGCCCACGACCATGAAGACGGTCTTCCAGGCGCGTCCATTCAGCACGATCATGTAGACGCGCCAGTTGAAGATCACGGCGAGCGCCGATTCAAGGATCGTCGCCACCACGAGTGCACCGATCAGCGTTCCGAACAGCTTGTTGTAGTAGCTGAGATCGCTCAGCGTCTTCTGGGTATCCTCAGCCGCGAAAACCGGCTCGGCCAAGATGGCGAGAACCGCGACGATGACCGCAAGGAGAAGCAGACGGGTGCACTGCCGCACCCGATCACGGCCCGTTTCATTATTATGAAGTTCGTACATTGGTCTGAGCAGCCATTTGAAAACACAATCATAAAACAAGAACTATAGTACACGATTGCGCCGATTGCCGCCAGCGGGCCGCCGTTCAGTCGACGACGGAGGCGACGACGGCGAGGCAGTCGCCCATCTTCACGAGGCCCGGGAAATGACGGGCGGCGAGGATGCCGGTGCGCTTGGCGAGAACGAACTCGGGCTTTTCGCCGGTGCGCTCCAGCGACCAGATGGCGGCGAGCGGTGCGCCCTTGTCGACCTTTTCGCCGAGGTCGACCATCGGCTCGATCAGGCCGTCCCGCTCGGAAAAGTGGAAGCAGTCGCCCACCGTGGTGTCGATCATGACGCTGGGGACCATCTCCACCTCTCCGGCGAGGATCCCGGCGTGCTTCAACACGTTCTCCGCCCCGCGCCGGGCGATGCGGGCCGAGCGGGCGGTGACCGTGCCGCCCCCGCCGAGCTCGGTGGAGACGAACACCTTGCCGGCCTCCTCCACGGCCGTGTCGAACATGCCGACCGCATCGATCTCGCGCAGCGCCATCGAGTACGGCGCGTTGAACGCCTTCATCGCCTCGAAGCAGGCGGCCTCCTGCATCGGGTCGTCCAACAGGTGGGCGGCGGCGAAGGGCACGAAATCGAGCGTCTTGCCGCCCGAATGGAAGTCGAGCACCAGGTCGGCCGTGGGCACCAGCGATTCCATGAAGAAATCGGCGATCTTCTCGGTCGCCGTGCCGTCCGGTCGGCCCGGGAAGAGGCGGTTGAGGTTGCCGCCGTCGAGCGGCGAGGTGCGGCGGGCGGCGCGGAAGGCGGGCGTGTTCATGTAAGGCACGATGATGACGCGGCCGCTCACGCGATCGGCCGTGAGATCGCACGCGAGCCCCTGGAGCGCCACCGGCCCCTCGTACTCGTCGCCGTGGTTGGCGCCCGTCAGGAGCGCCGTCGGCCCCTCCCCGTTCTTGACCACGGTGATGGGGATCATCACCGAGCCCCACGCGCTCTCGTCGCGGCTCGAGGGCAGGCGCAGGAAGCCGTGGTGCACGCCGTCCGTATCGAGCGGTACGGTGGGCGCGATGGGATTTGCCGGGCGCGCGTCGATCATTCCTTCACCATCAGCTTGCGCGGAACGTTGGCGAGGCATTCCGGCCCGGCCTCGCCGATCACGATGCTCTCGGTGATCTCGAAGCCCCAGTCTTCCATCCACAGCCCGGTCATGAAGTGGAACGTCATGTTGGGCTTCAACTCGGTGCGGTCGCCGGGGCGCAGGCTCATGGTGCGCTCCCCCCAATCGGGCGGATAGGACAGGCCGATGGGATAGCCGGTGCGGTTGTCCTTGGTGATGCCGTGCCTTGCGAGGACGGCGAAGAAGGCCTTGGCGATGTCCTCGCAAAGGTTTCCGGCCCGTGCCGCCTCAAGGCCCGCCTCCATGCCCTCCAGCACCGCCTTTTCCGCGTCGAGAAAGGTCTGGGTCGGCTTGCCGAGAAAGACCGTGCGCGACAGCGGGCAATGGTAGCGCCGGTAGACGCCGGCGATCTCGAAGAAGGTGCCCTCCCCCGCCTGCATCGGCCGGTCGTCGAAGGTGAGGTGCGGGGCGGCGGCGTCGCTGCCGGAGGGCAACAGCGGCACGATGGCCGGATAGTCGCCGCCGAGGCCGAGTTCCGGATCGAAGCGGTGGGCGGCATCGTAGATCTCCGCCACCAACGTCGATTTGGGCAGCCCCGGCTCGATCTTGTCGAAGATGCGTGCGTGCATCTTTTCCACCACGCGCGCGGCGGAGCGCATGTAGCCGAGCTCGGCCTCGGACTTTTCCGCCCGCTGCCAGTTCACCAGCGCCGTGACGTCGACGAGGCGGGCGTTGGGCAGCCCCTTCGACAGCGCGGCGAAGGCGGCGGCGGTGAACCAATAATTGTCCATCTCGACGCCGATGCGCGCCGACCCGTGCCCCCACCCGGCGAGGTGTCGGGCGAGGAGATCCATCGGATGGCGCACGGGCGACTGCACGTAGTGGTCCGGGTAGCCGACGATGTTGGACGGGTCCATGAAGGCGGTGCGTAGCGCGCCTTGGGCATCCTGGCCGCGCCCGTACCAGATCGGCTCGCCCGAGAGCGCCAGCACCACGCACTGGTGCACGTAGAAGGACCAGCCGTCATAGCCCGTGAGCCAGGCCATGTTGGACGGATCCGACACCACGATGACATCGACCCCCGCCGCCTCCATCGCGCGGCGCGTCTTGGCGATGCGGGCGTCGTATTCGGCGCGGGTGAAATTCAGTCTGGGAGCCGGCATCGATGAGTTCCGATCTTAGCTTGCGAAGTCGGCTCCGGCACCGGTCGCCCCGGCCCGTTCGCGGGCCAACGTGGCGATGGCGGTGTCCTGAACGCCGGTTCCGGTGAGGTCCGCGATGGTGATGTCGCCCTGCCGCACCCGTCCCGCCGCCCGGCCGGCCACCACCGCGCCGAGCTCGGGATAGGCGGCGTCGGCCATGGTTCCGGCGGCCAGCGCGGCCCGCAGTTCCCCCAGGAGCCGCGTCTGGGAGAGCCGGTCGGCGACGTAGCGGTCGGCGCGCGACAGGCAAGCGGGGGAAAGCTCGTTCTTGCCGGCCTGGTCGGAGCCCATCGCGGTGACGTGCTGGCCGGGGCGCAGCCAATCGGCTTCCAGGATGGGGGCCGTCGCCGGCGTCGTCGTCACCACGATATCGGCGGCCGCCACCGCCGCCGCCGCGTCCGCCGTGGCGACAACGGGTATGGCAAGCGATTGCGCCAGCTCGCTCGCCGCCAGCTCGGCCTTGGCGAGGTCGCGGCCCCAGATGGTCGCGCGGCGGATCGGGCGCACCAGCGTCAGCGCCTTGAGCTGCAGGCGGGCCTGCATGCCCGTGCCCAGGATCGCCGCGCTTTCGGCGTCCGCGCGGGCCAGGTGGCGCGCGGCGACGGCGCCGGCCGCGGCGGTGCGCACATCGGTCAGGTAGCCGTTGTCGAGGAGGAGCGCCTCCACTTGGCCGGTGCGGGCGGACAGGAGCACCATCAGCCCGGACGTGGACGGCAGGCCGAGCTTGGGGTTGTCGAAGAAGCCCGGCGAGATCTTGATGGCGAAGCTCGCGATCCCCGGCACATAGGCCGTCTTCACGTCGACCTCGCCGTGGTGCGCCTCGATGGCCATCGACAGGATCGGCGGCATCACCACGCCGCCGCCGTCGAGCGCCTTGAAGGCGGCCTCCACGCAGTCCACCGCCGTGAGGTCGAGCGGCACGGCCGCGCGCAGCTCGGCCTCGTTGAGGATGCGGATATTTGGCATCAGGCGGCCTCCCCGGCCACGTCGAAATCCTCGCCGGAGACGATGCGGTAGTGCAGCCCCATGTCGATGTTGCCGCCGGACAGGATCAGCATCGTCGGCCCGTCGAGCGCGACCTTGCCGGCCAGCAGCGCGCCGAGGCCCACCGCCCCCGAGCCCTCCACGATCTGCCGCTCCTGCCAGTAGGCGTGGGCGATGCCGTCGGCGATCTCGCGCTCGGTGAGGAGCACAACGTCGTCGACGAGGGCCTTGACCATGGCGAAGGTGTGCACGTTGGCGAGCCCGATGCCGCCACCCAGGCTGTCGGCGAGGGTGGGCAGTTCCGGCACCTCCACCGGGCGCCCGGCCGCGAGGCTCGCGTGCATCGCCGCCCCCCGTTCCATCGAGACCCCGACGATGCGCACGCCCGGCCGCCGCGCCTTGATCGCCGCCGCGACGCCGCAGATCAGCCCGCCGCCCGACAGTTGCACCAGCACCGTGGCGACGTCCGGCATCGCATCGAGAATCTCGAGCCCGAGCGTGCCCTGGCCGGCAATGACATCGCGGTGGTCGAACGGCGGGATCATGGTCATGCCGCCGGCCACGAGGCGATCCACCTCGATCTGCGCCTCGTCCTGGGAGCGGCCGTGGATCAGCACCTCGGCACCCTCGCCGCGGATGGCGTCGATCTTGTTCTGCGGCACCAGGGAGGACATGGCGATGGTGCAGCGCACGCCCGCCATCGCGCAGGCCCGCGCCAAGCCGCGCCCGTGATTGCCGGTGGAGACCGCGACGACGCCGGCCCGCCGCTGCGCCTCGTCGAGGTTGAGGACGGCATTGGTGGCGCCGCGGAACTTGAAGCTGCCGCTGTGCTGGTGGTGCTCCAGCTTCAGGGCCACCGGCACGCCGGAGCGCTCGGACAGGCTGCCGGAGCGCTCCACCGGCGTCACGCGAATGTGCGCGCCGATGCGCCGCTGCGCCGTCTCGATCTCGCCGATCGCGATGAATGGGTCGGGCCGCACGATCAAGCGCCCGGCGCGGCGGTCTCGAACAGCCGGCCCGGTGCGTGCGCAGGCATGCCAAGCCCGGCCAGGGACAGCATCCGCCAGATCACCGCCTGGTTGGACGTGACGACAGGCTTGCCGATCAAGGCTTCGATCTGCGCGACGACGCCGATCGCCGGCAACGCCGTGCAGGACAGAAAGATGGCGTCGACATCGTCCCCGTCGGCCGCCCTCGCGGCTGCGACGATGGTCTCGCCGCTCACCCGCGCGATATCGCGGTCGTCGGCGATGCCGAGGCAATGGGCACGCGACACCTGCAGCCCACGGTCCGTGAAATAGGCGGCCATCGGCACGGTCGTCTCTTCCAGATAGGGGGTGACGAGGGCGATGCGGGCGACGCCGAGCGCGGCAAAGCCGGCGACGGCGGCGTCGGGCGGCGTGACCAACGGGACGCCCGGCCGGCCGCGCGCAATGGCCTGCGCCACCGCCGCATCGCCGATGGCCACCGAGGCGGCGGTACAGGCGAAGGCGATGGCGGCAAGCGGCACGTCCGGCAGGATGAGGGCCGCCGCCGCCTCCAGGCGCGGCCCGACCTTGGCGAGGTTGTCGGGGGTGGAGGGATTGTCGAAGGGCACGCGCGCCACGTGCAGCGCCGCGCGGCCAACCGGCAGATAGCGCCACGCATCGCGCTCGGAGGTGAGATCGGTGGCGAGCGCGATCATGCCGAGGCGGACGACGGTGCCCGCCTCGTCGAAGCGGACCGCGGCGCGCGAGCGGGTTACGGCGGCGGGCGCGCGCGCGTCCACCGCCTCAGACCACCAGCACGGGACAGCGCGCCGTGCCCGTGACCTTGTGGGAGACGCTGCCGAGGAGATATTCCTCCACCGAGCCGAGACCGCGCGTGCCCAGCACGATGAGGTCCACCCCATGCTCCTGCGCGAACGAGACGATGCCGCGTGCCACCGGCCCGTTGCGCACGAACGCGCGCGTTCCGGTCCCCCCCAGCTCGATGGCCCGGCGCTTGGCCGTCTCGGCGATCTCGCTGGCATGGCCGCGCATGATGTCGTCCATGTTTTCGGGATTGCCGGGGCGGATCATCGAGAACGAGGCCTCGAGCAGCGAGTGGTGCCGATAGACGGTGAGGATGGTGAGCTGCGCGCCCGTAAGCGCTTTCAGCTCCACCGCTTTTTCGAGCGCCGCCATGGCGTTCTTCGACCCGTCATAGGGCGCGAGGATATGTTTGAACATCGCGTCCTTCCATTATTTTGCGAAAGCGAGGTCGCGAAGGAACAGCGCAATCTGGGGGAAGAAGATCAGCGCCACGGAGGCCCCGAGCAGGATGAGGATGAACGGCGGCGTGCCTTTGATCACCTCGATATATGGTCGCTTGAACACGGCTATGGCGGTGAAGATATCGCAGCCGAATGGTGGCGTGGCCGAGCCTATGGCGACCTGTAGCGTGACGATGGTGCCCACCAGCACCGGATCGAGCCCCACCGATTTCACCACCGGCGCGAAGATCGGCACCAGCACCAGGATGACCACGATGGGGTCGACGAACATGCAACCGATGAAGAAGGCGATGGAGATGACGAACAGGACGCCGATCGGTCCCATCGCGTCGATGCCGACCGCGCCGAGCACCGCCTGCGGGATCTGCGCGAACGAAATGATCCAGGAGAACGCCGCCCCTGCCCCCACCAGGATGAACACCACCGCGGTGATCAGCCCGGTGGACTTCGCGGTCTGGTAGACGTCGCCGATGGTCATGGAGCGGAACACGACGACTTCCAGGATCAGCGCGTAGAGGACGCACACCGCCGCCGCCTCGGTGGGCGAGAAGATGCCGCCATAGATGCCGCCGATGATGATGACGGGAAAGCCCAGCGGCCACAGCGCCCGCTGCACGGCGACGAAGCGCTCGCTCCACTTCGCCTTCGGCTCGGTCGGCACGCCGTGGCGGGCGGCATAGATGTAGCTGTAGATGGAGAACAGGACGAGGATCAGGAGCCCCGGCCCGATGCCGGCGATGAACAGCTCCGCGATCGAGGTGTTGGACACGACGCCGTAGATGATCATGCCGATGGAGGGCGGGATCAGGAAGGCGATGTCGGAGGCGTTGACGATGAGCGCCAGGACGAAGCTGTCCTTGTAGCCCGCCTTCAGCATGCGCGGGCGCAGCGGTCCGCCGACGGCGACCACCGTCGCCTGCGTCGAGCCGGAGACGGCGCCGAACATGGTGCACGCCGCCGCCGTG
>JAUIJH010000095.1 GCA_030431335.1 Alphaproteobacteria bacterium
CCGAGACGCCACGCATCGTCTTCTCGTCGATGAGCCGCGCCAGTTCCTGCCCCGCCTCGCCGGCCTGACGGAATGACCCCTTTGGCGCTGAAGGGGGCGGTCCCGGCAAGTCTTTGCCCGTTCCGCGAAGACCTGAGCCTCGACGAGGCGGCCCTCGTGCGGCACGTCGCGTGGCTCTGCGCGGCGTCCGAGAGCGGCGGGGTCGTGTGCAACGGGCACGCCGGCGAGGTCGCTTCGCTCAGCCGGCAGGAGCGGCGGCGGGTGGTCGAGCTCGCGGTCGAGGCGGCGGCCGGCAAGGCGCCCGTCGTCGCCGGCGTCTACGCCGACAACACCGCCGATGCCGTGCTTTATGCGAGCGATGCCGAGGCGGCCGGAGCCGACGCGCTGCTCGTCTTCACGCCTCCGATCTTCGGGGCGGGCGCGAATCGCACCGCCGCGCGGCCGCTCGCCTTCATCGAGGCGATTGCCGGCGCGGTCGATATCGGCCTGGTGCTGTTCCAATTCTCCACGCCCGGTCCCGGATTTTCCACCGACGTGCTGGCGCGTCTCATCGACATTCCGAGCGTCGTCGCGGTGAAGGAAGGCAGCGACCACCTGCCGGCCTTCGAGCGCAATCTGCGCATGATCAAGGCGCGCCGGCCGGAAGTCGCGGTGCTGACCACCAACAACACCATGCTGTTCGCCACCGCCGCACTGGGCGCGGACGGCATCTTGTCCGGCAGCGGCTCGGTGGTGGCCGATCTCCATCACGCGCTGCACGCCGCCTTGCACGATGGCGACCTCGGCGCCGCGCGGCGGATCAACGACCGCCTCTGGCCGCTGACCGAGGCGCTCTACTGCGACCCGCTGATCGACATGCACAATCGGATGAAGTTCGTCCTCGCCCACCTCGGGCGGCTGCCCAACGCGGTGGTGCGCCCGCCGCTATTGCCGCTCTCGGGCGAGGAGCGCGGCCGCCTGGTGGAAGCTGTCGCGGCGGCCGGCCTTACCTAGCGTGGCGAGCGTCCGGTCAAGCCGGGGTGAGCAGCCCCACGAGGCCGAGCCGTGCGAGGTCGGCGCGCAGCGCGTCGTGCTCGTTCGCGGGCAGCGGCAGGCGCGGCGCGCGCGGTTCGCCCACGGGCAGCCCCATCATCCCAAAGCCCGCCTTCGTCGCGGAGACGTAGCGGTGGCCGCCCACCCAGCGCACCAGCGGCAGGATGCGCCGATAAAGCGCGTGCGCGGCATCCCGGTCGGCCTTGTCGGCGGCGAGGGTGAAAAGCTCCGCCGACTCGCGCGGGATCAGGTTGGAGCACACGGCCACCCAGCCGCAGGCGCCGAGCCAGAACGATTCATAGCCCAAAATGCCGGCGAAGACGTCGATCCGGTCGCCCGCCAGTTCGAGGATGTCGCGCACCCGCGTCACCTCGAGCGTCGATTCCTTGATCGACGTCACCGCGTCGATGTCGGCCAGCCGGGCGACCATTTTCGGCACCAGGTCCACGTTGGCGGTCGCCGGATTGTTGTAGATCATGATCGGCACCGAGATCGCCTCGGCGATGGTCTTGTAGTGGACGAAGAGTTCGTCCTCCGTCGGCGTTGAGTAGAAGGGCGGAATGATCATGACGCCATCGGCGCCCATCGCCTCGGCCTCGCGCGAGAGCCCGACGGCATCGAACGTCGCCTCCGCGCCGGTGCCGATGAGGACCGGCACGCGCCCGGCGGCGGTGGCGACGCAGATCTCGATCACCTCCTGCCGCTCCTCGCGCGACATCGACAGGAACTCGCCGGTGCTGCCCAGCGGGATGAGCCCGTGGATGCCTTCGGCGATCTGCCAATCCACGATGCGCTTGAGCGCAGCGGCGTCGACGCGGCGCCCGTCGGGCGTGAACGGTGTGATGAGGACGGTATAGGTGCCGCGAAAACGTTGCATGCCGATGATTTTCCCAGGGGTCGTGATCCTACCTGACGCGGGCCGAAGCACCAGCGCGGCCCCCCGCCTTGCGAGGCGACCCGCGTGCGGCTGAACAGACGCCACGTCACACCCGTCGGCAAGCAGGTTTCATTCCTGTTCGACGGCGAACGGATCGACGCCCTCGCCGGGGAGAGCATCGCCGCCGCGATGGCGGCCTCCGGTCGCCCGGCGCTGCGCCAGGCGGAGGTGGGCGGGCCGGTCACGCCCTGGCGGGGCCTGTGGTGCGGCATGGGCTCGTGCTACGATTGCGTGGTCACCATCGACGGGCGTGCCGGCCAGCGCGCCTGCCTCGCCAAGGTGCAGGGCGGCGAAATCGTCCGCTCCACGATGCCGCGCGGCACGCCGGACGATCCGCTCCGCCCGCTCGCGCCCGCGCCCGCCGGGCACCTCGCCGAGCGCCGCACCGATGTCCTCGTCATCGGCGCCGGGCCGGCGGGCCTCGCCGCCGCATTGGCCGCCCGCCGTGCCGGCGCGCAAGTGCTGGTGCTCGACGAGCGCTCCGAGCCCGGCGGCCAGTACTACAAGCCCATCGGCGCCGCGCATGGCGCCGAATTCGCGCCCGACCGCCAGTTCCGCAAGGGCAGGGCGCTCGTGGAGGCCGTGCGGGCCTCCGGCGTGCAGCTGGTGGCGAACACGATGATCTGGGGCGCCGACACGCCCGACGAGATCCTGGCGCTGATCGACGGCGTGGCGACGCGGGTGCATGCGCGCGCGCTGGTCCTCGCCACCGGCGCGATGGAGCGGGCGGTGCCCCTGCCGGGCTGGACGCTGCCCGGCGTGATGACCACGGGCGCGGCACAGACCCTGTCGCGCATGTACCAGGTCGCGCCGGGCCGCCGGGTGGTGGTGGCCGGCAACGGGCCCCTCAATCTGCAGCTCGCGGCCGACCTGATCGACCAGGGGGTGAGCGTGGCGGCAGTGGCCGAGAGCGCCGCCCGCCCCTCCATCGGGCAACTGCGCACGCTCCTCTCGGCGATCCGAAACGATACGGCGAACATGGCCGAGGGGGCGCGGCTCCTCGCGACCCTCAAGCGTGCCGGCGTCCCGCTCCTGTGGTCGCACGCACCCGTCCGGGCGGTCGGGCGCGCGCGCATCGAGGCGGTCGAGATCGCCGGCGTCTCGGCCGATGGCCTCCCCATCGGCCCGGTCCGCCGGATCGAGGCGGACGCGCTGTGCCTGGGGTATGGGTTCGCCGCCGCGACCGAGCTTGCCGCCAGCCTCGGTTGCGCCCTCGAGCGCGACGAGCGCCACCTCGGCACGCTCAACGTTGCCACCGGCGAAGACGGCGCGACGAGCGTGCCGGGCGTCTACGCGGTCGGCGACGGCGCCCGCGTCGGCGGTGCCGTGATCGCCGAGACCGCGGGGGCCATCGTCGGGGCGGCCGCGGCATCGGGGCTCGGCTTTGCGGCGCCGCGGCCATCGGGCAGCGGGCGCCGGCTCGCGGCCGCACGGCGCTTCCAGAGCGCGATCTGGACGCTGTTCGCCGCGCCGCCGGTGAACTTCTCCCAAACGCCGGACGAGACCCTCCTGTGCCGGTGCGAGAGCCTCACCTTCGGCGACCTCCGCCACGCGATGGACGAGGGGGCCGCCAGCATCGCCGTTCTGAAGCGCCGCACGCGCCTGGGCATGGGGCGCTGCCAGGGGCGCGTCTGCACCGCCGTCGCGGCGCGCCTCCTCGCCGAGCGCACCGGGCACGCGCAATGGCCGACGTTCGCGCCGAGGCTGCCGATCAAACCCTTCCCCGCGGCGGCGCTGGCACTCGAAAAGCACGAGTGGGGCGGCCACCGACGCGCCGGCACGCCCAACCTCGCCCGCCCGCTGCCGGCAACCCCTTGCCCGCCCGAGGACGTGGACATCGTCGTCATCGGGGGCGGCGTGGTGGGGGCGTGCCTCGCGCACGAGCTCGTGTCCCGCGGCTTCGACACGCTGGTGGTCGAGCGCGACGACGTCAACCTCCAGGCATCGGGCGCCAACGCCGGCAGCCTCCACGTCCAGCTCCTGTCGTTCGATTTCGGCGCCAAGGCCGAGGCCGGCGGAGGGCCGGCCGCGGCGACGCTACCGCTCGGGCCATGGTCGGTGGGGCTGTGGGGGGAACTCGCCCAGGCCTGCGGCCACAACTTCGAGATCCACAAGACCGGCGGCCTGATGGTGGCCTCCACCGACGCCGGGATGGCCTTCCTCGCGGCCAAGGCCGCGCTGGAGCGCCGGCACGGCATCGCGGCCGAGATTCTCGACGCGGCGGATCTCGCCCGCCTCGCACCCAACCTCAGCCCGGCGCTCGTCGGCGCCGAGCACGTCGCCGACGAGGGCAAGATCAACCCGCTGACCGCGACCTACAGCGTCATGGCGCGGGCGATGGCGCTCGGTGCGAGGCTGCGGCGCAGCGCCGACGTCACCGCGCTAGCGCGCACGGGAAACGGGTGGACGGTGGAAACCAGTCGCGGCCCGATCCGGTGCGGGCGCGTCGTCAACGCTGCGGGGCCGTGGGCCGGGCCTGTCGCGGCGCTCGCGGGCGTGACCGTCCCGGTCGCGAGCGCGCCCTTGCAGATGGTGGTGACGGAGCGCGCGCCGAAATTGGTGGAGCAGCTCGTCGCCCACGCCGATCGCCACCTCAGCCTCAAGCAGCTGGCCTCGGGCGGGATCGTCATCGGCGGGGCATGGCCGGCGCACTACGATGCGGCGCGCAACATCAACCGCACCATGCGCGAGAGCGTCGAGGGCAACGTGTGGGTCGCGCGCGAAGTCCTGCCGCAGCTCGAAGGCCTCCATGTGCTGCGAACCTGGGCGGGCATGAACGTCAACATCGACGGCGCGCCCATCGTCGGCGAGGCGCCGGGCGCGCCGGGCTTCTTCAACTGCGTCACCTCCAACGGGTACACGCTGGCCCCGGCCGTCGCCCGGCTGACGGCCGAGTTGATCGCCCACGGCCGGACCGACCGGGATATCCGCCCCTACCTGCTGGATCGTTTCGGCTGACGCGCTAGAGCCGTTTAGGTTCACGTGTTCGCCTAAACCGCTCCAGCTTTTTTCTGGTCGCGTTCTTCCGTGCTTGCCGATTCCGACAAGCTTGAAAACGCGCTGCCGGCGCGCGGCTTGCATCGCGGGTCGGCCGGGTTCCATCGCCGGCCCGAACGACAAGGATGCCGATGGCATACGCGCAAACCGTCACCGGCCGAGTCCCGGCCGCGGCGCTCGGCACGACGCTGATGCACGAGCACATCCTGTGCGACCTGCGTGATCCCCAGACGCGGGACCGGCCGGCCGAATGGCCGCCGATCACCATGCGCAACCGCTTCGAGATCGACTATTTCCAGAACCGCCATCAGCCCAACATGCTGCTCGACGACGACGAAATGGCGCTGGACGAGCTTGTCGCGTTCGCCGCCGCCGGTGGCGGAACCATCGTGGAGCTGTCGACCGGGGGGCTGCGCCCGCAACCGGCACGCCTTGCCCGGCTTGCCGAGGCGAGCGGCGTCCATGTGGTCTGCGGTGCCGGCGACTACGTCGATGCCTATCTCGACCGTGCCGAGATCGAACGCGACATCGAGGCCGTCGCCGAGGCGATGGAGAGGCAGCTGTCGAGCGGGGCAGGGGACACGTCGGTGCGCTGCGGCATCATCGGCGAGCTCGGCTGCTCGTGGCCGCTGACGGCCGCCGAGCGCCAGCGCCTGGAAGCGGGCGCCATAGTCCAGCGGCAAACCGGGGCGGCGATCACCATCCACCCCGGCCGCCACCCCGACGCGCCCGGCGAAATCGCCGACATCCTGGCGGGGGCGGGGGCCGAGCCCGAAAAAATCGTCATCGGCCACATGGACAGGACCATGCCGGGCCGGGATCGGCTGATCGCGCTGCTCCGGCGCGGCTTCGTCCTGGAGTGGGACTTTTTCGGCATCGAGACGTCGCAATACTGGATGGCGGGCACCGATCTCGATCTTCCGACCGACTACATGCGCCTCGATATCCTGCGCGACCTGACGGATGCGGGCCACGGCCGCTCGCTCGCCATCTCGCACGATATCTGTACGCGCACTCGTCTCCTCGCCTATGGCGGCCACGGCTACCGCCACATCCCCGCCCACGTGGTGCCCCTCATGCTGCGCCGCAGGTTCGAGGAAGCCGAGGTCGAGCAGATCCTGGTCGCAACGCCGGTTCGGTTGCTGGCCTACCTCAGCGATCCCGACGAAGGAGCCGCAAGCCATGTGTAGGTCGAACCCAAGCGTGGCGACATGAGCACCATTCGTCCCGTGATCGAGATCGACGCGGCAATCGCGGCGGCCGCCGATCCGGCCGCGGACCTTGCGCTGCTGGCCGCCCTCGTCGCGGCCGCGCCGGAAGGGCGCGCCGCGGTGGACAGGCTGATCGCCGATGCGATGCGAGCTGCCGGCGGCACCGTCGAGATCCTGGACTACGAGCCCGCCGCGGTGCCGCTGGTGGAGGAGTTCGCGTCGGTGAACGCGGCGGCCGGCGGACGCGAGCAGTGCGTCATCGGCCGGCTGGCGGGCGGCGGCGGACGGAGCCTTCTTCTGTTCGCTCACCCCGATGTGGAACCCTACGCGCCCGATCCGCGCTGGCAGACGGACCCCTTCGCGCTAACGGTCGATCCACGCGGGCGCGCCACGGGGTGGGGCGTCGCGGACGATTTCGCGGGCATCGTCGCCATGGTCCGCAGCGCGGCCCTGGTGCGGGCCGCCGGTGTCGCCACGGGTGACATCGTCCTGGTGAGCGCGCCCAGCAAGCGCCACCGGCGCGGCATCGCGGCCGCACTCGCGGCGGGCGTTACGGCCGACGGCGCGATCTACTGCCATCCCGCCGAATCGGGCCGGGGGCTCGACGATATCAAGGCGTTTGCGCCGGGACAGCTCGAGTTCACCATCCGCCTCACCGGCCGTCCGCCGGACACGTGCGAGCCGGCGCATACCGCCTTCGCCCACACCGCGGTCAACCCGATGCAATTCGTCCCGCTCATCCTCGACGCGCTGGCGAAGCTCGATGCCGCGCGCGGCGAACAGGTGCGCCATCCCCGCCTGCAGGATGCCATCGGCCGCTCGACAAACCTCATGGTGTCGCGCTGTTCGTTCGGCGAGAGCGAGCCGCTGAGCCGCCTCGCGCCCGATCTCACCCTCGGCGGCGCCATGACCCTCGTGCCGCACGAAGAACTCCGCTCGCGGATGGACGAGGTTGAGGCGGCGCTTGCAGCGGCGGCGCGCCTCGATCCCACGGGCTGGCTCGGTGCGCATCCCCCCGTCGTGGAGTGGTTCTCCGGCGTCAGCGCGGCCGAGACGGCGGCCGACCACCCGCTCTACACCCTCACGGCGGAGGTGTTGTCGGCGGCCGGTGCGAGGCCCCGGGTCAATCCGCTGCACACGTCGAGCGACATCCGCAACCCGATCGTGCAGCGGGGGATCCCGACGGTCGGCTTCGGCCCGCTTTGCGGCAACCTCACCATGTCCGGCCTCGCCAACGAATGGGTCGATCTGACCGACCTGTCGCGCACGATCGCGGCCACCGCGACCGTCGCGGCCAGGTGGGGCGGCGGGCCGGCCTGACCTGTTCGGCCGGCCGGCGCATTCGCGCCGCGCCGGCCGGGCCAAGCTTTTTGTCTTTGCCTTCGTTCGGAAGGCGACGACGCGGATCATCCCGCCAAGGATCCCAATGAAGGGCTCCGGCAAAGAGGACGAAAATTTATAGAACTCGATTTTCAAGGAAGCTCATATGTCTTTCAAAATTCGTGTATTCGGCGACTCCCATGCCCGATACTTTCTTAAAGCCAATCGATTTCTGTTTGCCAGGCTCGACATCGACACAGACCAAAGCCGGCCGTTTGCCGTCGACGGGCAAGCCATCAACGCCGCCTCGGTTGCAGGTTTCCGGCCTGGAAAGTCGACGCTCAACACGAAAGAAATCATCGAGAACGGAATAGAGGACGCCGACCTCGTCGTCCTCGGCTTCGGCCAGGTGGACCTCGAACTCGGCTACTACTACCGCAAGGTCGTGAAGCGCGAGAGCGACCTTGAGACCGAATCCTACCCGGAGCGGCTCTGCCGCATCTACTTCGATTTCATCGAAAACCTCCGCCTCCCGCCGCAGAAACTGGCTGTAAAGGGGGTCAACCTCACGGTCTTGACGGAGCGGAAATTCACCGAGAGGTACGCGCGGCGGGTCGTGCTCAAAGAGGGCGAGGCGCCGGGCAACCGGAAGGATCTGCGGCACGCGATCCTGTCCGAGCAGGAGCAGAACGCCATGTCGCTGCGCTACAACGACCTGCTGCGGCGAGAATGTGAGCGGAAAGGCATCCGCTATTTCGATATCAACGCCTCGATCGCGCGGTACGACGAGAACGGAAAGCTCGCCGGCATCGCCTCGCACTTCTGCCCGGCGGGGTTCGATCACCACCTCGTCGACAGCCTGGATGTGCGGCGGTTCCACATCGAAGCTCTGGCCTCGCTTTGCCCGCCCGCCGACGTCGATTGAAGTGGGCGACGCCACATTCGCGGCCGGCTCAGCGCGCTCTCTGCGGTGCGCTATTCTCCGGCACGACCCGTGGCGCCGCCTCGGGCGCCATCGGATCCCGCGGCGCGATGCGCAAGGCCCGCAGCGCGTTCAGGATGACGGCAACGTCGATCGCCTCCTGCAGCAACGCCCCCTCGACCGGCGTCAGGTAGCCGAAGGCCGCCGCGATCATGCCGGCCACCGACAACCCGATCCCGGCGACGACGCTTTCGACGGCGATGCGGCGGGAGCGGCGCGCGATCTCGATCCCCGGCGCGAGCCGGTCGATGCGGTCGACCAGTAGCACGACGTCCGCCGCTTCGGCCGAGGCGGCGGCCCCCCTGGCGCCCATGGCCACGCCGACGTCCGCGGCAGCGAGCGCCGGCGCGTCGTTGACGCCGTCGCCCACCATCATCACGGGGCCGTTCTTGCGCTCGGTCAGGACCAGCAGAACCTTCTGGTCAGGCGTTAGCCCGGCCCGGAGCCCGTCGAGACGGAGGCCCTCAGTCACGCGTTCGGCCACCGCGGCTCGGTCCCCGGTCGCCAGCAGGATGCGCTCGACGCCCTCCCGGCGCAGCCCGGCAAGGGTGGCGCCCACGCCCTCGCGCAGCGGATCGGCCATGACGAGATGGCCCGCCAAATGGCCGTCGACCGCGACGGCGACCAGGACCGAGCCGGCCGCGAGCGCAGGGTGGGCGGCCGGCGTTCCCTTCACGCGCCGCGTGATGAAATCGTCCCCGCCAACGACGACCAGACGCCCGTCGACGCTACCGACCACCCCTTCTCCGGGAATTTCCATGACCTGCAAGGGCACGGGCAAGACGAGGCCACGCGCCTTGGCGGCCGCGACCATCGCCTGCGCCACAGGGTGCTTCGACGCTTGGTCCAGCGCCGCCGCCAGACGCAGGATCTCGTCTTCGGGCATGCCGTCGTGGCTGTCGATCGAGACGATCTGCGGGCGCCCGTCGGTCAAGGTGCCAGTCTTGTCGAGGATCAGTGTCCGGATGCGCGCCATCGTCTCGAGCGGCCCGGCGCCTTTGATCAGAACGCCGAAATGCGCGGCGCGCGACAGGCCCGCGACCAGGGCGACCGGCACGGCCAGGATCAGCGGGCAGGGCGTCGCCACCACCAGGACCGCGACGGCCCGGATCGGATCGTCCGTAAGCCACCATGCGGCCAAGGCGATCGCGACCGTTACGGCCAGAAAGCCCAAGGACCAGCGGTCCGCCAACCGTGCCATCGGCGCCTTGGAGCGCTGCGCTTCCTCCACCAGGCGCACGATCCCGGCATAGGTGCTTTCCTTGGCACGCCGTATCGCGGTCAGGTCGAACGGCTCGCCCGCGTTGGTGGAGCCGCTCATGGCTTCGGCGCCTCGGGTGAGGCGGGCGGGGAGCGATTCCCCGGTCAGCGCGGAGGTGTCGAGGAACGCCGCCTCGGAGGCGACCGCGCCATCCACGGGAACCACGTCGCCTTGGCGGATCAACAACAGGTCGCCCGGTTCGATGTCCCCGAGCGGCACGTCTTCCAGGGCGCCGTCCCGGTTCCGGATCGCGGTGCGGGGAACACGCGACAGCAGGTCCCGCATCTCGCGGCGCGCGCGGCCCTCGGCGAAGTTTTCCAGAAAGGTTCCGCCGGAATACATCACCGCCACGACGGCGGCCGCAAGGGTTTCGCCGAACGCGAGCGCAGCCGTCATCGACAGCGCCGCGACGATGTCGAGCCCGAACTCGCCGCGCCACAAGCTGCGCAGGATCTCCACGAGAAGGGCCGCCAGGACCGGAACGACCCCGACGAACCAGACGAGGCCCGCCGAATCGCCCCACCCCGCGAAATAGAGCGCCAGCCCCGCCGACAGGCCGGCCACCGCGACCAGCAGGAGCCCCGTCTTCAGCCGGTCGGTATCGGTCTTTTCCATGCGGCTCAATTCCTCCTGCCGAGGCGATCTCCGCCGGTTCCCTGGAGAACGAGGCCAATCTCGACCCCCGGACACCCGAGTTTACCATCGCGCAAGAGAAGGGGGGGCGTCGAGCCGTGTCGGCGCACGAGCTCGCCGCCATTATCGGTTCGGCGGGGTCCACATGCGCCACTCCGCACCGGCGAGGTCGGCCCGTGCGGGCGGGTGCGGATCAGCAGCTTGCTGCCAAGTCGAAAGCCATCCATAGAATCAGGAATAAACTCGGAAGGGGTAATGCGCTCATGGCTATCCAGTTGGACGATCTCTCCAATTATTATGTGGGGACGGATCTCCCCGAAGTCATTTGGGCGCTGGGACGTCCCGACACCGTCTACGGACAGGGCGGCAACGACAAGATCTTCCTCGGGGGAGGGTCTCGCGATTACGGTTTCGGCGGCGACGGCGACGACACGATACTCGGCGAGCAAGGTGATGACAGGATCTACGGCGACGCTGGCGACGACCGGCTGGTTGGCAATTCTGGCGACGATAGCCTGGACGGCGGTGACGGGAATGATTTCCTCAACGGCGGGAACGGCGACGATACGCTGATCGGTTCCGACGTTGGCGAGGACACATTGATCGGCGGCGACGGCGCTGACAAGATTTACGGCGGCGAGAACGACATCATCAGGGCCGGCGCCGGTGGCGACGAAATCTTCCTTGTCGGATACATGGGCGTAACGGCGGTTTTCGCCGGTAACGGCGACGACACTGTCCATGGCAGCGGCGGCGACGACCGCATCCTCGGCGAAAATCACAATGACGACCTGCGCGGCCTCGCGGGCAACGATGTCCTGCTGGGCGGCTCCGGCGGGGACAGCCTCGACGGCGGAACGGGCGACGACGAGTTGGTCGGTGGTGACGGCAGGGATCGGATGTTCGGTGGCGCGGATCAGGACAGTCTGTCCGGAGGCGCCGGCGAGGACAGCCTCGACGGTGGATCGGGCGACGACGAGTTGTTCGGCGATGGCGGCAAGGATCAGATGATCGGCGGCGAGGGTCAGGACAGCATGACCGGAGGGCGCGGCCGCGACGATTTCTATTTCATCGACGAGACCGGTCAGGACTGGATCTACGACTTCACGCCGGGAAGCGACGATATCGGCGTGAGCGAGAAGGGCGTGCACAATTTCGACGATCTCGTCATCCGGGAGGCGGACAACGGCGATGCCATCGTCTTTTTCGACGACGGTGACACAGGTCCCGGCTCGGACTGGGTGAGGCTTGTCGGGGTCGGTGCAGACGAGCTTTCAGCAAACGACTTCTTCTTCGACAGTCCGTTCATGTAGATAGGCGCCCCCACGGCGGCCCGCTGGCTGAAGGGCCACTCGACGGGTGGCGCTCCGCCGGCGGCTCTCTACTAGGGCTTGATACCCCCGTCGCCGCCTCTGTCGCGCGAGCACGGGAAGCGTGTGCCGATCGCTTACCAAGCCGACTGGTAGCGGTCGTGCCGTCGACGAACCGACCAGCCGATCCGCCCCCACTCGCGGCACCAGGCCCCATTCGCCGAAGAGCGTAGGCTGCACGGACATGACGTAGAAACGCCCTGCGTCGAGCCACGGGGAAGGTATGTCCCGATCACCATAAAATCGCCAATCGCGGGCTTGCCGTCAGGTGGCACGCGAGCGAGGCTGTGTACTCTCTGCACCCTCTAAAGCAGTCATCCATTGAGGAACTTGTGATGCGCGATCTCGCAGCTGTTCGTCTTGCCCGTCGGGCGGTCGCCCTATTGCTCATGGGTCTGCTGACCGCGCTGGCCTTTTCGCCGGCTGCGCTGGCCGGGCGGCCGCTCGGGGAGTTCGAGACATTCGGAGCGCTGAAAGGCGCCGCCGGACCGCAAGGGATCGCACTTGGACCGGATGGGGCGATGTGGTTCACCGATCGGGGGGCCAACAAGATCGGGCGGATCACCACGGCCGGCGAGATCACGCAATATCCGGTCCCGACCGCCGTTTCGGTGCCGTGGGGGATTGTCGCCGGCCCGGACGGAGCGATGTGGTTCACCGAATTGTGGGCCAGCAAGATCGGCCGGATCACGATGACAGGCGAGATCACCGAGTTCGCGGTCCCGACTGCCGGCGCGGGGCCGCGGGGGATCGCAGCAGGCCCCGATGGCGCGATGTGGTTCACCGAGATGACCGCCAACAAGATCGGCCGGATCACGATGACAGGCGAGGTCACCGAATACGCGGTGCCGACTGCCGGCGTCGCCCCGCGGGGGATCGCGGCAGGTCCCGATGGCGCGATGTGGTTCACCGAGGTGAAGGGCAACATGATCGGGCGGATCACCATGACCGGCGAGGTCACCGAGTATCCGATCCCGACCGCAGATGCCGCTCCGGAGGGGATCGTGGCGGGTCCCGATGGGGCGATGTGGTTCACCGAGGGAGAGGGCGACAAGATCGGGCGGATCACCATGACCGGCGCGATCACCGAATACCCGCTCCCGACCGCAGGCGCTGTCCCCGAGGGGATCGCGGCGGGTCCCGACGGGGCGATCTGGTTCACCCAATACGGCGGCAACAAGATCGGCCGGATCACCGTGGCTGGCGAGATCGCCGAGTTCGCGGTCCCGAGCGCCGATGCCGTGCTGGAGGGGATTGCGGCCGGCCCCGACGGGGCGATGTGGTTCATCGAGAGGAGTACCAACAAGATCGGGCGGATCACCGTCTCCGGTGAGGTCACCGAGTACACGCTCCCGACCGCCGGCGCCGTCCCGTTGAACATTGCGGCGGGCCCCGACGGGGCGATGTGGTTTACCGAGTACGTGGGCAACAAGATCTGGCGCATCACGATGGCCGGCGAGGCCACCGACTATCCGATCCCGATTGTCGGCGCCGTTCCGGTGGGGATTGCGGCAGGCCCGGACGGGGCGATGTGGTTCACCCAATACGAGGGCAACAAGATCGGGCGGATTACCATGGCCGGCGCGATCACCGAGTACCCGGTCCCGACCTCCGACGCCGCCCCGGCGAGGATCGCGGCGGGCCCGGACGGGGCGATGTGGTTCACCCAGGCGGAGAGCAACAAGATCGGCCGCATCACCATGACCGGCGAGGTCACCGAGTACGCTCTTCCGACCGCCGGCGCCTTTCCCTGGGGGATCGCGGCCGGCCCGGATGGGGCGATGTGGTTCACCGAGTGGCATGGCAACAAGGTCGGGCGGATCACCATGACCGGCGAGGTCGCCGAGTACCCGATCCCGACCGCCGGCGCCGTCCCCCAGGGCATCGTGGCAGGCCCGGACGGGGCGATGTGGTTCGCCGAGTGGGGTGGCAACAAGATCGGCCGCATCACCATGGCCGGCGAGGTCGCCGAATTCCCGGTGCCGACCGCCGATGCCGCCCCGCGAGGGATCGCGAAGGGCGCCGACGACGCAATGTGGTTCACCGAGTGGTCCGGCAACAAGATCGGGCGGATCACCGTGACCGGCGAGATCATCGAGTACCCCGTTCCGACCGACGGCGCCGCCCCGCAGGGGATTGCCGCAGGCCCGGACGGGGCGATGTGGTTCACCGAGCACGCCACCTCCCGTATCGTCTCGATCGGCACGGGCAAGTAGTCGTGGTCACCGGACCCGCTATTTGGGCTTCCGATGCGATGAATGCATCACAATCGGACGCAATCGGATGGCAATATCCTTTATCCGATATCGAATTCACTGAGCCATTCAGGCACGCGGTTTCGTTTCCGTAGTAGGGCTGATGGACGAGCCCAGCCTACCGTCCAGAGGGAACGACGATGACCATCTATGTCGATGCGGATGCCTGCCCGGTGAAGGACGAGGTGGTCCGCGTCGCAGAGCGCTACCAGGCCAAGGTGGTCATGGTCTCCAACGGCGGGATAAGGCCGCGTCGCGAACCATTGGTGGAAATGGTCGTAGTGGCCGAGGGGCCGGACGCGGCCGACCTCTGGATCGCCGAGCGGATCGGGCCGGGCGACGTCTGCGTCACCGGCGACGTCCCGCTCGCCGCGCGGTGCCTCGAAAACGGCGGCGTCGCGGTGCGCCATAACGGCGATCCGTTCACGCTTGCCAACATCGGCAACCAGCTCGCGATGCGCGATCTGATGGCCGACCTCAGGGCCGCCGACCCCTTCCGCAAGGGCGGCGGCAAGGGTTTCACCAAGGCCGATCGATCCCGCTTCCTGCAGACGCTCGACAAGTTGATGCAGGCCGCGCGCTCCACGTAATGGATCGGCGTCGAGATCGGCCCGAACATCGAGGCCATGGATGTCCGGTGTGAGGCTGGACTAGATGCGCAATCGCAGGCCTCGGTGCCGCGCGACGCGCGATCATTTGAATGGATCGGCATTCGCAGGATATATTTCCTCGAGGTGGAACGCGTTCCACCAACCCGGTTCAACGCATGCGTTGCTGCCGCCCGAGATTCACGAAATCTTTCATAATATTGAAATCTAAGCGTTAACAGCCCCATCCTCGAAGTGATCCGATTGGCGTGATTGGCGAATTTTGTTTGGTGGATCGCCTCAAATCGAGAAATCAAGAAACAAAAAGAAAATGGCGCACTCCACGTGAATGCTGCGTCATCGGGAATTACGCCAATGAAACGCCCCATTGAGATGATACCGTAGGACGATCTCTTCGCAGACGTCGTGCACCCGGAGTTCAAGACCAACGGAAATATGCGGCTTGTTCTCGGAGCCGAACTCGACGGCATTCTTCGGCAGGTCGGACGCGCAGTCGTCATTCCGCGACCTGCGGCAGAACTTCTCGTTCGGAGCCTGACCGACCTGCTCGAGAGCGCGCCTTCTCCCACCAATGGAGAAGCTCGACCTCCGTCACAGCGCCTTCAGTAGCCGTCCGGATCCGGAGGGTTTCGGTGGGCGACGGATAACGCTCGCCGTTTTCCCAGCGAGAGACGGTGTTGACGCCCACGTCGATGAGGACGCCGAAGGCGCTTTGCGTGAGACCGTTGGCTTTACGATATTCGCGTATGGGGTGGAGCATCATCGGTTGACTATACCGATTAAGGGATTCGCTTATCAAGCGTCACTCCCCGTTATGGATAAAGATTTTGTCGATAGCTGCCGCCACATCCCCCGTTATGGGAAATCGGGTGCGTCCAAAAGTTTTCCGCAACTTGCGGATCAAGGATTGGAGGGAATACCGGGGGCTGACGCAGGAGCAGCTCGCGGAGCGCGTTGGCGTGCGCAACACGACAATTTCGCGCTGGGAACTCTACCACCCCGACAAGAAGGACACGCGAGCTCCGAGCGTTCTGGAGCAGCTGGTTCTCAGTGAGGCATTAGGGATAGAGCCGGCCGACCTTCACCGGGATCCATACGATCGCCAGCTTGCCGGAGTTGTCCTGCCCGCCGATGAAGAATCCGATCTATGGGAGCGGATCCGGGCTCAATCGCCCGAGGTTCGGCGGCGGGTTCGTCGCGTCGTCGAAGCCTGAATTGAGGGCGAGGGCGTGACGAAAGATGGCGCCTCGGAGTAGCCCTGAGCAAGGCTTGGTGTTTTTGTGCCGCATGATGATTGCCGCAGCTCAGACGCTGGAATCTCCCCTCCGCTTCACCTGAATTCCGCGGGCAAATTAATCGACTGAATCGGATAGTCGCTGGGTTGTTCCCCGAAATGGTATTATCATATATTCCCCGTAACGGTATATTTCTGCCTTCTCCGGCAAGCCGGCAAGGAAGGCAGCGCAATGATCACCATCGGAATCCAAGGCATCGCCCGTGCGAGTGCCGTCACCTACCACCACAAGGAGCGTCTGACTGGATCGGTCTCGATCTTCGCCGAGGGCGGTCAGGAGGCGATACTCTACATCGCCGAGCCGTCCGAGGCCGATGATCTCATCGAAGCGCTGTCCTCTCTGCGCACGGTGCTGGCCAGGTGCAATGCAGAGAAGCTTTTAGCGGAGGAGATCCGGGTTCGATGCGCGCCGCATTCCGAGTTGGCCGGCCTTGAGGAGCGACATGAAGACGACTTCGACGGCATCATGCTCGAGAGGGCGCGGTGAGCGCCATCAGGGGCCAGGAGACCGAGGCGCCACCTGACATCTGGTCCCCCTGGGTCGCTTGGTCGGGTGGATCTTGCTGTCCGGTTCCGGTGGCTTCGTTCGTTCGGGTCGAAATGGAGCATCACGGGCGGCGCTATCGAGCCGAACTTCGCGTTGATGCGGACACGTTCAAATCGACCATTTGGTTCGCTCGCACAGCGTTCGGCAAAAGCCCTATGGTGCTCCGCTATCGCGTGCGCGCACCGCGCGGCATGTCCCTTTTACGAAATCACCTTGCACTTTCCTCCTTTGGCTTTGCAGAGGCGCCAAACAGAAAGCCTGCCGCTCGCAGCCCCGGCACCTCGGAAGGCAAGCTGTGAGTTTTGGTGCCCAAAAAGTCGAGATTGGCGGGGCTGACCTGCCGCGGCCGAACGTCGACGACGACACGCCGCTGCGGCTCGACGTTGCGGCCCGGGAGTTTTTTCCGCCAGGATCGGGGATTACGGCGAGAACGCTCGACCGGGTCTGCAAGTCGGGCGAATTGGTGTTTGAAAAGCCGGGGCGGGCGCGGTTGGTGACGCCGCGCGAAGTGAGGCGGTGGAGGGACCGGTGCCGCAGCGATCGAAGGGGGCCCACCTCTGGCTTAAGCCCGGCGATCGAGGGCGGGCGAGCGTTTGGCTCATCAAAGATGACGGACGGCGCATCAGCACGGCTGCAGCGCTGGAGATACTCAAGGCGCCGAACGCGCGTTAGCGAAATATCTGGCGGCGAAGCACGCGCGCCAGGCCGCGGCCGCGAGACACCGGAGCGTCTCCGAGACGCCGGTCGCAGACGTGATCCTTGCCTATTGGGCCGCCCGGCAAGGGACCGTGGCGCGACCAAAAGAGCTTCAGGCGCGCCTGCGCTTCCTTGCCGACTGGTGGGGCGAGCGCCCCATCGACGACATATCACCCGAGCTTTGCGCTCGATATACGCGTGACCGGGACTCTCAGTCGGCCGCGCGGCGAGAGCTCGAGGACTTGCGCGCTGCGATCGCGCACGCGGCCAAGCACCGGCTTATCTCCGCTGTTGTGCCGGTGACGCTGCCGGAGCGCGGCGTATCGCGCGAGCGGTGGTTGACGCGTTCGGAGGCTGCACGGTTGATCTGGGCGGCATGGCGCTATCGAGAAGTGCAGAAGGGCATGCCGGCGCGGCATACGCGTCGCCACGTCGCGCGCTTCATTCTCGTGGCTCTCTACACGGGTTCCCGCGCCGGGGCGATCTGTGGGGCTTCTCTGTGGCAAGAGAGAGGGAGAGGGTGGGTCGACCTGCAGAACGGCACCTTCTATCGCGCAGCCGACCTGGAGCGCGCCACACGCAAGCGCAAGCCGACAATTCGGCTGCCGGAATCGCTGCTCGCCCACATGCGACGATGGCAGCGGGTCGGTGCGGTGAAACGCTATCCAGTCGAGTGGAATGGCAAGCCGGTCGGGCGGATCGACAAGGCGTTTCGGCGGACGGTGATCGATGCGCAACTCGGCGATGAGGTGACACCGCATGTCCTGCGACATACGGCCGTGACCTGGGCGCTCCAGAGCGGCGCTGATCAGTGGGATGTGGCGGGCTTTTTCGGCCTGACGCCGGAGACCATTGCACGGGTCTACGGACACCACAGCCCGGACCATCAGTCGTCGGTTCATGCGGCGATTGCCCGCCGCGGACGCTGAAACGGTCCGCGAAACGGTCCACCAGTCAAAGGGCTATTCAGCTAACCTCTTGAAAATGCTGGTCGGAGTGGGAGGATTCGAACCTCCGACCCCCTCGTCCCGAACGAGCGCGTCAAGCGGAAATCCCGCACTTTTGCTGGCGTTTGCTCACGCCAAAAACCCGGATGTTCCGCATTCGTCCTGGCGAAACGGTCCGCAAACGGTCCGCCGCGGTCCGCGGTGTGTGGGCGGCGTTATGAAACATTTTTGCTCCGCACCATTGCGGACCTGAGCCGGGAGTCGGGATTTGACCCATTCCGGCCGTACGGGCCGCGGTTAAGCGGCCTCCAAGCGGACGTTGGGTTGGGGTCGCCCACTTCCTGACGCGACCCGGCCGCCCTCAGGGAAAAGCCTTAGTGAGGGCGGGAAGCCGGCGTTTGCCGAAGCTAGCCAAAATGCTTGATCGGCGGAGTCTGACATTCAAGCGCTATCCAGGGATTGTATCGGGGGAATGCCATGCTAAGCGGTGTTATGACGCTCGCTTGGCTGTATATCCTCATCGAAGGTATTGAGTTAGAAGCTAATGAATAACGAAGGTCCAAAGAGTAATACGAAAGAAAAACTGGTTAAAGAGCGCTGTCCAAATTGTGATGGGGAGCGTTTATGCGATGTTCGTGGCTATGTTTATGTGCCATGGCATTGGGAAGATAAAAATAAATGTCATTCCATGAGCGGAGGTGTCGGGCATTCACTTCTGCAATGCAAAGGGTGCGAGGCCGTCTTCTATCTGCGCGACAGTTGGAGCGATGAAGATCTGAACCATTGGTATGACCAAAACGGGGATCTCCAGGCAGAAGCTGTCCGAACCAAAGTTACCTATCCAAAGCCCGATAGTACGACTAAGCCGGTCTGGTTGGATGCCATCGGAAAAATTGACCCTCAACTGCGAGATATACTCGATGAAACTTATGTCGCAAGGGACAATGAAGCACTTATCTTAACAGCCGTCGGTCTCCGGACGGCACTGGACCGCGGAACCGAAGTGCTGGGAATCGATCCGGCCCAGACATTCGGGGAGAAACTGGCGGACCTACAGGATCGCGGATGGATCGGGGCAGCCGAGCACGACATTCTCGAAGTCATTACCGATGCGGGCAATGCAGCGGCACATCGCTGCTGGGCTCCTGACGCGAAAGAAATCGCGCAGCTTCTCTATGCAATGGAGGTGTTTCTCCAACGCGCATTCATTTTAGGTCATAAAGCCTTAAGCATAAAAGGCAGTATCCCGCCAAAACCGAAACGGCAGCAGACAAAGAAGGCGACATAAACCGTCACGAGCGCCCGAAAGCAAACCGAGGCTGCACACGTTTGTGTTTCAGGTCCGAGGTTTACGAAACTAATGGCATGGGCGGATGACCGATGCGTCGGCGGGTCGAATGCGGAAGGGCCTTGAGCGTCCGCAAATGACACGGCCTCCCGTTTGGCCCTCGTTCTACGGCGATGTTTGCCCTACGGCGATCTTTGCCGTAGCCCGGCTGGTGGGGCTATCTCGAAACTCGTCAGAGTCGGTCGTTGAAGTGCCCCCCGTTTCGATCGGACAGCTGAACGCCTCGAAAAACCCACACGAATCGGGCCGACTGGTTTTGGGCGTGGCGGGAGGCGAGCGATGCGCGGACAGCCGGGTTTCTTCGACGTCGAGGATCGTCTGCAGCGGCTGAGTGATCTC
>JAUIJH010000096.1 GCA_030431335.1 Alphaproteobacteria bacterium
TTTTCATACCAGCGCTCGAACCGTTCGGTCCGCTCGATGTATGATTCGTCCTCGATGTGTTCGTAGAGGTCGATAAACTTGCCGAAATACTGCTCGCCAGGGTGCATGTTTTTCCAGCCGGCGAGCATGGACTGTCCCAGCATCCTGCCGCCACCTGCGACCACCATCTCCTCATAAAAACTCAGCGGCAGAGCGTGGGCCATTTTCTTGATCGGGCCATCGCCCGCATCGGTGTCGATGGGCGCTCCCGCCAGCACCAACGCCGCAACCTTGCCTGGGAAGCGGCAGGCGTACATGGCGGAAAGCCAGCCCCCCTGACAAAGGCCCACCAGCGCAACGCGCCCGCCGAGCGCGTCCACGGCGCGGTCGAGGTCGGCGAGATAGCGGTCGATGTCGAAATCGCGCATTGCCGGCGTGGCGGCCTTCCAGTCCGTGGCCGCCACGTGGGACAGCCCCGCCCCAAGCAGCGCCGCGACGAGGCTCTGCCCCCTGGCATAGTCCGCGATGGTCGAGGAATGTCCGGCATAGGGCGTATCGACAAGCACCGGAAAGGTGCTGCCGTCTGCCCCGGGAACCGAGAAGTCGCGCAGCCGCATCGTGTCGAGGTCGCGAATGATGCGGTTCGGCGTCGCCCATTGCGGCGGGGGCGGCGCCTCGATCTCGGCGGCCTCGACAAGGTACTTCATGTTGTCCTTAAACAACCGCAGCCCTTGCTCTTCCATCTCGATGACCGCCGCCATGGGCCAGAACCACGGGATCGAATGCTCGCTTTTGGGTGTCTTCGCGCTCACCGTCGTCATGCGACTGCCTTTGATGGGTTGGCCGGGTGCGTGGGACGTGCCGGTTCAGGCGAGCCCTGCCAGGAAAAAGGCGACCAGAACCACGAGCGTCGCGTTGATCAGCACGAAGACCGTCATGAAGCGCCAACTGAATGCGGGCTCGGGCCGGGATGCGAGGATCCGCCTGTTGAGGGACAGGAAGCGGATACCGGCAAACAACAACAACAGGCTGCCCAGAACCACGAGCGTGAGGCTGAGCACCGCATCGACGGCGCTCGACCGGTCCGCATCGATCCGCCCGATCACGATGCCGAACGCCATGATCGCAATCGCGGTGCGCACCCAGGCGAGATAGGTGCGCTCGTTGGCCGACAGGGCGACGAAATTGTCGATCATCAGCTTGTCCCTCCTTGCTGTGACCAGGACGCGCGCCCGCGAGGTCGAGCAGAAAACGGCAGATCCGCCCAAAGGTACCATCGCCCGCTTCATCGCGGCACGCGGTCTGTCCGCACACTTTGCCGCCACCGTGCGGGAGGGGCGACAGGGCGCGGATGCATGGGAGGGCGCCGCGCCGGCCGGATGAAACCTCAGCCGGCGGCCCCGCCGCCCCGCCGTGGCCGGGTCAGCATCACGACGAAGACCACCGTCAGCAGCAGAAAGACCAGGCTGTCCGGGCTCGTCACGAACACCATCGGGTCGCCTTTGCTGAGCGTCAGGGAGCGGCGCAGATATTCCTCGAAGCTCGGCCCCAGGATGAAGCCGAGAAGCAGCGTGACGGTCGGGTAGCCCGCCAGGCGCAAGACGAAGGCGATGACGCCGAACACCAGGGTGAGCGCCATCTGCACGATGGAGGTGGTGGCGACGTAGGAGCCGATCAGCGCCACCAGCGCGATGGCGGTATAAAGCGGCGGCCGGCTGATCGAGACGATGCGGATGAAGAACGGCCCGAACAGGAACAGCGCAAGCGGGATGAGAATGAGCGCGCTGAAGAACAGCGACCCGATCAGCGGCCCGATCAGCTCGGTCTGGTTGGCGAGGAGCTGCGGCCCCGGCTGCAGCCCGTTGATGACGAGGACGCCCAGCACCACCGCCGTCGTCGGATCGCCCGGAATGCCGAACATCAGCATCGGCACGAACGCCCCGCCGCACATCGAGTTGTTGGCGCATTCGGCCGCCGCGATCCCCTCGCGCGAGCCCTTGCCGAACTCCCCGCTCCTGCGCGAGACGCGCATCGCCTCCGCATAGGAGACGAAGGCGGCCATCGACCCGCCGGCCCCGGGCAGCACGCCGACGCCGTAGCCGATCAGCGCGCTTTTGACATAGGTGATCAGGCCGATTTCGCGGATTTCGCGCCAGGTCGGCATGAAGTCGCGCCGCTTCAGGCTGCGCGCGGCGACGCTGGCCGCGCCCGCCACCGCCGGGTCCTCCCGCGTGGCGGCCTGGACCATGATCTCGCTGACCGCGAAGGTGCCGATGATGAGGGCCATCAGGTTGATCCCCTCCACCAGCGTCTCGGTGCCGAAGGCAAACCGCGGCACCGGCTCCATGACGTCGACGCCGATGGTGGCGATCATCATGCCGAGGATCGCGGCGACGGCACCCTTTGTCACTGAACCGCGCTGCGCAACGACGATGACGACGAGCGCGAAGAGGATGAGCGAAAATTTGCCCGGCGTCTTGATCAGCAGGGCGAGTTCGGCGGTGATCGGCATCGACACCAGGAGGAGCACCGCCCCCACCGCGCCGCCGATCATCGAGGCGAAGGCGGCGTGGCCGAGCGCGCTCGCCCCTTCGCCTTTTTGCATTAGCCGGTAGCCCTCGACCGCCGTCATCACCGAGGACGGCGCGCCGGGGATGTTGATGGTCGTCGCGGTGATCGAGCCGGCGTACATGCCCGCCATGAAGATCGATGCGCACATGACGAGCGCTTCGACCGGGTCGAGGCTGTAGGTGAAGGGCAGGAGCAGCGCGATCGCGAGCACCGCCGTCAGCCCGGGCACCGCGCCGAAGAAGGTGCCGATCAGAAAGCCCAGCACCATGAAGCCGAGGACGGAGGGCTGGAACAGCGCCGCACCACCGGCAAGGACGTCGGCCAGGTAGGTCATTGGGCCGTCTCCGTCGCGGGCGCCTCGGGGGACGCGGTGGGCCCGAAGAAGGCGTCGAGGGATGGACCCTCCGGCAGGCGCACGTCGAACAGCACCACAAAGAACAGGTAGACAAGGGCGACGAGGCCGGCCGTCTGGAGCACGGCTGCGAGCGGTCTGATCTTGGCGCGCGAGAAGATCGCGAGGAGGACCAGGGAATAGAGCGCGGTGGCGATGGCGTAGCCGGCGACGCGGAACAGCGCGACGTAGACGGCCGAAGCGACGATGACCATCACGGCCGCGAGGAACCCGCCCCAGTCGATGGGCGCGGCTTCGGCGCGGGGGCGGCGAAGCTCGATCGCCACCACCCCGACAAGGGCGAGGCCGAGGGCGACGGCGAACATCTTCGGCACCCCGTCGGGGCCGATGGGGCCTTGGCTGTAGAGCGTGCGAATGTTGCCGGCCTCGAGGAAATAGACGACGCCGAAGATGGCGAGGCAGACCGGGACGAGGAGGCGAGCGACAAGGATCATGACCACCACCATGTGAATCGGGATCGCTTGGGAGGCGCCCCGGCGGCCGGGCAATGGCTTTCGCCGCCGGGCCAAGGTCGGAATCGAAGGGCCGGCGGGCCAGTCCTTCGAGGGGCTCCTCCGGCGACGACCGGCCCCACGGATAACACGCCGCCCGCGCCCCAGGGAGGGGATGGCCGGCGCCTGCCGGATCCATGGGCGCGCCCATCGCGGCCGAAGCCGCGACGGGCCGCCCGCTCGAGAGCCGCGCCCGGGGGTTACCGCAGAGCGAGCCCGGCAAGGCGGCGCCGCATCCCGGCGTACGGGACGCGGAGCCGCAGAGGGCTTATTTGCCCTCGATCTCGTCCATGAGCTGGAAGAGCTCCGTCTGCGTCGCCTCCATCCAGGACTGCGCATCCGCGCCCGCGATCCAGCTCGGGGTGACGCCGATGTTCGACACCCACGACTGGAACGCCTCGCTGTCGTAGGCGCCCTTGTAGGCCTCGGTCAGCTTGGCCTTGACGTCGTCAGGCGTGCCGGCCGGGACCGCGAGGAGGATGAAGCTGCCGATCTGCAGGTCGAGCCCGGCCTCCTTGGTGGTCGGCACGTCCGAATAGGTCGGGTTGCGCTCCTCGGAGAACTCGATGATCCCCTTCGCGTCGCCCGACTGGATGAGCGGGGCGAAGTCGCCCAGGCTGGTGACGACGACGTCCACCTCGCCCGACAGAAGCGCTTCCTTCTGCGGCGCGGCGCCGCCCGGATAGGCGATGAGGTCGAACTGCGTGTCGGTCAGCTCCTGCAGGCGCAACATCGCAAGATGCGTGCGCGAGCCGATGTTCTGGATGCCGACGCGCACCTCGCCCGGACGCTCCTTGGCGGCTTCCACCATGTCGTCGAAGGTCTGGAACGGCGCGTTCTTGCCGACCATGATCGCATCCGGCTCGGACGTGATGCGGGCGATCGGGTCGAGCTTGTCCATGGAATAGCTTTTGAGGAGGCCCTGGCGCGGGACCGTGATGACGCTGTCGTAGGTCAGCGCGCCGACCGTGTAGCCGTCGGGAGCCGCGTTCATCACTTCCATGACGCCGGTGGCGCTGGCGCCGCCTTCGACATTCTCGACGTACATGGTGCCGCCGAGCTCGGATTCGGCGAGCGTGGTGATCTTGCGCGCGATGGCGTCGGTACCGCCGCCTGCGCCCCAGGGCACGACGACGCGAACGTCCTTGGCGGGATAATCCTGCGCCGAAGCGGCGAAGGTGGCGAGAAATGGCAGCGTTCCGGCCACCACGAGGGTAGCAAGGGTCTTGTTCATCGTTTCCTCCGTTGCTGCCGGTCCGTCGTGGCCGGCTCGCTGGTTTGGTGGCGCCGCAGGAACCGCGACGCGCAATGCCGGTCGCCCGGCCGGGAGGCCCCGCCCCTCGCAGGAGGGGCGGCTGGCTAAGCCTTCGTTCGCGGCGAAATCGCCGCCGGATCGACCTTCAGATCGAGGATTGCCGGCAAGCCGGCGCGCCGCGCCCTTTCAAGGGCCGCGGGGAAGTCCTCGTCCCGCTCGACCGTCTCTCCGAACGCGCCGTAGGAACGCGCCCACGCCGCGAAATCCGGGTTTTTCAGCACCGTGCCCGACGGGCGGCCCGGGTAGTGCCGCTCCTGGTGCATGCGGATGGTACCGTAGACCCCGTTGTTGGACACGAGCACGACGATATTCGCGCCTTGTTCGCAGGCGGTGCCGAACTCGGCGGCGGTCATCTGGAAGCAGCCGTCTCCGGCGAGGCAGATCACCTCGCGCTCCGGCGCCTCCAGCTTGGCGGCCACCGCCGCGGGAAGGCCGTAGCCCATGGAGCCGGAGGTGGGCGCGAGTTGGGTGCGGAAGCCTTTGTAACCGTAGTAGCGGTGCAGCCAGGCCGAGTAGTTGCCGGCGCCGTTGGTGAGGATCGCGTCGTCCGGCAGCACCTTGTCGAGGTGGGCGATGACCCGCTCCATCTTCAGCGCGCCAGGCGTCTCGCGCGGCGCCCGCCAAGCCTCGAAATCGGCCCGTGCCGAGGCGCGCCAATCGCCCCAGGGGATGGGTGCGGCGGGCGGCCTGGAGGCAAGTGCGATCGCGCATTGCGCCGGCGACGCGGCGATCGCAAGGTCCGGCCGGTAGACGCGCCCGAGCTCCGACGGGTCGAGATGGACGTGGACGAGGCGCTGCTTGGGCTGCGGCACATCGAGCAGCGTGTAGCCGCTCGTCGTCATTTCGCCGAGGCGGGGCCCCAGCGCCAAGATCAGGTCGGCCCCCTTCACCCGCTCGGCAAGCGCCGGATTGATGCCGATGCCGATGTCGCCGACATAGTGGGGCAGACGGTTGTCGAGATAGTCCTGGCAGCGGAACGAGGCACCGACCGGCAGGTCCCAGGCCGCCGCAAAGGCCGCCAGGGCCTCGGCTGCCTCCGCCGACCACCCGCCGCCGCCGACGATGACGAGCGGACGCTCCGCCGCCGTCAGCGCCTCGGTGATCGAGTGGAGCGCGGCCTCGGACGGCTCGGAGCGGACCGGCGTCGCGATCTGCGCGACCGGCGCGCGACAAGGGGCCGACAGCATGTCCTCCGGCAGCGCGAGGACGACGGGGCCGGGGCGGCCGGACTGGGCCACATGGAAGGCGTTGCTCACATATTCGGGGATGCGCTCGGTCACCTCGATCTCGGCGACCCATTTGGCGAGCGGCGCGAACATGGCCCGGTAATCCACCTCCTGGAAGGCCTCGCGGTCGCGCTGCTCGCGCGACACCTGGCCCACGAACAGAACCATGGGCGTGGAATCCTGGAAGGCGACGTGGATGCCGGCCGAGGCGTTGGTGGCGCCCGGACCGCGCGTGACGAAGGCGACGCCCGGCCGCCCGGTCAGCTTGCCGTGCGCCTCGGCCATCATCGCGGCGCCACCTTCGTGGCGGGCCACGACGAGTTCGATGGACGCACCATAGAAGCCGTCGAGCGCGGCGAGGAAGCTCTCGCCGGGGATCGCGAAGGCGCGCGTCACCCCTTGCGCTTCCAGCGCCTCCACCAGCGCCTGCCCGCCGTGGCGTGTTGCCGGCACCACCTCGGCCGCCCGTTCCATTACGCTAGACATCGGCAATGTCCGCGCGGTTCGCGAGCCGCTGGGCCGCGCGCTCGAAGTGGTTGCGGGTGGCAAGGCGCGCCCGCTCGGCGTCTCCGGCATCGAGCGCCTGGTAGACGACGCGGTGCTCCTCCAGAACCTCGCGGCCCCACTCGGAGGCCATCGCATTCTTGATTGCCACGGAGCGCAGGTTCTCCGACACGTTGCGCTCGATCATGCCGACGAATTCAACATAGTAGGTGTTGCCGGAGGACTCGGCGATGGCGCGGTAGAAGGCGTCCTCCGCATCGAGCCGCTGCGCGGCGTAATCCGGCCCCTCCTCGGTCGCGTCGGCCATTTCGGCGAGGTAGCGGGCGATGCGGGTGAGGTCGCGCTGCGAACGGGCGACCGCGGCGAGCGCGGACGCCTCGGCCTGGACGCCGGTGCGCAGCTCCAGCAGTTGGATGAGTTGGCGGCGCTTTTCGAAGCAGGCGGCGGAAATGCGGAAGGCCGATCGCGCGGCAGGCTCGGACACGAACGCGCCGACGCCGCGCTTGGAATCGATGATGCCGTCGTACTTCAGCAGCGAAACCGCCTCGCGCACGACGGTGCGGGCGACGCCGAACTGAGCCGACAGGGACTGCTCCGTCGGCAGCCGCTCACCGGGCTTGAGCTGCCCCGACGCGATCGCTTCGGAAATGGAGCGCGCGATTTCGTCAGGCAGCCGGCGGGGGCGGTCGATGCGTTCGAAAAGCCCTGCGGTCATGAAGTCCCTTTCGTCTTCCCCAGCGTGCCGACAACGCGACGCGGCGGCCAGCCGGCACTCTCCGCCGCGATCAGACGCGGTACGGCGCGAATTGGCAAGGGATAACATAAAACAGTTGTCAGACAAAAGATTTCATGTTCGGCTAGGACATCGACGCGAGCAGCGCCCCACTTCGGTCGCCGAGCGCACAACGACACCGGCGCCAAGCCGGAACCGGGGCACAACCGGGATATTCAGGAGGAGGAGGCGATGGGCTCACCGTCAGTCGCATTCGTCGGCCTCGGCGGCATGGGCCGCGGGCTCGTCAAGAACATGGCCCTCAAGGGGCTCGGCGTGACGGCCTACGACGTCCGCCCCGAGGCAATCGAGGAGGCCGTCCGGCATGGCGCGAAGGCCGGCACCGACCCTGTCGCCATGGCGGCCGAGGCGGATGTCTTCGGCATCTGCATCACCACCGCCGAAGCCGTGCAGGACCTCGCCATCAAGCGCGGCGTGCTGGACGCCATGAAGAAGGGCGCGGTCTTTCTCGACCATACGACGGTGTCGCCCGCCCACGTCGACCTGATGCGGCAAGCGTGCGAGGCGCGCGGCATCCGCTACGCCGAAGCGCCGATGACGCGGACCCCCGCCCACGCCGACAGGGGCGAGGTCAACGTCCTCTACGGCGGCGACGAGGCGCTGCTGGGCGAGCTGCGGCCGATTTTCGAGACCTACGCGGAAAACATCTTCCACGTCGGCCCCGCCGGCCACGCGATCCGCCTGAAGCTTATCCACAATTACATCGCCTTCGCCAACGTCGCCGCGTTCTGCGAAGGCTTCGCGCTCGCGGCCCGCGAAGGGCTCGATATGACCAAGGTCATCGGCATCATCTCCGCCGCCGGCGGCAAGTCGGGGATGATGGACCTTTATGGCGAGCTGACGCTGAAGCGCGACTTCACCCCGCACATGTCCCTCGCCAACGCGCAAAAGGACGTTCGCTACTACGCCGAGTGGATGGCCGAAGCGGGCCTGCCCGCCTTCATGTCCCGCTCGGTGGAGCAGACTTATGCGCTGGCCTCGATCATGGGCCACGCGGACGAAGGCTGCACGGCCGTCATCAAGGCCTACGAAGAGCTGACGGGCGTCGAAGCGCGGCTGCCCGAACAGCCCGGCACCAAAGCCGCGCAATAACAAACAACTGGAGGAAACGATGCGCACCACCCTACTCGCGGCGTCCCTGGCCGCGCTCATTGCCACCCCCGCCCTTTCGGCGGACGTGACCCTGCGGCTCGCCCATTTCGCGGCCGAAACGCACCCCGGCCACATTGCGGCCAAGCAGTTCGCGGACGCCGTCGCCGAGCGCACCGGCGGCGCGATCGAGGTCGAGCTCTACCCGGCCAACGAGCTGGGCTCGCCGCCCGAGCAACTCGAGCAGACCGTGCTCGGCGCCATCGACATGAACCTTCCCACCCAGGGCGGTCTCGACAAGTACGAGAAGGCCTTCGGCACGGTGATGACGCCCTTCGCCTTCAAGGACTACGAACAGGCCCACCAGGTGCTGGACGGCCCGTTCAACGACTGGGTCGCCCCCAAGCTCGAGGAACAGGGCCTCGTGCTGCTGTCGAACTGGGAATACGGCTTCCGAAACATCACCAACTCGGTGCGTCCGATCGAGACGCCGGACGACGTGAAGGGGCTGAAGCTGCGCACGCCGCCGGAGCTGCAGATCGTGGCGGCGGTGGAAGGGCTCGGCGCCTCGGCGACGCAGATCGCCTTCCCCGAACTTCCCAACGCGCTGAACCAGGGTGTGGTGGATGGCCAGGAGAACCCCATCGGCGTCATCTACCACTTCAAGCTGGACGACTTTCAGGAGAACCTCGCCCTGACGCGGCACGTCTACAATTCGATGGTCCACGTCATCAACAAGGACTCCTTCGAGCGCCTCACCGAAGAGCAGCAGGCGATCCTGCGCGAGGAGAGCAAGCGCGCCGGCGAGACGATGCGCGAGCTCGTCCAGGCCCAGGAGGACGAGGAACTCGCCAAGCTCGAAGAGCGCGGCATGAAGGTGACCCGCCCGGACCTTTCCGCCTTCCGCGAGGTGGTGCAGAGCTCCGACGCCATGAAGCGCGTGGCCGACTACACGGGCCAGGACAACATGGATAAGTTCCAGTCGTTCCTGGGCAACTGACGCCAAGCCTGTCGCCGGCCGGGGCGGCGATCCGTCCCGGCCCCTCCCCCGCTGACCTCCCGGGCGCGTATGCTTCCATTCGCCATCCTCGGCACGCTGATCGTGTTCATCGCCATCGGCGTGCCCGTCGCGGTCGCCCTCGGGCTCACGGCCGCGGGCTTCTACATCGTCTCGGGCGAGACGCACATCCTCGCCATGCTGCCGCAGCGCATGTACTCGGCGACGACCGCCTTCACTCTGCTGGCGATCCCGTTCTTCATCCTCGCCGGCAACTTGATGAACACCGGCGGCATCACGGTCAGGATCTTCCGCTTCGCCAACGCGTGCGTGGGCCATATCCGCGGCGGCCTCGGCCAGGTGAACGTGGTGGCGAGCCTCATCTTCTCGGGCATGTCCGGCTCGGCGGTGGCGGACGCGGCCGGCCTCGGCCAGGTGGAGCTGAAGGCGATGGAGGACCGCGGCTACGACCCCGCCTTCTCGGCCGCCATCACCGCGGCCTCCTCCACCATCGGCCCGGTCTTCCCGCCCTCGATCCCGTTCGTCCTCTACTCGTCGATCACGGGCGTCTCGGTCGCAAAGCTCTTCCTTGCCGGGGTGGTGCCGGGCCTCTTGATGGCGGGCGCGCTGATGCTCGCGGTCTGGTTCGTGTCGTGGCGCACCAACATGGCCCGCTCGCCGCGCGCCCCCTGGCGCGAGCTTCTCGCGAGCTTCTCCGACTCGGTGCTTTCGCTGCTCACCCCGGTCATCATCATCGGGGGCATCTTTTCGGGCATCTTCACGCCGACCGAGGCGGGCGTCGCGGCCTGCGCCTATGCGCTGGTGCTATCCATGCTCGTCTATCGCGAGCTCAAATTGCGCGACCTGCCGGGGATCCTCTGGGAGAGCCTCGTCCACACCATCCGGGTGATGTTCGTGATCGCCGCGGCGGGCTTCTTCGGCTGGCTCCTCATGCACCAGCGCGTGCCCAACGCACTGATCGACGCGCTGCTCAGCCTCTCCGACAGCCCCGCCGTGATCCTCACCATCGTCGTCCTCATCCTCCTGGTGCTCGGCATGTTCCTGGAGGGGATCGCGGTCATCGTGCTGACGGTGCCCCTGTTCCTGCCGGTGATGATCAAGATCGGCGTCGACCCGGTGCAGTTCGGCGTCATCATGATCATGTGTTCGATGGTCGGCCTGCTGACACCGCCGGTCGGGATGGTCCTCTTCGCCGTCTCCTCGATCTCGGGACTTTCGGTCGGCCGGCTCACCCGGGCGCTCTGGCCCTACCTGCTGGGGCTGATCGGGGTGCTGATCCTCGTATGCGTCTGGCCGGCCATCTCAACCTGGCTGCCCGTTCGCGTGATGGGGGCGTCATGAAACTGCTGCGTGCCATCGACACCAGGCTCGGCTTCGTGCTGCGGGCGATCCCCGTCACCTGCTTCGTCGCTCTCTTCGTGATCCTCTTCGGCAACGTGATCTCGCGCTACTTCCAGATCTGGTCGATCGCCTGGTTCGACGAGATCGTCGAGGCGCTGTTCGCCATCATGGTGTTCGTCGGCATCGCGGCGCTCTGGCGCGAGAACGACCACTTCCGCGTCGACTGGCTCGAGGGCGTGCTGGGCCGGCGCGGCGGACCGCTCTTGAGAATTCTCACGATCGTCCTCAGCATGGCCTTCCTCGCCGTGATGGCGCTGAAGGGCTACGACCTGGCGACCAGAAGCCGCGCCGTCACGCCGATCCTGGCCGTGCCCGTCGGCTACGTCTATGCAGTCATTCCGATCTCCGCCGCGCTGATGCTTGCCTACAGCGTGCGCGACCTCGTCGTGGCGATCAGGTTCGCCGCGACGCAATTGACCAACCCCTGAAAGGCTGTGCCATGCTGATTGACCATCGGACCTACATCTGCCGACCCGGCACCATCAAACAACACCTGGCTCTGTACGCCGAGCACGGCTATGCGGCCCAGTCGCGCCACCTCGGCAAGCCGTGGCTCTATGCGATGGCCGAGTCGGGCGACCCCAACTCCTACGTCCACGTCTGGGTCTACGAGAACGCCGGCGATCGCGAGGCAAAGCGCAAGGCGATGGCCGCGGACCCGGAGTGGCTGAATTTCCTCAGGCTGAGCGCCGAAGCCGGCTACCTCATCTCGCAGAGGAACACGCTGATGACGCCGGTCGACTTCGCGCCGAGCCCGAAGGTCATCGCCGCGGACTGACGCGCCCAGCCCTTCTCTCGAGGCTGACGGCGGGCCATCGCCTTTCATGTCCTTCGCGCCCGGCCCTGCCTTCTTCGGGCGGCCGGGCTGCGACCGTTAAATCGCAGGCGCGCCGTCGGGCACATGGCGGGCACGTGAAAGCGCCCGCCATGCATCGTACTGGGACAGGAACACCTCGCCGTTCAGCTCCTCCAGGAAGTGCGCGGTCTTGAGGCGGTCCATGACGGGGCCCTTCACCTCGCTCAGGTGGAAGCCGACGCCAAGGTCCTTCAGGCGGTGGTTGATGGCCTCCAGGCTCTCCAGCGCGGAGTAGTCGATCTCGTTCACCGCCGAGCACATGAGGACCACGTTGCTGATGCCGTGATCACCCGCGAGGCGGTCCTGCAGGATGTCGTCCAGGAAACGGGCGTTGAAGAAATAGAGGCTCTCGTCGACACGCAGCGTCAGCAGCGACGGGTCGGTCTCCACCCGGTGCCGGTTGATGTTGCGGAAGTGCTGGGTGCCCGGCACCACGCCGACCTCGGCGACATGGGGCCGACTCGTCTTGTACAGATGCAGCATGATCGACAGCACGACGCCCGCCGACACACCCAACTCGACGCCAAAGCCGAGGGTGAGGATGACGGTCGCCGCGACGGCGAAGAAATCGGCCTTGGAATAGGTCCACGTTTTCTTGAGGATCGAGAAATCGACTAGGCTGAGGACGGCGACGATGATGGTCGCCGCGAGCGTCGCCTGGGGCAGGAAGTAGACGAGCGGCGTCAGCGCGACGGCCGCGATCCCCAGGCCGAGGGCGGTGAAGGCGCCGGCGGCCGGCGTCTCGGCGCCCGCGTCGAAGTTCACGACCGAGCGGGCGAAGCCGCCCGTGACCGGATAGCCGCCGGTGAAGGCCGCCCCGATGTTCGCCGCGCCAAGGCCGATGAGCTCCTGGTCGGGATCGATCCGCTGGCGCTTCTTGGCCGCCAGCGTCTGCGCCACGGAGATCGATTCGACGAAGCCGATGATGGAGATCAGCAGCGCCGGGACGAGCAGTGCGCCGAGGAGGTCCGGCGAGAGCGAGGGCATCGTCAGCGGCGGAAGGCTCTGCGGCACCGCGCCGACGATCGCGACCCCGCGCGCTTCGAGGCCAAGCGCCCAGACCGCGAGCGTGGTGACGAAAACGGCCGCCACCGGCCCGGCCTTGGTCGCAACGCCCGCGGCGCCGGCCGGCATGCCGAGGCGCACGAGCGCCGGCTTCAGCCCCTTGCGCACCCAGAACAGGAACGCCGTGGCCGCCGCCCCGATGACGAGCGTGACGGGATTGGTGGCGCCGATGTTCGTCACCAACCCCTCCACCATCTCCACCAGGGTGTGGCCGCCGGCCGGAATGCCCAGAATATGCTTCAACTGGCTCGCCGCGATGAGGATACCGGAGGCGGTGATGAAGCCCGCGATCACCGGATGGCTCAGGAAATTCGCTAGAAAGCCGAGCCGAAACACCCCCATGGCCAACAAGATCACGCCCGAGAGCAACGCCAGCGTGAGCGCGGCGACGGCATAGCCCATCGTCCCCTGGTCGGCGACCTGGCCGATCGCGGCGGCCGTCATCAGCGAGACGACGGCGACGGGGCCGACCGCAAGGGCGTTGCTGGTACCGAAGATCGCATAAAGGAGGATTGGGACGATCGACGCATAAATGCCGGCTTCGGGCGGAAGACCCGCGAGCAGCGCGTAGGCCAGCGATTGCGGGATCAGCATGATCGTGACGATCACGGCCGCGATGAGGTCGTTGGACAGGCTGTGACGCGAGTAGGTTCGGGCCCATCGCAGCACGGGGACGAAGCTGCCGATCCGGTCGAACATGACAAAGGCTCCGAAAGGGACAACGGGAGCCGGACCGCCACGCGGTCCGGCCGGTCGGGACAAAGGTGGTGGTTCGCGCCGGCGGGAGAGCCGCTACTGGCCGGCCTTGGGGTCGCCGGCCGATGCATGGATGCGCTCCGGCTTGGCCATCCACTCCTTGCCGCGCAGCATCGCCTTCCAGTAGATCGGCGGCAAAATCCGCTCCTTCAGCAGCCAGGCGAGCCGTGTCGGCTTGGTGCCGTCCAGGAGGAATTTCGGGAACGTCGGCTTCAACGCACCCCCGTAGCCGAATTCGGCGAGGACGATCTTGCCGCGCTCGACCGTCAGCGGGCACGAACCGTACCCGTCATACTGGGCGACGGGCGAGCGCGAGGCGATATCGGCCATGATATTCTCCGCGACGACCGGAGCCTGCTTGCGCGCGGCAGCCGCCGTCTTGGCATTGGGTGCGTTCATCACATCGCCTAGCGACCAGATGTTGTCGTACGTCTTGTGCCGGAGCGTGACCTGGTCGACGTCCACCCAGCCGGCGGCATCGGCGAGCGGCGAAACCCGGATGAAGTCCGGCGCCGTCTGCGGCGGACAGACGTGCATCATTTCGAAGTCCATCGTCACCGTGGTCGGCTCGGTATCGGGCTTCCTGACCTCGAACGTCGCCGTCTTCGCAGGGCCGTCGACCGCAATCAGATTGTGGAAGAAGTCGAGCTTCGCGTCGTACTTCTCGATGTACTCCATCAGCGCCGGCACGTAGTCCTTCACGCCGAAGAGGACGCCGCCTGCATTGCAGAAGTGAATGTCGATGTCTTTGAGGACGCCACGGCGGTTCCAGGTGTCGGCGGACAGGTACATCGCCTTCTGCGGTGCGCCGGCGCATTTGATGGGCATCGGCGGCTGGGTGAAGATCGCGCGGCCCCGTTGCAGCTCCTTGACCAGCTGCCACGTGTACGGCGCCAGGTCGTAACGATAGTTCGACGTGACGCCGTTGCGGCCCAGCGTCTCCACCAGCCCTTCGACCTTGTTCCAATCGAGCTTCAGGCCCGGACAGACGATGAGCCGGCCGTACTTGACCACGCGGCAGCCGTCGAGGATCACCGCATTGTCTTTCGGCTCGAACGCGGCGACGGCGCCTTTGATCCAGCGGACGCCATGGGGGATCAACGAGCCCATCGTCTTCGCAGTCTCCTGCGCTTCGAAGATGCCGCCGCCGACCATCGTCCAGCCCGGCTGGTAATAGTGGATGTCGGCCGGGTCGATGATCGCGATCTCGAGGTCGCCGTTGCGCGCCTTCAGGCTCGAAGCGACCGCAATTCCGGCGGACCCCGCCCCGACGATGACGATTTCGAACCGCGCGTCGCCGACATCCGTCGGGGTCTTGCCGCCGTTGGCGATGCGGCGCGCCACGCCGTTCATGTCGTAGCCGGCCGCTTTGGTCGCCGCCAGGATCTGCGGCAGCGGCTGCCGCTGCGCCTCGCTGAGCGACCAGAGTGTGGCCGAGCGCGTGCCGGTGCGGCAGTAGGCGAGCACGGGACCGGGCAATTCCTTGAGGACCTGTCCGAAGGCCTGCGCATCCTCGTCGCGCACCATGCCGGACGTCACCGGCAGGTAGCGCGCCTCCAGCCCTTCCGCCTTCGCCGCGGCCGCGATCGCCTCGAAGCTTTCCTGGTCGGGCCCCTCGCCGTCGGGCCGATTGCAGATGATGGCCCGGTAGCCCTGCGCCTTGAGCGTCGGCACGTCAGCCACATGTATTTGCGGGCTCACGGAAAGACGTTCATCGATCTTTTTCGGTTCCATGATCTCGATCCTCCTGCATTCTTGTTGTCCTGGAGGGCGATCTACAGTCCGCCCTTCTCGGCTCCCGGCCGACAGCGCCGCCTCTATCTACGCACAAATTGTGGCAGCACCCCACCGGGCATCGAAATCATGCCGTCGTCATCCGCCGGGTGGCAGAGCGAGCGACGTCCCGCCAAGACTCGGGACGCCGCGCCGGATTCAAAGGGTGTTGACCGGAACCTTGAGGAAGCGCCTGCCGCCCTCGTCGGCGGGCGGCAGCTTGCCGCCGCGCATGTTCACCTGGAGCGAGGGAATGATGAGCCTGGGCATATCGAGTTGCGCATCCCGCTCGGTGCGGAACTTGATGAATTCTTCGCGCGTCTTGCCTTGGCCGACGTGAATGTTGTGCACCTTCTCGTCCGCGACCGTGGTTTCCCAGCGGATCTCCCGGCCGTTCGGCCCGTAATCGTGGCACATGAAGAGGCGCATCTCGTCGGGAAGCTTCAGCACCTTCTGGATCGAATCGTAGAGCGTACCGGCGTCGCCCCCGGGGAAATCGGCGCGAGCGGAGCCCCCGTCCGGCATGAAGAGCGTGTCGCCGACAAAGGCCGCGTCGCCCATCACATGGGTCATGCAGGCCGGCGTGTGGCCCGGCGTGTGGATCGCGAAGCACTGCATCTGGCCGACCGTATAGGTGTCGCCATCGTCGAACAGGCGGTCGAACTGCGAGCCGTCGCGCTGGAACTCGGTACCTTCATTGAAGACCTTGCCGAAGGTGTCCTGCACGATCGTGATGTTGCGCCCGATGCCGAGCTTGCCGCCGAGTTTGCCCTGGATATACGGCGCGGCGGAAAGGTGATCGGCGTGGACGTGTGTCTCGATCAGCCATTCGACTTCGAGCCCGGTCGCTTCGACATAGGCAATGATCTCATCAGCGCTGTCGTAGGTGATTCGGCCGGCCGCATAGTCGATGTCCATGACCGAATCGACCACTGCACACGCTTTTGAGGCCGGATCCTTGACGACATAGCTGATCGTGTTGGTTGCCTCGTCGAAGAAAGATTTCACTTCGGGCTTGCAACTGGTGTCGATATTATAGCTCATTTTCCACTCCCTTCTTGATCAGGTGCGAACGGGCGCGCCACGTCCGATGGCCATGCCACTGATTGCTTTGGCCGCGACGATGCCGACGGCGACCGAGGCGATGAACACAAACACTTCGAGCTTCCCGGTCCCGAGGGCGGGGATCGCCGCCCCGGGGCAAAATCCGGCGATGCCCCAGCCGATGCCAAACGCCGCCGAGCCGAGGACCAGCTTCGCGTCGATGCGGCTGGTGCCCGGAAGCTGAAACCCATCTGCGAACAGCGGCCGTGAACGGCCGAGGACGAGGCGATAACCGGGGATGGCAACGGCGAGCGCGCCGCCCATGACGAACGCGAGGCTCGGATCCCATGTCCCGGCAAGGTCGAAGAAGTTGAGGACCTTGGCCGGGTTGATCATCCCCGAAACCGCGATCCCCAACCCGAACAGGACGCCGATCGCCAACGCTGACAAAGTACGCATCTCAGCCTCCCAACACATGGCGGACGAGGAACACGGTGGCGAACGCCGTCGCCATGAAGGTCGCGACCGCGACGGCAGAGCGCGGCGACAAGCGGGCGAGCCCGCACACCCCGTGCCCGGACGTGCACCCCGACCCGAGCATGGCCCCAAAGCCGACGATGACGCCGCCCACGATGACGGCGAGGATGCTCACCGGCACGTCGACTGCCGGCCACGCTCCGGTTGCGAGAAGAACGAGTGCGGGAGCGGTGACCGACCCGGCGACGAACGCGGCGCGCAGCGCCCATCCGGGCGAACGCACCCCCGCCAAGAGCCCGGCGACAATGCCTGTCGCACCCAGGATGCGGCCGTGCAGCGCCATGAACAGCACCGCCGAGAGCCCGATCGCCAAACCGCCGGCGGCAGACTGGAGCGGGGTGAAGGCGGTCTCCATCACGAGGCCCGCCGCGCGCTGCAGGTGCGAATGCCAAAGGGCAAGTAGGCCGGACAGACCGCCACCAGAGCGGTCAACACCAGCACGGCGCTCACGGCGAGCGTGGCCCAATGCGGCCAGCCGGTCGCCAGCGGCTCGGCAACGAATGCCGCTGCCGCGAGCGCTATGCCGAGAACGAGGCGGATCGCTCGATCCGCGCCACCGAGATTCTTCATGAGTTCGGCCTCCAATTGCGAGATCTCCGAACTCTCCTCGCACAGAGGCCCGTGGAGCGACGGTGACAAAGTCACCGACCCGAACGCTCTATTATTTTTGGACTCTCCCGGTGCCCGCGACGGGCTGTGACGCTACGCGCCGACGGCCGAAATCGCCGTCACGACACGCCGGAGCTATGGGCGAGCTGGTCGAGGCCGCGTGTGTCGAGGAGCTTGATTGCGCCGCGCGATTGCTCGATCCAGCCGCGCCGCTGAAATTCCGCCAGCGTGCGAGAAACGACTTCGCGTGCCGTGCCGAGTTCGACCCCCAACGCCTGGTGCGTCGCGCGGACCAGGCCATCCTGCGCCAGTTCCAGCAAACGGGCGGCGAGCCGCACGTCCATCCGCTGGAAGACGATGTGGTCGATCAGCGTGAAAAGGTCCGTGATGCGGCGCGAATAGGCGGCGAACACGAATTCGCGGAACACCGGCGACCGGGCGACAAGATCGTCGAACGTCTTGCGCGGAATGGCGACGGCCTTGACGTCGGTCTCGGCGATCCCGTCGGCGGAATAATTCTCGAATGCCAGCATGCAGGCGGTGGTGAGGACGCAGCTCTCGCCAGCATTCACCCGGTAGAGGAAGATGTCTCGCCCGGTTTCGGAACGCTGCGACACGCGCACCGTCCCTTCCAGGAGCAGGAGGAGATTGTCGGCCGTCTGACCCGGCGCGAAGATCTCGGCACCGGCCGGTGCGCGAACAATCTTCGATCCGGTCACGAGCGCGTCCCGCAGATCCGCCGGCAGCCGCTTCAACCCTTCGAAGGAATCGATCCAGGATGCGTCCATCTTCCTTCGTCCCTCCTTGTCGGCGGTCGGCATTGCCGGCCCTCCCCCGGCGCGAACGCGTCGGAGGGGCCGCCCGCTCCTGGATAAACCATTCCGTGGACGCAGGCGCGCTTCAAGTCGAGATTGCCGGCAAGGGGCGATGGAACTCCCCGCCAAAGGTGCGCCCCCCGACGAGGGACGCAAACGTCGGACGGGCTCAGTCCTCCTCGCTGCCTTCATCGTCGAAGTCGACGTATTTGGCGCTGAACGCCTTTTCTCCGAGGCGATCCAGCAGAGACAGCTGGGTGCTGAGCCAGCTCTTGTGGCCTTCTTCGTCGAGCGCGATCCGTTCAAAAAGGACGCGCGAGCCGATGTCGCCGGCCGCGCCGGCGCTGCTCGCACAGCGAGAGTAGAATTCGATGGCCTCGGTCTCGTCGGCGAGATCCATCTCGAACATCTCGCGCAGAGTGGCTGCTTTTTGCGGAGCCTTGGCCAGCTCGAGCCGAGGCTCGCCATCGAGAAACATGATCCGCTCGATGAACGCGTCGGAATGGCCCAGTTCCTCGGACATCTCCGTGCGCATCTGTTTGGCCAGCTTGCCGAGGCCCCAATCTTCCAGGACGTGCGCATGAAGCTGGTACTGGTGCGCCGCGCTCAGCTCCATCCTCACCGCTGCTTGCAGATCTTCAACGACACTTTCGTTCGACATGTTTGCCTTCCCTTTGTCGCCCACCAGGGACGCATCGTGTTGATAGCTTTTCCTGGCCGCGCGGAACGGTGACTTTGTCACACGGACCGGCAAGAGCCATGGCGCCGGAGAGCGTTTGCCATTCGCTTCTATTTGGCGATCCACGACTTCGCTTCGGCGAGGCCGTCGTCCGAAAACACCTGCACCTCCCCCGGTATCAGAGGGGCAAACAGCTTCGTCGCATGGCGGATCCAGTCGACGTCCGTCACGATCGCGACCCGGGCAAACTGGCCCATGTGGCCCAACCCGACGCGCGCGTCGCTCCAAACCGCACCCGGCGTGAACGAGGCGAATTCGGGCCCGATCCGGTACAGGATCTTGATGCGGGAATGGCGCGCCAGTCTTTCCTTGATCAGAGGTTCGATGACCAGCGCATAGTCTCGCGCCGAGACGACGTTCGCGACCGAGAACGCGACGACATCGTCCGGCAGGCCCGGCATCACCGTCACATTGGTTCGCGGCGCCTCGTCCGACCCCACCCAGGCCAACGCCTCTCCAAGGTGGCTGGCGGGAAAATGCCTGACTTCGGCAGCCACGAAGTGGGTGACCACCCGAGGTGCGAGATCGAGGATCCCGGCGTCGGAAACGAGGGCGACCTTGGCGACGAGCCGGTGATGCTCCTCGACGAACCGCATATGGCTGAAGAAGGCGGAAAAATCCGCCCATCCCGGAAATCGCTGCGCATG
>JAUIJH010000097.1 GCA_030431335.1 Alphaproteobacteria bacterium
GTCGATGTGGTGGTGGTAGTGCTCCGGCCCGTCGAACACGATGGCGCGGCCCTCGAAGGCCTCCGGGTCGTCCGGGTTGGACAGGTAGCGCTCACGGAAGTGCGGGCTGATCACCGAAAGCTTCATCACCGCCGCATCGAACAGGTTGCCGCGCATCACCTTGAAGCCAGCCGTCTTCTTCAGCGCCGTCTCGAAGGTGCGGATCACGTCGGTGTCGAGCGTCTGCACGTCCTTGCAGTTCTCGCCCATGGTGCGACCGTTCACGGTCATCGCATCCTCGTGCAGCTTGCCGTGGCGCATCAGCTCGGCGGCCACCGCGGGCACGCCGCCGGCGTGGTGGTAGTCCTCGCCGAGATATTCGCCGGCCGGCTGCATGTTGACCAGCAGCGGCACTTCCAGCCCCACCTTCTCCCAGTCGTCGATGTCGAGCTCGACGCCGATGTGGCGGGCGATGGCGTTGATGTGGATCGGCGCGTTGGTCGAGCCGCCGATGGCCGAGTTGATGACGATGGCGTTCTCGAACGCCTTGCGGGTCAGGATGTCGGAGGGCTTCATGTCCTCCTTCACCATGTCGACGATGCGAAGGCCGGTGCGGTAGGCCATTGCCGCCCGCTCCTTGTGCGGCGCGGGGATCGCGGCCGAGCCGGGCAGGCTCATGCCGAGCGCCTCGGCGAGCGAGTTCATGGTGGTCGCCGTGCCCATGGTGTTGCAGTAGCCCGGCGAAGGCGAGCCGGAGGCCACGAGGTCGAGGAAGCCCTCGTAGTCGATCTCGCCGGCGGCGAGCAGGCGGCGCGCTTCCCACACGATGGTGCCCGCGCCGGTGCGCTTGCCCTTGTACCAGCCGTTGAGCATCGGCCCGGCCGACAGCGCGATGGCGGGAATGTCCACGGTGGCGGCGGCCATCATGCAGGCCGGCATCGTCTTGTCGCAGCCGATGTTCAGCACCACGCCGTCGATCGGGTAGCCGAACAGCACCTCGACCAGCGACAGGTAGGCGAGGTTGCGGTCGAGCGCCGCGGTGGGGCGCTTGCCGGTCTCCTGGATCGGGTGGATGGGGAATTCCAGCGCGATGCCGCCGGCTTCGCGGATGCCCTCGCGCACGCGCTTGGCGAGTTCCACATGCGGGCGATTGCAGGGCGACAGGTCCGACCCGGTCTGCGCGATGCCGATGATCGGCTTGCCGGATTGCAGCTCTTCCCGCGTCAGCCCGTAATTGAGGTAACGCTCGAGATAGAGGGCGGTCGCCGAGGGGTCCGAGGGATCATCGAACCACATGCGACTTCTGAGTTTGACTGATTCTGACATGGCGTACCTCCGGCAAGGAGCGATACTTTGTCGGCCGATCCGCTTCAAGCGTCTTGGCGCCCCAACCTGCCGGCCGGAGCGGAACGGTGCCGCAGGTTGCAGATCGGGGCTTGCGGAAGGGCCCCCTTTCAAGACACAGATCACCGGCACCAAGGGCGGGAGAGCCCTGCGAAACAACGCCCGGAGCTCCAACAAAGGCGGTTCGCGGGGTCGGCAGAGGGACGGGCGTGGGCTGTAAACTTTACTGCCACATCGGCATGCAAAAGGCTGGGTCGAAGGCCATCCAGCACTTCAGCGTCAACAACAAGGACGCGCTCAAGGCCGTCGGCATCACCTATGCCCGCTCGACCGAGCGGGGCGTGTGGCACCGCAAGCTCTTCACCGAATACGACGACAAGATGGACGACGTCGTGAAGACGCTGATGCGCCGCAACGAAGTCGTCGTCCTGTCCTTCGAGCGCGCCTACCTCACGCCCAAGCTGGTGATCGCGCGCCTCGCCTCGCTGGCGAGCGAGATGAACGTCCTGTTCGTGGCGCGCGAGCCGGTGAGCTGGCTCAACTCCTGGATCAACCAGATCGCCAAGGCGCACCGCTCCACCTACGAGCAGTTCCTGTCGCAGACCCACGACACCGGCGCGGTGCGCGACGCGCTGTCCGTCGACCAGCAGCTCGCCCGCTGGGAGGAGTTCACCGAGCGGAGCCGCATCACCGTGGTGGACTACGGCGCGCACGAGAGCGTGCTGGAGCCCTACATGGACTGGCTCGGCATCGCGCCGGACGTGCGGGCCACCCTCACCCACGGCGAGGACGACCCCAACAAGGCGCTGGACGAGCAGAGCCTGCGCGTCTTCCTGGAGGTCAAGCGCCGCGCCGCCAGCATCGACCGGGTCAACCTGTCGCGCATCATGCAGCGCGCCCACGACGCGCTGGATCATCTGGAAGCACCCGTCTGCGAGCCCTTCCGCCTGGTCGACGACCGGCTTGCGCGCGACATCGTCGCCACCTACCAGCCGGCCTTCGACACCGCGTTCGCCCGCTATGCCGCGGGGGGCGAGGTGGCGACGCGCTTCGAGGAAACGCGCCAGTCGCTGCTCAAGCGGCGCCTGATGCAGGACTTCACGCCGAGCCCGGCCGAGGTCGCCCTCGCCGAACAGATCATTGCCGGGCGATGACGAGGGTGGCATACACCAGCGGCGCGCGAGCGAAATCGGCGTCGCCGGCAGGTTGCAAGCCAGGCGCCGGGATGCGTCGCGAAGATCGATCCACCGACCAACACCTGCGGGCTGAGCGATGCGGGGCCTGACCCGACGATTCACGGCAGCGACAAGAAAGCGTCGCGACAAGGAACAGAACCAGACGCGCGGCAACCCGCTCGCCCCGTTCGTCGACGCCAACTGGTACCTGAAGCGCTACCAGGACGTGGCCAAGGCCGGCGTCGACGCCAGCGCCCACTATGCCAACGAGGGTTGGCGCGAAGGCCGCCAGCCGCACCCGCTGTTCGACCCGGTCTACTACCTGGAGATCAACGAGGACGTGCGCGCCGCCGGCGTCGATCCGCTGCGGCACTATATCGATTCGGGCTGGCGCGAAGAACGCCGCCCCCACATCCTGTTCGACCACGAGCTTTATTTCGAGCGCTACGGCGTCGGCGCGCAGAGCGGGCAGAACCCCCTCCTCCACTACCTGACGGAGGGCTGGCGCCTCGGCTACGAGCCCCACATCCTGTTCAAGACGACCTGGTATCTGTGCACCAACGCGGACGTGGCGGCGCGCGAGATCGAGCCCCTGTCGCACTACCTCACCGAGGGCTGGCAGGAGGGACGGCGCCCGCACCCCGCCTTCGATCCCAACTGGTACCTCGACACCCACCGCGATGTCGGCCGCCAGCGCCCCGAACCGCTCCTCCACTACCTGAAGCACGGCTGGGAGGAAGGGCGCGCGCCCATCGAGGCGCTCTACGAGAAGGGGCGCAACCGCAAGACGCCGGAGCTGGAAGACGGGCTGACGCCGCTGGAGGTCTACGTCACCAGCGCGCAGTACAAGCGCACCGGCGAGCCGGAGCTGTTCGACCCCGCCTACTACCGCACCCTTTATCGCGACCTTGCCGGCCGCAGCGACGCCGAGCTCTACCGCCACTTCGTCACCGAGGGTTTCGCCGAGGGGCGCGTGGGCAAGGCCGTCCGCCCGGCCCGCGTCGGCCCCAAGCCGCCCGCGACGTCCACGCTGCCGGCGCGCCCGCGCTCGCCCGTCCCCGGCGAAGGGCGCCCGCAATACAGCGCCCCCCTGGTGATCGCCGGCTTCCACCGCTCCGGCACCTCGCTGACGGCCAACCTCCTCGCCGACGCGGGGCTGCACGTGGGCGACGAGCTGCTCGGCGCCAAGCCGTCCAACCCCTACGGCCACTTCGAGGACCTTGAGATCATCAAGTTCCACGACGGGCTGTTGCGTCAGAGCGGCCAGAACTGGCTCGCGGCGACCGATTTTCCGGCCATCGTGACCAAGAAGGACTGGCGCTTCATGATGACCTACGGCTCGCGCAAGTCGATGCACCGGGCGTGGGGCTTCAAGGATCCGCGCGTGTGCCTGTTCCTGCCGCAATGGCACGCGACCTATCCCGACATGTCGCTGCTCTACGTCTACCGCCCGTGCATCGAGTGCGTGCACTCGATCCGCAAGCGCGCGGCGGACAATTTCGTGCGCAACCAGGCGCCGGCCCTCGCGTTCAACTTCTTCAAGCAGAGCGACGTCGCGGTGCGCATGTACATCAACTATTCGCTGCAGGCGCTGCGGTTCATGGAATCCTTCAAGGGCCGGATGAAGGTGGTGGCCCTGTCGGACCTCCTCGACAATCGCGACATCGTCGCCGAAATCCGAAAAGACTGGGGCTACCGTTTCGCCGACGTGCTGCCGTTCGACGTCTACGACGGCAAGAGCCTGACCCATGGCGGCCCCAACGAAGTGATCTACGACCGCACGCTGCTCGACGATGTGCGAATGGTCGAAGAGCGCTTCCAAGCGATGCTGAACTAGCGCGGTCTCGCGCTCCCCCGCGACGCCCGGCCGGAAAGAAAGCTCCACCATGCGCAAGCAAATCTTCGAACTTTTACCCAACAGCGAGGATCTGCACGGGCACTATGAGCTCCTGCGCTACGAAAACGCCTCCCAGCGCGCCGAGATCGCGACCTTGGAAGCGGACGTGGAGCGCCTGCAGGAGCTGGTCGACAAGCTCGAGGAGCGGCTGGACGACCAGCAGGAAGTGATCGACCTCCTCAACGCCGAGCTCGTCGCGCTGCGCAACAAGTCCGCGTGAGAGCCACCCAGTGAGCGAGCCCAACGACGATCCAAGGCCGAGCGGCATCCTCGTCATCGACGGCGATAGGATGTCGTTCGCCCGCACGCCGCACGAACTGGAGCCGGTGGCGCAGGAGAGCCTGGCGGCGGGCGCGGTGGTTCCCGAGATCCTCGTCATCGGCGCGATGGCCGAACCGCGGCGCCAGCGGGTCGGCCCCCAGGCCATCGCCGTGCAGGCGCTGCGCGACTACCCCTTCTACGCCTTCGCCGATGCCTGCGGGCCGGACGCGCTCGCCGCCATCGCCACCGCCCGCACGCCGCTCGACCGCATGATGCGCCGCGCGCCGGATCGGGGCGAGCCGGACACCCTCGCGGTCGCGGATGGCGAGGTGGCGACGCTCCTCGCCGCCGTCTTCGCCGACCTTGCCGCCCGCGACGAGGACGGCGCCGCGCGTCTCCACGCCAAATGGGCGTTCGGCGACAACAAGCGGGCGCTGTCGGCGCGCCTGTCGCGCCTTGCGACCCGCAGCGCGCGCGCCAACCGTCCGCTGCGGCTCCTCAACTATCGCTGCGGCGATGCGGCGTGGTCGCTCGCCGTCGACCCGTCCATCGACTACGTCGGCGTCGACGATCGCGACGCGTGGCGCGAGGCGGCCGCCGCCCGCTGGCCCGGCCGCGCCATCCACGCCCCGCAGGAGCTGTCGCGCGCGACAGTCGGCGAAGTGGGGGTCTTCCTCCTCACCGACATCTTCGAGGGCCTCGACCTGGAGGCGGCGCTGCGGCCCCTTGCCCCTCTGGCCGCGCGCGACGCGGTCGTGATCGGCCTGTTGCCGCACGGCCCGGCCGGCGGGGGCAGCCACGGCATCATCGACGAGCCGCGCGTGAACCGGCTGAGCGTCGCGCTTGGCCGTGCGTTCGGCGGCACGTGCGAATTGCGCCGGCTGGAGACCATCGCGCACAAGCCGTTCGACGCGCTGCCCGGCACCACGCTGGTCGAGTTCGAGGTCGAGCGGTGAGCCAGCGCGTCGCGATTTGTTGCAACAGCCTCATTCCCGGCTCCGGCGCGCCCAGCAGCGCCCAGGGATTGCGCGCCAACGGGCTCTATCTCGGCCTGAGGGACGCGGGCTTCGCGGTCGACATCGTCAACATCGCCACCTCCGTCAGCGCCCAGATGGACCGCTGGGACGTCAAGCGCGTCACCATCCCCGCGCACTGGCGCATCATCCAGGAGCCGCAATATACCGGCCGGCTCAACAACGACTACGACGTGGTGATCTTCCCCAACTGGCCGGTCGCCAAGAACTTCGTGAAGAACGAGAAGGTGCGCGTCGTCTACGATTTCTTCAGCGCCACCCAGGTGGAGCACGCCCTCATCTCCGAGCCGGGCGAGCTTGCCGAACGGCGTGCCGAGAAGCTGGCCATCCTGGCGCAGGCCGATTTCGTCATCGCCAACGGCGGCGTCCAGGCCGAATATGCGCGGACCTTTTTGACCGAAGCGGCCGGGCGCACGGTGACGGGGCCGATCCCGGCCGTTCGTCTCGCGCTGCCCTACCGGGAGAGCGCGCCGCTGCCTTCGGAGCGGCTGCGCATCTTCTACGGCGGCTTCCTGCAGGCGTGGACCACCGGCATCCGCCTCGCCGACCTCGAGGATCTCGCCCGCCGCCACAACCTGGAGATCCACGCCATCGGCCTCGGCCAGCATGTGCATTTCCGCGACCTGTCGCGCGTCGGCCGCCAGCGCGCCGGGCACGAGCGCGTCGTCCTGCACGACGTCGCCTCCTTCGAGAGCTACCAGGACACCAACGCCGCCTGCGACGTCGCGCTCGACATCTTCGAGCCCAACGAGGAGCGGCGCATCTCCTATTCCACCCGCGCCATCTCGGCGCTGGCGGCCGGCTGCCCGCTGATCACCATGTCGTTTACCGAGATCGGCCGGCTCGTCGCCGAAACGGGGGCGGGCTGGACGCTCGACACCTTCTCCGTGGAGGCGCTGCAGGCGCTGGTGGCGCGGCTGTGCGCCGATCCCGGCGAGGTGGCCGCCGCGCGGGCCCGCACCCGCGATTTCTGGCGATCCTACATCGACCCCGCGAAGCAGATCGCGCCGCTGGCGGACATGCTGAGGAGCGACGTGCGCAATGTTGGATAGCACCATCACCGACCGTTGCCCGACGATCGCCTTCGTGGCGCACAAGGGACCGCTGGAGCCGCAGGCGGCCCTGCTCGCGGCCAGCCTCGACGACCACTACCTGCCGCACAAGATCGTCTGCCGCACCGTCGAGCCGGAAGACCATTGGGGCGCCCTCAGCCCCGACCTCGCCGACTTCCTCGCCGCGCTCGGCATCGAGACGCGCCCGTGCAGCAACCCCATCAACTTCGAATACATGCACGGCAACAAGCTGGGCGCGCTGAAGGACATGCCCGGCCGCGCCCTCTTCCTCGACACCGACATCATGCTGATGACGCCCTTTTCCTTCCACCATCAGCTCACCGGGCAGGCCGCCGCCAAGCCCGCCGACATCGACACCTTCTCCAACGGCGGCGGCAGCTGGGCGCGCGTGTGGTCGCTGTTCGACCGCGACGTGCCGCCGAAGATCTACCGCGGCACCGTGTCGGGCCACCCGATGCGGCCCTACTACAACGCCGGCTTCATCGCCGTGGAGGACGGCGACCGCTTCGCCAAGACGTGGATCGACTGCGCCCAGCGCATCGACGCCGAGCGCACCATCCGCAACAAGCGCCCCTGGCTCGACCAGGTCGCCCTGCCCGTCGCGCTGGCGGAGCTGGAGTGGGCCGTCGAGCCGCTCAGCGATGCCTTCAACTACCCCTGCCACCTCTCCGGGATCGGCGCCATGGGGCCCTATTTCGCGCACTACCACTACCCGCACGTGATCGCCGAGCAGGCCAAGCTCGCCTACCGGTTCGCCGCGCTCCTGCAGCGCTACCCGCCGCTCGGCCCCATCCTCGCCCGCTTCGAGGGCTGGGACCGGCTCGTGGACAAGTTCGCCCGTTGATGGGACAAGCCCATCTGGCATGAAGGCAGAGCAACGATGGCTAAAGAAAGATCCGCGCTGGCCCGCTCGTCGGGTCGCCGCCAGCGCTACGAGGGAATGCTCGATCACCACAAGGCGCCGCAGATCGACCGGCTTTTCGTGATCTCGCTCCGGCACAAATACGCTTACTGCCCGGTCTCCAAGGTCGCCAATTCCAGCATCAAGACGTTCCTGTTCGAGGCGGAACTGATGGCCAGCGGCTACTCGCCGCAACAGGTGGATTTCTCGCGCCTGCGGATGCACGAGCTGCTCAATACGCCCCTCATCCGCCCGTTCCAGCTGCCGCGCAAGATGCTGCAACGGGTGATGTTCGGCGAGGACTTCCGCCGCATCGTCGCCGTGCGCCATCCCGTCGACCGGATGCTGTCCTGCTTCCTCGACCGCGTGAAGAAAGAGAAGAGCAACCCGAGCAACGTCGTCAAAGCCGCGATGGGGCGCGAGGACATCGATTCGATCACCTTCGCCGAATTCGTCGATGTGGTCGCCGGCCAGGAGATCCGCGACATGGATCCCCACTGGCGCCCCGTCTACTACGAAGCGATGATGGACAAGGTGACCTACCGCGACGTGCTGCGCTTCGAGGAGCTCGCCACCGCGCTGCCGAGCCTCGTCGAGGAGCTCTACCCGCGCCTTGCGGGCCGCATCGATTTCGCGCGCAACCTCTCCCCCAGCATCACCGGCGCGGGCGAGCGCGTGCGCGAATTCGTGACGCCGGAGCTGCGCACCAAGATCGAGAAGATCTACGCCAAGGATTTCGAGACCTTCGGCTACCAGTGATCGGCGCGGGGGCGCCGCTCAGTCGGAACGCCTGATTTCGGCGCGCTCGCTGCGCAGCACCTCCGGCTGCAGCACGATGCCGTGGCCCGGCGCCTCGTGGAGCCGGATTTCGCCGTTCGCCACCACCGGCAGGCCCGTCACCAGATCGTTGTACCAGCCGCCGTAGAATGCCCGCACGCTCTCCATGATCAGCGCGTTGGGGATGTGCATGGCCAGTTGGCAGCCGGCGGCGTACGCCACGGGCCCGGTGCAATCGTGCGGCGCGCAGGGCACCTTGTGGGCTTCCGCCAGCGCCGCGATCTTGCGCGCGTCGGTGAAGCCGCCGCACCACCCCAGGTCGAACATCGCCACGCCGACGCAGCCCGTCTCCAGCGCCTCGCGGAAATGATGGATCGTGCTCAACGTCTCCGACACGCACACCCACGCGTCGCTGTAGGGCGCGTAGTGGGCGATGTCGGCGGGGTTGTCGAGGCGGAACGGGTCCTCGTGCCAGTAGGTGTCGTAGTCGGACAGGATGCGCGCCAGGCGCTTGGCCATCGGCAGCGACCACATGGAGTGGAACTCCACCATGATGTCCATCTTGTCGCCCACGGCGCGGCGGATCTTCTCGAACGGCTCCAGCGCGCGTTTCAGCTCTGCGGGCGATATGTCGCGCCCGCCCGTCCGCTCGGCCGCCACGTCGAACGGCCAGATCTTCATGCCCGTGATGCCCTGCTCGAGCAGCGAGTGGGCGAGCTCGTCGGCGCAGTTGAGGAAGGCGTCGAGATCCTCGTATTCGCCAGCGTTGCCCAGGGCCCAGTTGGCCGAGCTCTGCCCGACGGCGCGGCGCATGTAGCCGGAGCCGGCGCAGGTGTTGTAGGTGCGGATGCTGTCGCGCGCGCGTCCGCCCAGCATGTCCGCGACAGGTTTGCCGTGGACCTTGCCAAAAAGATCCCAAAGCGCAATGTCAATGGCCGAGATGGCCCTGGTCTCGACACCGGCCGCGCCCCAGCCGAGATACCCCTCCAGGCTGCGGCGGCGTTCGGGGATACGCAGGGGGTCCGTGCCGATCAGCCGGGGGGCGCACCATTCGTGGATATAGGCGGCGACCGTGTCGCGCGCCTTGCAGGCCTCACCGAGCCCGACCACGCCTTCGTCGGTCACGAGGTTGACCCACAAGAGGTTCTCGTATGGAGAGACCTTTATGGTTTCGATAGCAGTGATCTTCATGGTTTCTAAGCTCTCCGGCCTTAGCGCAACCCCTAGTCGGCGGTCACCCGCCGCCGATTATGGCAAAATCGCGGAGCGATGACGAACCGTGTGTTTAGTATCGAGGACAGGCTGAGCGATGAAGTCGCCTGATTCGCGTCGAGTTTTGCTGCTGCAGGGCCCGCCGACAAATTTCTTCTCGGTCCTGCAGCAAGCGTTTTCCGACGCGGGCATTCCCGTCATGCGGGTAAAATTCAACGCCGGCGATGCGCTGCGCGCGCGCGACGCCATTCCCTACCGGGGCAAGCTGGATAATTTCGCCGCCTTCCTCACCCGCCTGATGCGGCGCGAGGCGATCACCGACGTGATCTATTTCGCCGATCGCCTGCCTTATCACCGCATTGCCGAGCGCGTGGCCAACCAGCTCGGCGTCACCCCCTATGCGGTCGAAAACGGCTATCTGCGCCCCGATTGGCTGACCTTGGAGCCGGGCGGCATGGGCGCGTTCTCGCGCTTTCCCACCGACCGGGCGCACATCGAGGCCATCGCCGACGGCGCGCCGCCGCTCGACGACGTCATCCGCTACCGCCATTCGTTCTCCACCGAAGCCTATTTCGACGTCAGCCACACGCTGACGCGCCTGGTGGCCACCCACCGCTATCGCCACTACGAGCGCGACAGGCCGCACCATCCGGTGCGCGAGTATCTGTCCTGGCTGCCGCAGCTGGCGCGCCGGCAATGGGCGCAGTCGCGTGCCCCCGCGCAGGTCAACCGCGTGATCGCGCAGAACAAGCCCTACTTCCTGTTCCCCATGCAGCTGCAGGAAGACTATCAGATCCGGCACAACTCTCGGTACACTCGGCTGGCGGAGCTGGTGGACGAGGTGTTCGCCTCCTTCGCGCGCGGCGCGCCCAAGGATGCGACGCTGGTGGTGAAGATCCACCCCTTGGACAACGGCCTGCAGAACTGGCGCAAGACGCTGAAGAAGGCCAAGCGCGACTACGGGCTCACCGGGCGCATCCGCCTGGTCGCGGCCGGGCCGCTGCTCGACCTTCTGGAGAATTGCGAGGGCGTCGTCCTCGTCAACTCCACCGTGGGCATGACGGCGCTGCGCAATCTCTGCCCGACCAAGACCATGGGCGCGGCGGTGTATGACCTGCCCGGCCTCACCGACCGGCAGCCGCTCGACGCCTTCTGGCAGAACCCGACCCCGCCCGACCCCGAGTTCGTCGACGTCTTCATGCGCGCGCTGGCCCAGGCGACCCAGCTCAAGGGCAGCTTCTACAATCCCGAGGGGATGGCCGACGGCGCGCGCGAGATCGTGCGGCGCGTCGCCACCGGCATCGGCTCGTCGAGCTGGTTCGTCTATCCGCCGCCGCGCCTGTCCCGCGCGAGCGAGCTCGGCGTCGAGGTCGACCCGCCGGTCGGCCCGCAAAAGGTCATGCTCACGGTCTAGAGCCGGAGCCTAGAGCCGTTTTGGCTCACTCGCGACAGAGTTCGCCGCCAAAGAGCTGGGGCATTTCCTCCGCATCCGATCGGGCGCGCGATGCTCTCTAGGCGGCCGCCATCGCCTCGCTTTCCTCCGCGACCCAGTGGCCGCCGCCGACATTGCGCAACAGCAGGCGCGGCGGCGGATCGTGCCTGGCGCGCACCGGGCTCGCGATCTCGCCGGCGAGGCGGGCGCCGGTGAAGGTGCGCCGCGACGGGTCGGGGATCGGCACCGCCTCGATCAGACGCCGCGTATAGCTGTGGCGCGGATCGTCGAACACCTGCGCGGCGGTGCCCATCTCCACGATCTGGCCGAGGCGCATCACCGCGACGCGGTCGGAGATCTGATCCACCACCGCCATGTCGTGCGAGATGAACAGGTAGGCGATGCCGAACGCCTCCTGCAGCTCCTTGAGCAGCTCCAGCACGCGCGCCTGCACCGACACGTCGAGCGCCGACACGCTCTCGTCCGCCACGATCAGCTTCGGCCGCAGCGCCAGCGCGCGGGCGATGCAGATGCGCTGGCGCTGGCCGCCGGAAAACTCGTGCGGGTAGCGGTCCATCTGGTCCGGCGACAGGCCGACGCGGGCGAAGAGGTCAGCGACGCGCTCGCGCCGCTCGGCGCGGCTGCCGAGCGCGTGGATCGTCAGCGGCTCGGCGACGAGGTCGCCCACCTTCATGCGCGGATCGAGCGAGGCGAAGGGATCCTGGAAGATCATCTGCACGTCGCGGCGCAGCGCCATGGTGCCGGCGCGGTCGAGGTTGGCGGCGTTGCGCCCGTCCACCACGATGTCGCCCGAATAGGGCACCAGCCCCGCCAGCGCGCGAGCGATGGTGGACTTGCCGCAGCCCGATTCGCCCACCAGCGACAGCGTTTCCCGCTCGCCGACCTCGAAGCTCACCCCCTCCACCGCAAAGACCCGGCGCCGACTCCCCATCCCCATCACGCCGCTGTCGAGATCGTAGCGCACGCAAAGGTCGGTGGCGGCGAGTACCGGCCGGCGCTTGGGCGCGTCGGCGCGGGCGGCGGTGCCCATGCGCGGCACGGCGGCCAGCAGCGCGCGGGTGTAGTCGGCCGCGGGGCGGGCGAAGATCTCTGCCACCGGCCCCTCCTCCACCTGGCGGCCGGCGCGCATCACGAGGACACGGTCGGCCACCTCGGCGACCACGCCCATGTCGTGGGTGATCAGCACCAGCCCCATGCCGATCTCGTCCTTGAGGTCGGCGAGCAGCGCCAGCACCTCGCGCTGCACGGTCACGTCGAGCGCCGTGGTGGGCTCGTCGGCGATGAGCACGTCCGGCCGCAGCGCCAGCGCCATCGCGATCATCACCCGCTGGCGCATGCCGCCGGACAGTTCGTGCGGGTGCTGCTCGAGCCGGCGCGCCGCCTCGGGGATGCGCACCGCGTCGAGCGCGGCGATGGCGGCGCGGCGCGCCTCGGCGCGGCCCACGGGGCGGTGGGCGCGGATCGCCTCGGTGAGCTGGCGGCCGATGGTCAGCACCGGGTTGAGCGAGGTCATCGGCTCCTGGAAGATCATCGCCACGCGGTCGCCGCGGATGGGGCGCATGGCGGCCTCCGGCAGCCCCGTCAGCTCGGTGTCGCCGAGCGTGATGCGCCCCCCCGTCACCCGCACCGCGCGCGGCAAAAGCCCCATCACCGCCAGCGCGGTGAGCGACTTGCCGGACCCCGATTCGCCCGCGAGGCACAGTGTCTCGCCCTTGGCGAGCGCAAACGACAGCCCCGACACCAGCTGGCGGGGCCGCTCGCGCCCCACCGTCAGCGTCAGCCCCTCGGCGACGAGCGCTGGCGGCACGGTCAGTCGAGCACCACGCGCGGGAAGTAGAGCGAGACCACCCAGTTGGGCTGGTCGACGATCTCCGAGATCCTGAGGTCCGCGCACACCGAGCACAGCATGTAGGCGTCGACCGGCGACAGGCCGTGCGTGGCGGTGAGAAGGTCGATCATCGCGCTGACCGCGCCGCGCGCGTTCGCCATCAGGTCGGGGCCGACGCCGGTGGTCACCTCGTAGCCCTTGGCGTCGAGGTGGCGGGCGACGGGACCGGGGGTGGTGAAGCGCGGCGACTTGAGGTTGGCCCCCTTCACGAGGTCGAGCGTGAGCACCACGTCCATCGCGCTCTCGATGGCGGTGCCGCACACCTCGCCGTCGCCCTGGGCGGCGTGGGTGTCGCCGACGGAAAAGAGCGCGCCGGCCACCTCCACCGGCAGGTACAGCACGGTCCCCTCGGCAAGGTCGCGAATGTCGAGGTTGCCGCCCACCTGGCGCGGCGGCACCACCGAGTGCTGGCCGGGCTCGGCGAGCGCGTTGCCGATGGTGCCGGTGAACGGCTTCAGCGGCACGCGCGCCTTGCCCCAGGCCGCGGGCGCCGCGGCGCCCGTGTCATAGCTCCACATGTGGAGCGCGGGGTCGGGGAACTGGTCGGCGAGCAGGCCGAAGCCCGGAATGTTCGCCGTCCAGCCCACCCCCGACGGCGTGAAGCCGCCGAAGGTCACCTTCAATGCGTCGCCCGGCGCCGCGCCATCCACGTAGACCGGCCCGGTGACGGGGTTGGTCTTGGAAAAGTCCAGCGTCGCCACGGCCGCGGCCGTATCGCCGGGCTTGAAGTGGCCGCCGCCGGCGTCGTTGCACTGGAACGCCAGCGTGGTGCCGGGCGCCACCCGCTCCGCCGGCTGGAGCGCATTGTCCCAGCCGTAGTGGAATTGGTGGTTGTGGATGGTGTATTTCGGCGCCTCGCACATGGGCTTACTCGGGCTTCACGTAGACGTAGTCGTAGTTGATCGGGATGTGCACCGGATCGACGTAGAGGTTATCGGCCCCGTCCATCCGCTCCGACTTCATGGTGTAGCGGTTCTCGTTGAAGACCGGCACCCAGGGCGCGTCGTCCATCACCTTCACGTAGATCTCCTCCCAGAGCTTCATGCGCTCCTCCTGGGCGGCCGGATCGGTGATGGAATCGGCCTTGGTCGCCAGCGCGTCCAGCTCCTCGTTGCAGTACCAGGACCAGTTCCAGCCGCCGGGCACCGCGCCCGCGCAGCCCAGGATCGGCGCGTAGAAGTTGGAGGGATCGGGGAAGTCGGCGATCCAGGCCATGCCGCCCGACCAGATCATCGGCGCCTGGTCCTTCTCGCCGCCGGCGGCGATGACGTTGGCCTGCGCCAGCGACTTGATGTCCGCCTTGATGCCGATCTTGGCGAGGTCGTTCTGGATCGCCTGGGCGATGCGCGGCTGCGGGTCGGTGTTCATGACGTAGAGCTCGGTCTCGAACCCGTCGGGGAAGCCGGCCTCGGCGAGCAGATCGATCGCCGCCGCCGGGTCGTACGCGTACCCCTCGTAGGTTTGGGAGTAGCCGGGCATCGAGGGCGGCAGCGGCTGGTTGGCCGGCACGCCGCGCCCGTTGATGATCTGCGTGATGCGGTCCTTGTTGATGGCCATGTTGACGGCCCGGCGCACGTCCACGTTGTCGAAGGGCGCCATCTCCACGTTCATGGTGATGTAGCCGGTGTGGAGCTGCCCCCCTTCCACGACGCGGCTCGCCGTCTCGGGATTGCCCATCACCTCAAGGAACTTGGCCGGCGGGATCTGGTCGCCCGGAATGTCCACCTCGCCGTTCTGCAGGCGCAGGAGCGCCACGATGGGCTCCATGCCGATCTCGAAGACGATCTGGTCGAGATAGGGCAGGCCCTCGCGCCAATAGTCCTCGTTGCGGGTGAAGACGACGCGCAGCCCGCTCCGCCACTCCTCGAGCTTGAAGGCGCCCGTGCCCACCGGCTCGCGGCCGAAATCGGCGCCCGATTCGGCGACCGCCTCCTCCGGCACCACCGAGGCGAAGTTGAGCGCCATCTTGTGCAGGAAGGTGGCGTCCGGGCGGTTCAGCTTGATGACGACCGTCTTGTCGTCGGGCGCCGAGACGCCGGAGAGCGCATCGGCGTCGCCCGCCGTGATCGCCTCGAAGCCCTCGATGGAATCGAAGAAGCCCGCGCCCGGCGATTGCGTCACCGGGTTGGTGACGCGGTTGAGCGAATACACCACGTCGCCGGCGACGAGGCCGCGCCCGTTGTGGAACGTCACCCCGTCGCGCAGGTGGAAGGTGTAGGTGAGGCCGTCGTCGGAAATCTCGTAGCTTTCGGCCAGGCCCGGGCGCAGCTCGGTGGTGCCCGGCTCATAATCCATCAGCCCGTCGAACAGCGATTTGATCATCGACCAGTTCTGCCAGTCGTAGCCGATCGCCGGGTCGAGCGTCGCGACATCGTCCTTGTAGGTGATGACGATCGATCCGCCCTGCTGTTGCGCCATCGCGCCCATCGGCACGGCGAGCGCAACGCCGACGATGAGTGCGGCCTGCAAAGTCCTTTTCAACATACTCAATCCTTTCAGTCCCTTAGCTTGATGCGGGGGTCGATGAGAGGGGTGACGAGGTCGGCAAGCAGATTGCCCAGAACGATGGCGCAGGCGGAGACGAGCGTCACCCCCATGATGATGGGAATGTCGACACGCTGGATCGCCTGCCAGGCGAGCTGCCCGATGCCGGGCCAGCCGAACACCGATTCCACCACCACGATGCCCGACATGAACAGCCCGATATCGATGCCGATCATCGCGATGATCGGCAGGATCGCGTTGGGCATCGCGTGGCGCACGAAGATGGTGAGGCGCGGCAGGCCCTTGGCGCGCGCGGTGCGGATGTAGTCCTGGCGCAGCACCTCGATCATCGAGGAGCGCATCATGCGCGAGTACCAGCCCATGCCGAGGACCCCCAGCGTCACCGCCGGCAGCACCAGGTGGGCGAAGGTGCCGTAGCCGCCGATGGGGAACCAGCCGAGCTCCACCGCGAACACGTAGAGGAGGAGGAGCCCCACCACGAACTGCGGCGCCGAGACGGCGGTGAAGGAGGTGATCATCAGCGCCTGATCGGTGGCGGTGCCGCGCCGGAGCGCCGCGACGATGCCGAGCGTCAGCCCGAAGACGAGCTCCACCACGATGCCCGCCGCCATCAACAGGAGCGAGGCCGGCAGGCGCGCCGCGATCAGCGACGACACCTCGGCGCGCTGTACGTAGGAGCGGCCGAGATCGCCCTGCACCAGGCTCCAGAAATAGCGCGCGTACTGGACGAAGAACGGCTGATCGAGGCCGAGCTGGTGGCGGATGTTCTCCACCGTCTGCGCCGTCGCCGAGCGGCCGGCGATCTGGCGCACGGGGTCGGCCGGCAAAAGATAGAGGAGCGCGAAGGTGATGAACGAGACCCCCACCAGGATCAGCGCCGAGAACAGGAGGCGTTTGGCGATATAGGCCATCAGTCCCTCTGCGTCGGGTCGAGCTCGTCGCGCAGCGCATCGCCGACGAAGTTGAACGCGAGCGCGAGCGCCAGGATGGCCGCGCCGGGGAAGAAGACCAGCCAGGGCGCGGACTGGAAATAGGTCTGGTTCTCGAAGATGATGTTGCCCCATGACGGGGTGGGCGGCTGCACGCCGACGCCCAGATAGGACAGCGTCGCCTCCAGGAGCACCGTGGTGGAGATGCCGAGCGTGCCCCACACGATGATGGTGGGCACCAGATGCGGCACGATGTGGCGCAGCAGGATGCGCGCCGTGCCCGCCCCCATCGCCCGCTCCGCCTCGATGAACTCGCGCTGCGACAGCGCGCGCGTCTCCGTGTAGAGGACCCGCGCCGCCTGCACCCAGTTCACCAGCGCGATCACCATGGCCACGATCCAGAGGCTCGGCTGGAAGATCGCGGCGAGGCAGATGGCCAGGAGCAGCGCCGGGAAGGCCATCATCAGGTCGGTGAAGCGCATCAGCGCCGAGCCGATGAAGCCGCCGAAGAAGCCGGCCACCGCGCCGATCAGCGTGCCGATGACGAGAGCCGTGCCGTTGGCCGCGATGCCGATGATCAGCGAGGTGCGCGCGCCGTAGAGGATGCGCGTGAGAAGATCGCGGCCGAGAAGGTCCGTGCCGAGGGGGAAGTCGGCATCGGGCGGCAGCGGCGCGCCGGTGAGGGTGAGCCCCTCGAACAGCGGCACGTCGGGCTCGTAGGAGGTGAGGACGGGCGCGAACACGGCCCCCGCGACGCACGCCAGGATGACGAGGATGCCGAGGATCGCCAGCGGGCGCCGCGCGAGGCGCGCCGGTAGGCTCCGCCTCCTCTCCTCGCCGCTCCCCGCCGGGTCGGCACCGCCCGCCGGCGGATCGGCCGGGCCGGGATGGGTGGCGGCGGGGGAGGCATTGCGGTTCACCATGGGCTTGCCGCGGGGCCTATGTCGTTGTGGATGGGCATCGCCACGGGGATGCAACCGGTATGCCGCGGCTCGCTCAAGGGTGCTGGTGGATGGGGTCGACCCAGTACACTTCTTCGGGCGCTTCCACCGGGTCCACGTCGGTGATGTTGACCACCACGGCCTCGTTGTCGGAGCGCACCAGCACGCACTCCAGCGTCTCGTCCGGGTTGGCGTTGATCTCCTGGTGCGGACAGAACGGGGGCACGAAGATGAAGTCGCCCGGCTCGGCCTCGGCGACGAACTCCAGCCGCTCGCCCCAGCGCATCCGCGCCCGCCCCTTCACCACGTAGATGACGCTCTCCAGCTCGCCGTGGTGGTGCACCCCGGTCTTCGCGTCGGGCTTGATGGACACGGTGCCGGCCCAGATCTTCTGCGCCCCGACGCGGGCGTGGTTGATCGCCGCCTGGCGGTACATGCCCGGCGTCTGCGGCGTGTTGTCGTCGAGCCGGTCGCCGCGGATGACCCGCACCCCGTCATGCTTCCAGGTTCCCTCGTCCGCGCTCATGGGGTCTCCCTCGTGTCGTGTTGGCGGCCGGTCGCCGCGCCGCTTGTGTCCGCCTGGAGCAGCTGCGCTGGATGCTCCCGGTCCGGCCTAGCGTGCCCTCACCGGCGCGCAAACGGAAGGGGCAATGGGTCCGTTTGCGACCCGTTCACATCGCCATTCGCGGGATTGACTCACGTTAACTTTTGGCGTTCATTACAAGAACAAACAACGAACAAAGCGGCGGGCCATGAGCGATACCCTGACCCGTTTGCGGCAGCGTCTCGACACGATCGGACCCTCGCACCGCAATGACAAGAACAAAAGCCGTATCCCTCTCGGGTGTGCCGAGATCGATGCGGCTCTGCAAGGGGGTCTCGCCCCCGGCCTCCTGCACGAGGCCGTCACCGCCGGTGGACGCGACGGCGCGGCGGCGGTGGGCTTTGCCGCCGCCCTCGCCCTGCGCGCCAAGGAGCGGCGGCCGCTGGTGTGGATCCGCCAGCGCTTCGCCGAGGTGGAGGGGGGCGACCTCTACGCCCCCGGCCTCGCCGAGCTGGGGCTCGATCCGGGCGGGCTCACCCTGGTGCGGGCCCGCCACCCGCGCGACCTCCTCGCCGCGGGGCTGGAGGCGGTGCGCTGCCCCGCGCTCGGCGCGGTGGTGCTGGAGATGTGGGGCCGCTCGCCCCTCCTCGACCTCACCGCCACGCGGCGCCTGATGCTGGCGGCGGAGAGATCCGGCGTCACCGCGATCCTGGTGCGCGTCGGCGCGGAGGCGGAGCGCAGCGTCGCCTTCACCCGCTGGCGCGTCGGCGCGGCCCGCTCGCGCCCGCTCGCGGCGAACGCGCCGGGCCTTGCCACCTTCGACATCACCTTGTTGCGCAATCGGGCCGGAACGAGCGGGCTCGGCTGGCGTGTGGAGTGGGACCATGGACAGCAACGCTTCCGATCGGCCGCGCCGCTATCTCGCGGTGTGGTTCCCCTTCCTCAGCGCCGACCGGCGGGCACGCTACATGCCCCCCTCGCCCGCACCGGCTAAGGCGCCATCCGCCGATATCGACATGAAGGCGCCATCCGCCGATGTCGCCACGAAGGCGCCATCCGCCGATATCATTGCGAAGGCGCCGCTCGCCTTCATCGTCAAGGAGAGCAACGCCGTCCGCCTCGCCGCCATCGACCCCGCCGCCGACGCCCTCGGCCTCGCGCCGGGGCTGACGCTGGCCGACGCGCGCGCCCGCGTGCCCGAGCTCGTCGCCGTCGAGATGGACCCCGCCGCGGACGCCGCCTGGCTCGGCCGCATCGCCGACGCGTGCGACCGCTACACCCCCCTCGTCGCGCTCGACGGGCGCGACGGCGTGATCCTCGAGATCACCGGCTGCGCCCACCTGTTCGGCGGCGAGGCGCAGATGCGCGGCGACCTCCTCGCCAATCTCGCCCGCATCGCCAGCCAGGCCCGCGCCGCCATCGCCGGCACGCCGCAGGCGGCCCTCGCCCTCGCCCGCTTCGGCCCCGGCACCATCGCCGCGCCGGGCGAGGAGGCGGCGGCGGTGGCGGCGCTGCCGGCGGCGGCGCTCGGCGTCGACAGCGAGACCGTGCTCGCCCTCTCCCGCGCCGGGCTGCGCACCGTGGGCGACCTCGCCGCCCGCCCGCGCGCGCCCCTCGCCGCCCGCTTCGGGCGCGATTTTCCCCGTTTG
>JAUIJH010000098.1 GCA_030431335.1 Alphaproteobacteria bacterium
TGAAATAGGCGTGGCCGGACGAGTGCCTGCCGCGAAAGCCGCCGATCTCGCCGCGCACGCGCACCTGGCCGAACTCTTCCTCCACCGTGCGCTTGACCGAACGCGCGAGCTCGGAGACCGTGAACTCGGGCGCATTCGAGCCGCGCAGGTCGTCGGCGTCGTCAAAGGGAAAGGATGCGTTCATCATCGCGAGGATAGTCCTTCCACGCCCTTGCGGGAACATGTGTGCCGTGATCGACAACAATGCTCCACGTCTCTTCGTCGCGGCGGACCTGCCGGGTCCGATCCCGCTGGACGCGGGACAGACCAATTATCTGCGCAACGTCATGCGCCTCGCGCCCGGCGGCGCCCTCAAGGTGTTCAATGGGCGCGACGGGGAATACGCCGCCACCATCGAAGCGCTCGGCAAGAAAAACGGCGCGTTGACGGCCGGCGAGCGGCTGCGCCCGCAAACGCCCGCCCCCACCGTGACGCTCGCCTTCGCGCCGCTGAAGCAGGCGCGGCTCGACTATATGATGGAGAAGGCGGCCGAGATGGGCGCCGGGCGCGTGGTCCCGGTCCTCACCCAGCACGGCCAGGTGCGCCGCCTCAACAAGGATCGGCTGCGCGCCCACATGATCGAGGCGTGCGAGCAGTGCGGCACCTTGAGCGTGCCGGAACTCGTCGACCCCCTCCCCCTCGCCAACCTCCTCGGCACCGTCGCGCCGGACAGCCTGGTCGTCGCCGACGAAGCGCTGGCCGGCGCACGGATCGACGCGGTCGACGCCATCGCGCGGGCACGCCGGCCGCTCACGGTGCTGGTCGGCCCCGAGGGTGGCTTCAGCGAGGCGGAGCGGCAGCTTTTCGCGACGCGCGCGATCCGCGTGTCCCTCGGACCGCGCATCCTGCGCGCCGACACGGCCGCGGTGGCGCTGCTTGCACTGGTGGAGGCGGCGCAACAATCCGTGTCATGACACGCAATGTCGTTGCGCGGTCGGGTTCGTCGCCCTATTGTCCCGCCCGCAAATCAGGAAGACGAGATGGCGCGCGACACGTTAGACAATACTCCGATCGAAGATCGCGCCGAGCTTGCTCGCTATCTCGCCGGCGGCGAAAAACCGCGCGACCAGTTTCGCATCGGCACCGAGCACGAAAAGTTCGCCTTCACGCGTGAGGGACACCGCCCCGTGCCCTACGAGGGCGAGGCCGGCATCGGCGCGATCCTGACGCGCATGCAGGCGCTGACGGGATGGGAGCCGATCGAAGACCGCGGCCATCTCATCGGCCTTGCCGATCCGTCCGGCGGCGGCGCCATCAGCCTAGAGCCGGGCGGGCAGTTCGAACTGTCGGGCGCGCCGCTGGAAACCCTGCACCAGACGTGTGTGGAAGCGAATGGCCACCTCGCCCAGGTGCGCCAGATCGCCGACGAGCTCGGGATCGGCTTTCTCGGCCTCGGCATGGCGCCCACCTGGTCGCACGCCGACATGCCGGTGATGCCCAAGCAGCGCTACAAGATCATGACGCGCTACATGCCCAAGGTGGGCACGCGCGGACTCGACATGATGTACCGCACCGCCACGATCCAGGTGAACCTCGACTTCGCGAGCGAGGCGGACATGGTGAAGAAGATGCGCGTCGGCCTCGCCTTGCAGCCGATCGCGACGGCGCTTTTCGCCAACTCCCCCTTCATCGACGGCGCGCCCAACGGGATGCGCTCCAACCGTGCCGCCGTCTGGCACGATGTGGACCTCCAGCGGTCCGGACCGATCCCGTTCGCGTTCGAGGACGGCTTCGGCTACGAGCGCTACGTGGATTGGGCGCTCGACGTGCCGATGTATTTCGTCAAGCGCGGCGACGACTATATCGACGCCACCTCGGCCACCTTCCGCCAATTCATGGACGGCCGTTTCGCGGCGCTGCCCGGCGAACGGCCGACGATGGGCGACTGGGTCAACCACCTGTCCACGCTGTTTCCGGAAGTGCGGCTCAAGCGCTTCCTCGAGATGCGCGGTGCCGACGGCGGGCCGTGGCGGCGCATCTGCGCCCTGCCGGCGCTGTGGGTCGGGCTCCTCTACGACGAGGGCGTGCTCGACCAGGCGGCGGCGTTCGCGGCCGAATTCTCCGCCGAGGACCGGCGCACGCTGTGGCTCGAAGTGCCGCGTGACGGGCTGACGGGCTCGCTCAACGGGCGGCCGGTCGCCGAGATCGCGCGCCAGATGGTGGCGCTCGCCTCCGAAGGGCTCGCCCGGCGCGCCCGCGCCAGCGGCGACAATGCGGACGAGCGCGGCTTCCTGGCGCCGCTGGAGGACGCCGCCCATTCCGGCCGCGCTCCGGCCGACGATCTGCTCGCCGCCTACAACGGCCCCTGGAAAGGGGACATCGACAAGGTGTTCGAGGCCAACGCCTTCTGAGCGTCCAGCCTATTTGGGCGATGCGATCCGCAAGGGGCGGCGCACCTTGGCGTCGCGGCTCGCCTTGAAGGCGCGGATCTTTTCGGCCAGCGAAGGCTCCATCGACGCGTCGTCGTCGGCCGGCTCGGCCTCGCCGACGAAGCGCTCGGCCAACACGCGGATCGCCTCGCGCAGCGCCGCGATATCGGCCGGGCTCACGTTCGCGGCCTGAGCCTTGCGCAGCCGGTCCACCTCGGCGCGGAGTTCCTCGGCCTCGGCCTGCGCCTCGTTCAGCGCCTCCGCGATCTCCCGCACCGCCTCGTAGGGGGGCTGAGCGCCCTCGCGCAGCTCGGCAAGCTCGGTGCGCAGGCGCTGCTCGTCCTCGCCGGCCTTGGCGAGCTCCGCCTCCAGCGCGCCGATGCGCGACTTGAACGCCGCGTTGCCGCCATCGCTCGACTCGCGCAGCGCCCGCGCTTCGGCCTCGGCCGCCTCGGCCCGGCGCTTCGCCCGGCCCAAATCGTCCTGCCGGTCACGCAGCTCCGCCTCCAGCGCGTAGGTTTTCTGCAGGCGCAGCTCCAGCAGCGCCTCCTGCTTTTCGATCTCGACCTTGGCCTCGCGCTCCAGGCGCTCGGCCACCTCGACCCGCTCCTTGAGGCCGTCGCCGTCATAGGCCAGCCGCGACAGCGTCTCGTTGGCCGATTTTTCGCGCGCGGCGAGCGTGGCGATGGTCGCATCGCGCTCGCGGAGGCTCTCGGCAAGCTGGGCCTCGCGCCGGGTGAGGTGCTCGATCTCGCCCTTGAGGGCGGCAATGTCGACGGTGCCGCGCTCGGCGGCTTCGCGCCGCAGCGTCTCGCCGGCGGCCTTCTCGGCTTCCAGCGACGCACGCGCCTCGTCGCGCTCGCGCGCAAGGCTCTCCAACGCGGCGGCCCCCTCGCTGCGCCCGGCTTCGGCCGCGGCCAGCTTGGCGCCCTGCGCGGCGAGTTCGGCGCGCAGGTCGGCCAGCGTCTGCCGCTCGCGGGCAAGCTCGGTCTCGGCCCGCTCGCGTGCCTCCGCCACGCCGGCCAGCTCGGCGAGGCGCTGCTTGCCGGTCGCCAGTTCGCCGGCCTGGGCGGTGAGGCGCTCGCTGGCGGCGGCGAGCGCCTCCGCGTCGGCCTTGGCCTTGGCCCGCGCATCGGCCAGCGCCTTTTCCATTTCCTTGAGGCGGAAGACCGCGTCCATGTCCTTGTGCTGGCGGGCTTGCACCTCGGCGAGCTTGCCCTCCAGCGCGGCGATCTCCACCGCATGGTTCGCGCGCAGGATATCGCGCTCGGCCTCGACGGCGGCGATCTCGCCGGACGGCCGCTTGCCACGCCCCGATCCGAACAGACTGAAGATCATCCACAGCACGAGCAGCAGGCCGACCGCGCCTGCGATCAGCATTGCGGGATTTTCGATGAGGTTGGATACGTCCATGGCGTGACCTTCACGGCAATTCGGGCGGGGAGCCGGCCCGTCCGAACCGTCTCTTAGACATAGCCGGCCGGCGCTGTCACCCGGCCGGCGAACGCATTAGAACGGGTTCCAGGTCGGCTCGGTCGTGAACTTCAGGTAGCCGAGGCTGACCCCGAGCCGCGCCCCCACACCGGCACGCACCGGAATGAGGTACATGTCGTTGGCGGCCATCAAGGTCATCGACATGCCGCCCACCAGGTAGGCCGACCCGTCGACGCCGGTGAAGCGTTGCATCAGCGCGTCCGAGGACGGCAGGTTGTAGACCAGCATCATCACCCGGCTGCCCGCGCCGCCCAGGTCCCAGCCGAAGGACGGGCCCTGCCAGAACACCGGCTCGGGCGGTGCGCCGATGCGTTGCAGCGCGCCCTCGCCGTAGCGAAGGCCGCCGAAGATCGCGCCGCCGCCCTCCTCGCCGAGGATATAGGCGTTGGGCTGGCCGAACTGGGAGAAGGCTCGCTGCATGACGCTGGCAAGCCCTTCCGACGCCGAGCCGAAGAACTCGTGGCCCGTCGCGATCATCTCCTCGGTGGTGTAGCCGCTGCCGGGCTGAGCCGGCTGCGGCTCACCGTCGAAGGCCGCGAGCGGGGTCGCGACCAGGCCGAGGCAGAGCCCCAGCAATGCCGCACGAACGAAAGGAAGCATGGGACACCTCTTCAATGCGCCTTTTATTGCGGTTAACCGCGTGCGAGATTTGGCCAGCGGCCGTCGCCACGATATGGATCCACGATGCAGAGCGATCTTGAACTTGCGAGCCTTCTCGCCTCGCGTTTGTGCCACGACGTCGTCGGGCCGGTGGGTGCTATCCAGAACGGCCTCGAGCTCATCGCCGAGGACGAATCCATGACCGAGATGGCCATGGATCTCATCAAGAAAAGTGCCGCCCAGGCGACCGCCAAGCTGCAGTTCGCCCGCATGGCCTATGGCGCCGCGGGCGGTGCCGAAGTGCTCGACCCCGCCGAGGCCGGCCGCCTGACCAACGGCATGTTCTCCGGCGAGCGCGCCAACCTCGACTGGCGCTGGACCGGCGAGGCCGCCCCGCGCGTGCACATCAAGGTGGCGATGCTGCTGGCGACCTTCGCGCTGGGCGCGGTGCCGCGCGGCGGCGTCATCCATGTCGATCATGACGGGGCGGGCACGCTGTCCGTCACCGCCGAAGGCAGCGCGATCCGCACGCCGCAATTCACCGAGATCGTGACCGGCGGCGGCGACGTGACCGATCCGCGCGCCGTGCAGGCCGCCCTCATCGAGCGCCTGGCCGCGACGACCGGCTGGCGCATCGTCACCGAAGCCAGCGAAGAGCGGCTTCGCTTCGTGACCGCCCCGCGCTAGCGCCTGGGGCCGTTGCCGCGCTTGCCGGCCGATCGAGCGACCCTGCCCACGCGCAAATCCGTCTAGACGGCAAAAGGGGCCGCGCGGGCCCCGTTCGCACATCATATCGTGTCCATCGCGCCGAGGAGGCGCCGACCGCTCGCGCTCAGGCGAGCTCTCGGCGCGGCTCGGGTTCGGGCTCTCGCAACACATAGCCTCGGCCCCAGACCGTTTCGATGTAGTTCCGCCCACCCGTCGCCGACGACAGCTTCTTGCGCAGCTTGCAGATGAAGACGTCGATGATCTTCAGCTCCGGCTCGTCCATGCCGCCGTAGAGGTGATTGAGGAACATTTCCTTGGTCAGCGTCGTGCCCTTGCGCAGGGAAAGGAGCTCCAGCATCTGGTACTCCTTGCCGGTCAGGTGAACCCTCTGCCCGTCGACGTCGACCGTCTTGGTGTCGAGGTTCACAGCCAGCTCGCCGGTGCGGATGACGCTCTCGGCATGCCCCTTGGAACGGCGCACGATGGCGTTGATACGCGCCACCAGCTCGTCCTTGTGGAAGGGTTTCGTGAGGTAGTCGTCGGCGCCGAAACCAAGCCCGCGCACCTTGTCCTCGATGTTACCGAGGCCCGAAAGGATCAGGATCGGCGTGTCGATCTTGGACACGCGCAGCGCCCGCAGCACCTCATAACCCGACATATCCGGCAAGTTTATATCGAGCAGGATGATATCGTAGTCGTAGAGCTTGCCGAGGTCGATGCCCTCTTCGCCGAGGTTGGTCGTGTAGACATTGAACCGCTCTGAGTTCAACATGAGTTCGATGCTTTGCGCCGTTGCGCTGTCATCTTCGATCAGTAGAACGCGCATGCGGTTCCTCTAATGCGTTCCGCCGCAGATGCGGCATCGGCCCAACCCACTGCGGGTAACACCCGACTCAAACAGCGAATCGGCACAGGATAAGTGTTACCAAAACGAAGGACGCTGAGGTGGGACGTCGCAGCTTGTCCTCACGTTTCGCGTCCTCGTTGCCCCATGATGATGAGTGAGGGCGGTAAACACATTCTTAAAGAACGTGACCGCCTCTTCACAATGCACGGAAAGCTTTGGAAAGCCCGCCTGCGAGGGCGTTAACGCGCCGTGGGATTTTGCGCTCGCCGGGCGAACCAATTCGCAACGGATCGGCGCTAACCTTGGCGTTGTCGGGTTTTTGGAGGGTCTTTGATGAAGCCGCGCGAGAGCACTATTCACGCAAAGGAATTCCAGGCTGCCGCATTGCGGCGCCAGTTGGCGCAGTTCGAGCGGATGATCGGCGACCTGGAGGTGATCCGGTCCGAGCTCGCCAAACAGATCGACGCCGAAGAGCGCCGCACCAGCGTCGCCGATCCTGCGAACTACGCCTATTCGACCGTCGCCCGCGCCGCGCGCGAACGGCGCGACAATCTCACCAACACCATTCGCGACCTGTCCGAGCGCCGCTCCTTGGCGCGCGAGGCGCTGGCCGAGGTCGAAGGCTTTTTCGCCGCACTCCACAACGCCGGCGAACTCGCCTTCACCGAGGGCGCGGCGGCCTGAGCCACGACGCACCTTCGGACCTCCTCTTGGCCGGGCCGGCCTCGCCGGGGCCGATGTCAGACGATGATGTCCACGTCGAGGGTATAGGTGCCCAAACCATCGAAATCGGCTGAGGACGCGGCCACGTACAATGTCTCATCCTCGATCGGCGTGTAGTTGATCCGCGCGTTCAAACCCGATGCACTGTCGTTGTCCTCGGCCACTAGATTGTACTCGCCGTCGACGAGGCGCAGATACGGATCGTGGAGCGTGTTCGCGCCCACCCCTTCGCCCAGCATCCGAATGCGATATTCGGTGCCCGCGACAAGGTCGACGGCTAACCAGTCCTGATCGTTCTCGAATTCGATCTCGCCCTTCACCCGCGGCCCGTCGGGAACAATGCTCGCCGGGGTGAACGGACCCGCCGGATAGTCGTCGAGGTCGGCCAGGATGCGGCTTTGATCGAATTCGTCCAGGCCGATACCTTCAAGCCGAAAGAGCCCTTCCGATAAAAAGCTGAAATATCGGATGATGACATCGCCGTCAGCGTTGGTGCCAACCGTATAGTACTCGACGAAGGCGCTATCGAGGTCGATCAGGTCGCGGTTTTCCCAGTCTTTGACTATATTGGTGTCGAATTTAGTCGCCTGGAATACATCGCTTCCGGGACCGCCCGTCATTTCGTTGCGGCCGGTGCCACCACGCAACGTATCGTCCCCGAACCCGGCGAAGATTTTATCGTTGCCCTGGCCTGCGCCGATAAAATCGTCGCCCGGGCCGCCGAAAATGATGTCATTGCCGGACTGCGCGCGAACGGTATCGTCACCGCCGAGCGCAAAGATGATGTTGTTCGGGGGCCCCCCTTGGTAATCATCGGGGCCGCTGGTTAGAAATTCGCCGCGTGAGATCCACGGCAAAATGAGATTGATAAGATCGCGCGGCATAAAAATGCCCCCGTTATTTATCTTTTTCTAAATTTACCCATACTCGACCAATATGTTACCGCGAACGCAATTTACTTACAAATGCAGCAAATCTTACTTAACGGGCTGATTAGTAAAAGAGGCTCGAGACCGACTTGTCGAGCGCGGTCCGGCTGATCGCCTCGCCGATCAGCGTGGCGATCGAGACCATGCGGATCTTGTCGGCCGAGCGCACCGCCTCGGTCGCCTCGATGGAATCGGAGATCACCAGTTCGTCCAGCATCGACGTTTCGACGCGCGCCGTCGCCCCGCCCGACAGGACGCCGTGGGTGATATAGGCCGACACGCGGTTAGCCTTGGCCGCGATCAGCGCCTCGGCGGCATTGCACAAGGTGCCGGCGGAATCGACGATGTCGTCGAACAGGAGGCAGTCCCGCCCCTGCACGTCGCCGATGATGTTCATCACCTCGGACTCGCCCGGCCGCTCGCGCCGCTTGTCGACGATGGCGAGCGGTGCGTCGATCCGCTTGGCCAGGTCGCGGGCGCGCACCACGCCGCCCACGTCCGGCGAGACCACCATGAGGTTGTCCAGCGAATAGCGCTCGCGGATGTCGCGGCTCATGACGGGCGCGACGTAGAGGTTGTCCGTCGGAATGTCGAAGAAGCCCTGGATCTGGCCGGCGTGCAGATCCATCGTCAGCACCCGGTCGGCGCCGGCGCGGTGGATCATGTTGGCCACCAGCTTGGCCGAGATCGGCGTCCGGCCGCCCATCTTGCGGTCCTGCCGGGCGTAGCCGAAATAGGGGATCACCGCCGTGATGCGCCGCGCCGAGGCCCGGAGCAGCGCATCGATGATGATGAGCAGCTCCATCAGGTTGTCGTTGGCGGGATAGGAGGTCGACTGGATCACGAAGGCGTCCGCGCCGCGCACGTTCTCCTTGATCTCGACGAAGACCTCCTGGTCCGCGAACCGGCGGACGGTGCATTGGGTGAGCGGAAGATCGAGATAACCCGCGATCGCCTCCGCCAGAGCTCGATTGGAATTGCCGGCGACGAGCTTCACGGCGTAATGCTCCGAACCATCAAGATCCTCATCCCTCGCGGCGCACTTGCACGGTGCGGCGCGCGTTCCATGGCATTGCTCACACGGATTGGGCAAGCCCCTCAAGCCGATCGGCGCGGTTGCCCCCGGTCTTCCACCAGGCATCGCGCCGGCCCGGGCTCACGCGTCAGCGTAGAGCCAGGCCCGCAGCAGTGCCGCAAGACGGGTCGCGATCAGGTCGAGATCGCGGTCCTCCACGTTCGACCAGGGGTCGCCGTCGGTTTCCTCCGAGCCTTGCTGGCCGCTGATGCGGTGCAGGCGCCGACCGCTGGTGTCCACCACGTCGAAGGTGAAGAAAATCAGCGAGTTGGTGTCGTCGCTGACCGTGGTCATGGTGCCTTCCACGGTGAACAGCGCCGGCCCGCCCGGACGCTTGACCACCTTGAGCCCCTCGCGCTCCGCCCGCCGCCACATGCGACGCAGGAGCTCGTCGGCGACAGTGACGGGCACACCGGGCACCGGCTCGAAGGCGAAGGTGGCCAGCTCCGGGTCGGCTAGCGGGCGCCGCGGCGCGGACACATTCTCGCCGACGCCCGCGGCAATGCCGGTGAGGTTGGGCGCCGCGCAGGCTGCCAGAACCATCACCAGGCCGAGGGCGGCGGCGCGGATCATCTTTGCAGGAACGACGGTGCGATCTGGGACAAGGGCTCCGGCTCCCCCTCGGTGGTGAGGTAGGATCGGCCCAGCGTCATTGCCGTTTCGGTTTCGAGATCGGTCAGAATCATGTGGGCGAACAGCACCATGTTCGGCACGATCTCGGTGGGGTTGGCATTGATGAACATCGGCGTGTCCATCCATGTCGGCGCAAACGTCGCCCCCAGCGAGTAACCGCACGTATTCAGTTTGAAGCCTTGCATACCACGATCGTTGAGCACTTGGGCATGGGCGTTGAAAACATCGCCGAACGTGTTGCCCGGACGCATCGCCGCGACGATGGCCCGGAGCCCCTCCTCCGCCGCCTCGTACAGCTCCAGGTGCCGCGCCTGCGGCGTGCCGATCACCACCGTGTCCAGCATCGCCACGTGGTAGTGATGCCACACGCCGGCGAATTCCACGGTGAGCTGGTCGTTCTCGGTCAACACCCGGCGGCCGGACTTGTAGCGCACCAGCAGCGCGTCGGCGCCGGAGCCGATGATGAACGGATTGGCCGGGTAGTCCCCGCCCGCCGCCAGCACCGCCCCCTGCATCGCCGACAAGATGGTGCTCTCCTCGGCTCCCGCGCGCGTCACGTCGAGGCCGGCGTGCCAGGCGGTATCGGCGAGGCGGGCGGCCTGGCGCACGTAGGCGATCTCCGCCACGCTTTTCACCGAGCGCAGCATCGGGATGATGTCGGACGCCTCGTGCAGCTTGGCGAAGCTTCGCAGCTGCTCCTCCAGCAGACGGCCGTTCTTGGCCGTGAGCCCGTGCGTCGCGATCTCGACGCCGATGTTGGCGCCGAGCAGGTCGAGCTCGAACAGGTGGTCCTTCAGCGCGCGGGTGGGATCGACGCCGGCGCGGTCGGTCCACACGATGTTTTCCTCGATCACCGAGGTGCGGCGCGCCTGCCGGTGGTCGGCCGCGCGCGAGACCAGGGACAGGCGCCCGTCCTTGGTCACCACGAGGCACTGGAAGAAGACGTAGCCGAAGCCGTCGTAGCCGGTGAGCCAGTACATGCTCTCCTGCGAGAAGATCAGCAGCGCATCCAGCTTGCGCGCCGCCATTCCCTCCTTCAGCCGCTCCAGTCGCGACGCATATTCCTCGGGCGCAAAGTGCAGAGCCATGGGTTCAGCCCTCCAGCATGATGACGGACACGAGACGGCCGTAGTCCGGCTCGCCACGGTGCGTGGCGCGTCGATAGGAAAAGAAGCGGGTATCGTCCGCGTAGGTGTCGAGCGCGAGGTCGTCCACCGCGCCCACACCGGCGGCGGCAAGCCGCATCGCGATGTAGCCCGGCAGATCGAACAGGTGATGGGTCGGGCGCGGCGCCCGCTTGAAGAAGGCGGCCGCATCCGGGTGGCCGACGAGGACGGGGGCGGGAAAGTCCGGCCCCACCTCGTAGGAAGGCTGGGCGATGGTGGGTCCGATGGCGGCGCGGATGCGGGCCGGCTCGGCACCGCTGGCGACCATGGCAGCCACCGTCGCCTCCAGGATGCCGCCGGTCGCGCCGCGCCAGCCGGCGTGCGCCGCGCCGATCACCCGCGCCTGCGGATCCGCGAACAGCACCGGCGCACAGTCCGCGTGCAGCACGCCGAGGGCGAGGCCGGGCGTGCGCGTGACGAGCGCATCGACGCGGGGGGGTTCGGCGGGCGGCGCCTCGAGGGTCAGCGCCTCGGCCGAGTGCACCTGATGCATCGACACCAGCCGCTCCAGCGCCAGGCCGAAATGGGATGCGACGCGGCGGCGGTTTTCGTCGACGTCAACCGCACGGTCGTTGGAGCCGCGGCCCGCGTTGAGCGATGTGTAGATGCCGTCCGACACCCCGCCGGTGCGGCAGAAGAAACCGTGTCGAATCCCGGGGCACGCGAGGGTGCCGGTCTCGATCGTTTCGAGGGTGGTGTCGCTGACGCTCAAGTTGCCGCCCGTTGCCATACCGCCGCGGGGCTCTAGCAAGCCGTTCGCGCCCCCACAACCGTAAACGGGCGATTGTTCAACGGCCGATCAGCTTCAGAACCCGCAGCGCGAGCCAGATCGGCACCACCACGACGGCGCCCAGAAGCATGATCGCGCCGATCTCCTCGAACGTCTCGAACCCGAAACTGGTCAGGAAACGCAGGCGGTTTTCGATCCAGACAATGATATCGTTGGGGTTCACGTCGAGCACGGTCAGGACGAGCCCGACCACGAACGACATCACCACGAGGCGGATCAACACCCCCAGCGGCGAGCCCCCCAAAACACGCTCCATCACCGTTCCACGCCGTTCAAACTCGCTCATTCCGTCCTCCTGCGACGTGATATAGGCTCTCTTCGCAGCATTCACACGCCTGCCGAACGACAATGACGAACTCTCCCCGGGAGCCCCGTTTCATGACCGACGAGCCGCTCTGGCGCCCGCACGATATCGACAGCGCCGCGATCACCCGCCTGGCGCAGCTTTGCTCCACCCGCGCCGGCAGGACGATCGAGGGCTTCCGCGCCCTGCACGCCTATTCCATCGATGCGCTGGACGAATTCTGGAACGCGGTGTGGGACGATGTCGGCGTGATCGGCAGCAAGGGCGAGCGCGTGCTGGCCGATGCCGATCAGATGCCCGGCGCCAAGTTCTTCCCCGACGGGCGTATCAATTATGCGCAGAACTGCCTGCGCGGCGATCCGGCGGCCGAGGCGCTGGTGTTCCGCGGCGAGGACAAGGCCGAACAGCGCATGACGCGGGGCGAGCTCACCGCTGCGGTTGCCAAATGCCAGGCATTCCTGGCCGAGGCGGGGGTCACGGAGGGCGACCGGGTGGCCGCGATGCTGCCCAACATGCCCGCCACCATCGTCGCCTGCCTGGCGACGGCCTCGCTGGGAGCGGTGTTCTCGTCCTGCTCGCCCGATTTCGGCGAACGCGGCGTGATGGACCGCTTCGGCCAGGTCGAGCCCAAGGTGTTCTTCGCCTGCGACGGCTACTGGTACAACGGCAAGCCCGTCGACGTGTCGGGCAAGGTCGCCGCGGTGGCGCAGCAGCTCGCGCCCGGCGCCACCGTGGTGGTGCCCTATCTAGACGATCTGCGCGCCGCCAGCCTCGCCCAGGAGCTGACCGGCGGCATCGTGTTCGACACCATCATGAAGCGGGCCGAGAGCGTGCCGCATTTCCGGCCGATGCCGTTCAACGCGCCGCTGTTCATCCTGTTCTCGTCCGGCACCACGGGCGTGCCAAAGTGCATCGTGCACGGCGCCGGCGGCACGCTGCTCAAGCACATGAGCGAGCACCACTACCATTCGGGCATCCGGCCGGGCGACCGCGTGTTCTACTTCTCCACCTGCGGCTGGATGATGTGGAACTGGCTCGTCACCGCCCTCGCCAGCGAGGCGACGCTGATCCTGTTCGATGGCTCCCCCTTCGCCCCGAGCCATGCGGTGCTGTGGGACTACGCGCAGGACGAGCAGGTCACCTTCTTCGGCACCAGCGCCAAATATATCGACGCGCTGAAGAAGGCGGGCGGCCACCCGAAGGAGACGCACGACCTCGCCGCGCTGCGCACGGTCGCCTCCACCGGCTCGCCGCTGGCGGCCGAGAGCTTCCGCTGGGTCTATCAGGCGATCAAGTCGGACGTGCACCTCGCCTCGATCTCGGGCGGGACGGACATTGTCGCCTGCTTCGTGCTGGGCGTGCCGACAGAGCCGGTCTATGCCGGCGAGATCCAGGGCCCGGCGCTCGGCGTCGCCACCGATGTCGCCGGCGAGGACGGTTCGCACCTGGCGCGCGGCAAGGGCGAGCTCGTCTGCCGCAAGCCCTTCCCCTCGATGCCGATCATGTTCTGGAACGATCCGGACGGCGCCAAATACCGCGCCGCCTATTTCGAGCGCTTCGCCGGCATCTGGTGCCACGGCGACTTCGCCGAGTGGACCGAGCACGGCGGGATGATCATCCACGGCCGCTCCGACGCGACGCTCAACCCCGGCGGCGTGCGCATCGGCACGGCGGAGATCTATGCCCAGGTCGAGCAGATCCCGGAGGTGACGGAGGCGCTCGCCATCGGCCAGAATTTCGACGACGACGTGCGCGTGGTGCTGTTCGTGCGTCTGGCCGAGGGCGCCGCGCTGGACGACACGCTGATCGGGCGGATCAAGCACAAGGTGCGCACCGGCGCCTCGCCGCGGCACGTGCCGGCGCGCATCGTGGCCGTGGCGGACATCCCGCGCACCAAGTCGGGCAAGATCACCGAGCTCGCGGTGCGCGACGTGGTGCACGGGCGCGAGGTGAAGAACCAGGAAGCGCTCGCCAACCCCGAAGCGCTCGAGTTGTTCAAGGATCTGCCGGAGCTGCGCGCCTGATAGCGCGCGCGGCCTACTGCACCGGGCCGATCTTGATGGCGTTGCCGCGCCGCCCCATCCGGTCCGCGTTGGCCCAGTCGGGCCAATAGCCGGCGCGCTCGATGCCGTAGATCGCCGCCGCCACAACGATGACGGCAACCGCCACCATGATGACCCGGCGCGAGGGCGGTCGGCGCAGCCACATGGCCATGCGAACGAGCATCAACATGTTCGATCTCCCCTGCCGGCTCCCGTGCCCCCACCGTTCGCGCCGCGGGCCGCAAAGGCAAGCGCCCGTCTTGCTCCGCCACCGTTTTCGGCAGTAAATTACAAAGTTCTCGCACCGCGCGAGGCGCGCTGCGCCCGTGCGGGGACAAGCCAATGTGATCGGCCGTGTTGATCCCTTGGTTCGCGCGTTCCTAGGCCGCGCCTACATGACGCACGACCGAAGCAGACGCCCATGGCGACCCTCGACACGGGTTTTGCGGCGGTCACCGGGATGGCTTCGCGCCCGGGTCGCCAACATCCTATTGGAAACAACGAGAATTATAAGCCCATGTCCCACGCTCCAACCACCTCCTCCTCGTCGCATTCCGTGTTCCCTGTCCCCTTCGTGTCGGCAGGCGTTCTCGTCACTGCCCTGCTGGCAGGCTTGGCGGCCGACATCACCTGGGAGATCTGGGCGCGCTTCATCACGCCGATCTTCGTCGGCGGCCCGCTGCAGCCGGCAGCGTTGGTGCAGTCGGTGTTCGGGTTTTCCAACTGGGCCCTTGCCGAGCTGATCCACGCCGTCGTCGGCATCGTGTTCTATCCGCTCGGCTACCTCTATATCGCGCGGCCCATCGCGCGCACGGTGACGCCGTTCCTGCCCTGGTGGGTGGTGGGCCTGGGCTTCGGCGCCGGGCTCTGGGTGTTCGCACTTTACGTGATGGCGCACCTGTTCGGCGGACAGCCGCCCTTCCTGGGCTTCGTCCCCCTCACGTGGGCCTCGCTGGTCGGGCACCTGCTGTTCGGCCTGGTGTGCGCCGCAGTGGTGCGCTGGCGCGAGGCGTAGGCAAACGGGGCCGGCGCGGTTCGCCCGCGCCGTCTCTCACTCGGCTCCCAGATACTGGGAAAACGTGCGGCGCGGGCCGCACACCCCGGTCTCCGGCGCAATGCACAACCGGTCGAAATCGAGCCGGGTGCGGGCCAGGATCTTGTCGCGGTAGTGGCCGAACTTGAACTTCACCTTGGTCGGCGCGGCGTCGCCATAGCCGATCCCGTTGGTCAGGCGGACGATCGGCTCGTCGTTGGCGTAAAGCTCGATGCGCCCGCCCTGCGGCCAGCCCTGCGGCGCCGGCGTCCCCTCGATGAACACATCGATCTTCACCCAACCCTCGCGCGGATCCGGCAGCACCGGCGCCGGCGCATCGCCGTCCTCCTTGCGCAGGAACTCGGCCTTGAAGCCCGGCGCAGGCGTGCACGCCTTGCCGTCCTCGCCCGGCACGCTGGACCGGCACCGCGGCTCGAAGCGCACGGCCTCGAACGCGGCGCGCTTCTTGTCGGTGAGTGAAAACGCCAGCGCGGCGGAGGGCGCCGCTTCGTAGTCGGGGTCGCCCACCGCCTTGGCGACGAGGCAGTTGCACCGGCCGCTCTGCACCGTCGCGTGCAGCACGCCGTTGTCGAAGCGCAGCGCAAACACCGGGCTGCGGGCGTTGGCGTTGAGGCCCGCGTGGTCGTCGTCCGGCCTGTCGTCGGCGTACTTGAACTTCCACTGCGCCAGCACGGAGCGCATGGTGCCGCACGTGGGGATGGCGCCGAGAGCGCGGAAGGTGAAGCCGTACCAGTGCCCGTCCACCACCTTGTGGACATGCTCGTCCGCCAGCCGCAGCTCGTTCTTTTGCGAGACGACGCCGTAGCGCCCGGTCTCGGGGTTGTACCCGTCGATCTTGCTCGGGCAGTTGGCGAGGCCGCCCGGCTGCAGCGCGGCACCATCGTCGGGCGAAACCGGTGGCAGGACGAAGCTCGGCCCCAACGGCTCGATGTCGCGGTCCGCTTCCAGGCCCAGGAGCCCCAGCGCGCTCGCCATCGGCTTGGCCTGGGTGCAGGTGTCCGGCAAGGGCAGTCGCGCCCCGTCGCTGTAGTCGCCGTCGATGCTGTTGGACAGGAAGGTGCGCGTCCGCCCGCCGATCGCCTCATGCCCGAAGGCGAGGTAGCGGACGTCGGCCTGCTGGGTGCCGAACACGCAGGTATCGACCGAGGGTCCGTCGAACTCCGCGACGAGGCGGACCGGGTCGGCGGCCCGGACTGACCCCGATGCGAGGGCGGCAATTGCGACGGCGGCAACGGCAAAGCGGCTGATCATGGCAAATCACGCTGGAAAAGGGACAAAATAGGCTCGGCGCCGGGCGAAGATCCGCGCCGCCGCCGAGAATTCCTCAGACGCGGGCGCGGTTCAAGTCAGCGTATCGCGGTAGGGGCGGGCTTGGGGCGCGGCAGCGGATCGGCAATGCGGAACCGCAGGAGCAGCGTGCGCTGCCAGAAGGAGTGGTTGTCGTCGGAGGCGAGCGTCAGGTGGATGGCACCGGCCGACACTTCGGCCGCGATCGCCTCCATGTTGTCGATCTCCGCCGAGAAGCCCGCTTCCATCAGGATCGGGCCGTCCACGACGTTGCCGGCGGCCACCGCGTCGGCGCCGATGCGGCGCACCCGCATCGCCACGTCGAGCCCGCCGCGGTAGCGCCGCTCCACGAGCACCATGTCGCCGCCTGGCAGAATATCGGCGCCGGTGATGGCGAAGCCGTCGCGCCGCGTGACGGCGAAGCGGCGTCCGCCGACGATGGCGGCGGGCGTCGTCTGCGCCGCACCGTCCCGGCCTTCGCCGATCACCACCAGGCTGCCATCGGGCCGGCTCGCCAGCGCCTCCATGCCGCCCGCGCCGATCCTGCGCTCCTCCGGCGAAAGCGGCACCGTGCGCGGTGTTGCCGAAAGATCCACGGCAAGCCCGTCGGCCGGGTAGGCGAGAAGCGCGCGCAGGCTCTCCACCAGCACGAAGATCTCGCCCTCGCCGCGCGCCAGGGCCTCCGCGTCGCCCACCGTCTTCTGGCCGATCGGATTGCCGTCCTTGTCTCGGCGCCCGCCGATGGCAACGTCCGCGATGCCAGTCAGGCGCTCCCCCTCGAACACCAGCCGGGCCGTGACGAAATCGCCCGTGTCGGTGACGGCCAGCATCCAGTCTCCCTCCAGAAGGAGGCCGGACAGGGCACCGAGGCGCCGTGGCCCGCTGAGCACCAGCCCGCCCTCGAAGGCGAGCCGGCTCCCCTCGATCGGGCTCGGCGAAAACCGTTCGATGCTGCGCGTCGTCACCCGCGCCGGCTCCCAGCCCACCGGCTGCGCCACGGCCGGAACGAGAGCCGGAACGAGAGCCGCCATCGCCGCGACCGCCGGACCCGCGAGGCGCGCGAGCACGGCCTTCGACGCCACCGCTACGCCGCGCGGCGAGCGGTGCGACGCCTGCGGGTGGGGCGCTTGTTGTCCTCGTCGTCGAACAGGTCGGCGAGCTGGTTGACCATGGCGCCCGCCAACTCCTCGGCGTCCACGATAGTGACGGCGCGGCGATAGTAGCGCGTCACGTCGTGGCCGATGCCGATGGCAATCAACTCCACCGGGGAGCGATCCTCGATCTCCGCGATCACCGCCCGCAGATGCTTTTCCAGGTAGTTGCCGGCGTTGACCGACAGCGTGGAATCGTCGACCGGCGCGCCGTCGGAGATCATCATCAGGATGCGCCGCTGCTCCGGGCGGCCGAGCAGGCGGTCGTGCGCCCAAAGCAGCGCCTCGCCGTCGATGTTCTCCTTCAGGAGGCCCTCGCGCATCATCAGGCCGAGATTGCGGCGGGCGCGGCGCCACGGCGCATCGGCGGCCTTGTAGACGATGTGGCGCAGGTCGTTGAGGCGGCCCGGCGCGGGCGGCTTGCCATGCTGCAGCCAGTGGTCGCGCGAGGCGCCCCCCTTCCAGGCCCGCGTGGTGAAGCCCAGGATCTCCACCTTGACGTGGCAGCGCTCCAGGGTGCGGGCCAGGATATCGGCGCAGGTGGCCGCGACCGAGATCGGCCGGCCGCGCATCGAGCCGGAATTGTCCAGAAGCAGCGTCACCACGGTGTCGCGGAAATCGCTCTCGCGCTCCACCTTGAAGGCGAGCGGCTGCATCGGGTCGATGATGACGCGGTGGAGACGCGCGGGGTCGAGCACGCCCTCCTCCTGGTCGAAATCCCAGGAGCGGTTCTGCTGCGCCATCAGGCGGCGCTGCAGGCGGTTGGCGAGACGGGCGACGGCGCCCTGAAGGTGGGTGAGCTGCCTGTCGAGCGCGGCGCGCAGCCGGTCGAGCTCGGCCGTATCGCACAGCTCCTCGGCCGCGATCACCTCGTCGAACTGGCGCGTATAGGCCTTGTAGTCGCTGCCGGGCAGCGCGTGCGGGTCCGCCTCGTCCACGCGCACGCCGTCCATCGCCTCTTCGGCGTCGCCCATCTCGTCGTCGCGCATGTCCTCGGCGGTGAACTCCGAGTCCTCGACGTCCTCGGCGCTGTCGTCCTCGCCGCTGCGGTCCGATTCCTGCGGCGCGGCGTCCTCGCCGGCATCGTCGTCGCCGACATCGGCCTCGGACTCGTCCGGGCTGTCGATTTCCGCTTCGCCGTCCTGCGCCTCTTCGTCCTCGCCGGCTTCCTGGGAAAGCTCCTCGGCCATGTCGAGGGCGGCGAGGATGTCGCGCATCGCCGTGGCGAAGCCCTGCTGATCGCCCATCCGGTCGGGCAGGTTCTCCAGATTGTCGCCGCAGCGCTCCTCCAGCCAGGGGCGCCACAGATCGACCAGCGTCCTGGCGCTCTCCGGCGGGGCGGAGCCGGTCAGCTTCTCGCGCACCAGGAGCGACAGGGCGTCGGACAGCGGGGCGTCGGCGCGGTCGGTGATCTCGTGATAGTTGCCGCGGAAATAGCGGTCTTCCAGCATCGCCGACAGGTTCTGGGCGACGCCCTCCATCGCCTGCGCGCCCAGCGCATCGCAGCGGGCGTTCTCCACCGCGTCGAACACGGCGCGCGCGTCCTGGCCCTGCGGCGCGTACTTGTTGTGCAGCGCCGCGTCGTGCGAGGCGAGTTTCAGCGCCATGGTGTCGCCGAGCCCGCGGGTCACGGCAACGTCCTTGGCCCCCAGGCGGCGCGGCGGCTCCGGCAGGCGCGCCTTGTCGCCGTTGATGCCGGGCCGGTCGGCCGAAAAGGTGACCTCCAGGTCCGGATTGGCCGCAATCGCCCGCATCGTCGCCGCAACGGCAGTGCGGAACGTGTCGTGGCGCGGATCGTGCGCGCCGCCTTTCTTGGAGTTGTCGCCGATCGGCATCAGGTCAATTTTTCGTTCAGTTCATCAAGCTGGGTGCGCCGGCGGCGAGATCCTTCCCGAACGAGCGCTGATAGAACTCGGCAACGATGGCGCGCTCGGTCTCGTCGCACTTGTTGAGGAAGGTCACCTCGAAGGCGAAGGCGATGTCGGAGAAGATCTCCGCGTTCTCGGCCCAGGTGATCACGGTGCGCGGGCTCATCACGGTGGAAAGTTCGCCGTTCATGAAGGCGTTGCGCGTCATCTCCGCGACCTTCACCATCTTTGAGACGGTCTTGCGGCCCGCGTCGTCCCGGTAGTGCTCGGCCTTCGACAGCACGATCTCGCACTCCACCTCGAGCGGCAGGTAGTTGAGCGTCGTCACGATCGACCAGCGGTCCATCTGGCCCTGGTTGATCTGCTGCGTGCCATGATAGAGGCCCGTCGTATCGCCGAGACCGACGGTGTTTGCGGTCGCGAAAATCCGGAAACTCGGGTTCGGGCTGATGACCTTGTTCTGG
>JAUIJH010000099.1 GCA_030431335.1 Alphaproteobacteria bacterium
AGACGGCTGCCTCCGATGGGGGCGTCTCCGTCCCCGCGACGGGCGTTTCGGCTCCGGCCGGCGCGGGCGCTGCCGCGCTCGCGGGCGGCGCGGCATCCGCTGAGGGGTCGGCCTCGCTCGCAGGCGCCGCAGCGGCATCCGTCGGTGCGGCCGGGATCGCGGGCGCCGCGGCATCCGCCGGGGAGGCGGCCTCGCTCGCTGGCGCCGCAGCGGCATCCGCCGAGGGGGCGGCCTGGATCGCGGGCGCCGCGGGCGCGGTGCCGCCGTCCGCCGGAGGGGCGACGGGGCTCTGCGATGCCGCGGCGGCGTTCGCTGCCGGGGCGCCATGGTCCCCGGCGGCCGGGGGGGCGACGGAGGAGGCCGCGTCAGAGGACTCGGCAGCGGTTTCCGGCGCTGGGGTGACCACCTCTGCCGGGACCGCCGGGGGGGCGGCGGGCGAGGCGGTGTCCTGCGCCGCGGCGACCCCACCGAGCAAAAGCAGTGGCAAGAGCGCGATCAGGCGCATCAGTTGGTCCTCAAGCGATTGGCACGCAGCACGGCGCGTTCGATCTGGTGGGTCACCGTCTCCACGTCGCTGTCGCCGATGAGGAGCGCGCGCACGTTCTCGGTGATGGTGTCGACGAGATCGAGATAGGACGGGCCGAACAGCCGTGTCGGCGGGCCCTTGAGCCGGCCGATCAAGCCGCCGAGCTGGGCGAACAGCGGCCCGGTCGCGACCACCTCGGGGTCGGCGTAGAGGTCGCTGCGCGTGGGGGCGAGGCCGTAGGTGAGGGCATTGTCGCGCTGGACGGGCTCGGATGCGAGGTAGGCCGCCAGGTCGCGCGCCGCGTCGACCTCCCGCGAGTGGCGCGAGGTGCCCACGTACCACGTCGTCACCAGCACGGCGGCGTCCTGCGGTCCGGCACGCAAGGCGGGCATGGGCGTCGCGTCGATCTTGTCCGACAGCTCCGATGCACGCTCATCGGTCGACTGCGTGGAGCGGGCGATCAATGCCGCCGTCTCGCCGTCGGCGAACGACTGCGTGGCCTCGCCCACGGGCATCTGCGCGGTGCCGGGCGCGGCGACCGGGCCGAGGAATTCGGCCAGCAGCGTCAGCGCGCGCGTCACCGCCTCGCGATCGTCGAGCCGCTCGCCGCCGGTGCCGTAGAACCAGTCGAGAAAGAAGGAGAACAGGGCCGGGTCCGCGCCGCCCAGCGCGACCTGCCGCGGCCCGTCGTTCGGCGCGGCCACCAGCTGCTCGCGCATGGAAGACCAGAACGGCGCGTTCGCGTCGACCAGGTCGCTGCGGAAGAACAAAACGGTGATGGCCACGTGCTGCGGCCATCCGACGCGTCGCCCGTCGGACAAGGCGCCTTCCCGTGCCGCCTCGATGAACGGCTCGGGCTCGGCAGGCGTGTCGATTTGCACCAGATCGGGCGCCAGCGCCGGCACCCACGCGTCGGGAAATTGCAGCACGTCGATCCGCGGGCTCTCGACCGCGAACAAGGCCCGGTACTCTTCCAGCGCCTGCTTGTTGGTCGAGGGGGCGGACACCACCCGCACGGCATGCCCCGTCGCCCCGGCGAACGCGCTCGCGTTGGCTTGGCAGGCTTCCACCATCCGCCCCACATCGAGGCATACCAGCGTCAACGAGGCCGCCTGGGCGGCGGCGCACAGCGGCGCCAGCGCCAATAAGAGGACGAGAATACGCATCGGTCCCGGTCCCGACCGCAACCTTGCGGTCGTGTTGTCTTCAACGGCGCGTCGTTCTAAACCCCCTGCCTGTCGTTTCACAAGGGCGGCCGGTCAGCGTTTCCGGCTGGCGCCATCGTGGTCTCGTCGAAACGCAGTGGCGACCTTGTTGTGTATCGTGTCCTCAAATTGCGCGAGCGAGCCGTGCAGCCAGTCTCTTCATCGAACCGTGTTAACCGGAGCCCGCTCGCCTGTGCGGCGGCGCTGCTGGCGTGGCTGTGCCTGTTCGCGGGGCTCCAGGGGGCGCAGGCGCAGGGACAGGTGCCCGACCTTGCCGGCATCAAGGCCGCCATCGCCGCCGAGCAATCCACCGAGCAGAGCCTCGCCACCGCGATCGCGCTGCAAAGCGACCTCAACGCCGACCTCGCCAAGCGCCTCGACACGGAGGTCGCCGTCGCCACGCCGAGCCTGGACGATCTGCGCCAGGCGCAGTTCGAGGTCGACATGGCCCGGACGCGGATCCTCAACCTGGCGCACAGCCGCAGCGCGAAAGAGGCGGACATCGCCGCGCTGAACGCGCAGATCGTGCAGCAGACCACCAGCGCGGGGACGACGCCGCGCCCGACGCTGGCCGCCGTCGTCGACGAGCAGGCCCTGGCGCTGCGCCAGGAGCTCAAGAGCGCGTCGGAGCGGGTCGTGCGTGCCTATGCGGAGCTGGAAGGCGTGCTGGCCGATCTCCTGAGCTGGCGCCGCGAGCAGCTGTTGATCCTGCAGAACGCCGCCTCCTTCCAGGCCCTCATCCAGGATGCCCGCTCGAACGAGAAGGCCAAGGTCGGCCGCATCCGCGATCTGGTCCAGCGGCTCGGCCAGCAGTCGATGCAGCTCAGCAACCTCGCCGCCGATCTTTCCCAGGCGAGCGCCGGCACCCTCGACCAGCGCAACGCCATGCGCGTGGAGGCGGACGAGCTCACCTTGCGCGCCAACGCCCGCGTGACCGACGCGGCGATCGTGGAAACCCGCGACATCATCGCCGGCATCGGCCCGCTGATCCCGGAAAAGGCCGTGCCGGTGCGCGTCCTGGACGAGGCGCTGGACGCGCTCGCCACCCAGGAGGTGCGGCTCGGCGACCGCGCCGCCGTCAGCGCCACCATCAGCGCCGCCCTGGACGATTTCCGCCAGATCCTCGGCACCGAGGTGTCCGACGATCCGCGCAGCCTGCACGCCGCGGTCGCGCGGTTGCGGCGCCTGTTGCGCCAGCAGGACCAGGACATGGCCGCGCTGCGCACGCAGATCGCCGAGACCCGTGTCGACCTGGTGCGCGAGCGCGCGATGCGCGAGCGCGATCAGCTCTTCTCGCGCGAAAGCTCCCGCACCGACCGCTCGAGCCGCAGCCGTATCGCCAATGAAATCATGGAGATGCCGGGCGAGCTGCAGGCGCTCTACGTGGCGCGCCTCACCGAGGTGCGCACGGCCGTCGAAGTCGCCTCGCCGCGGCAGATCGCGTTCGCCGTCTTCTTGCTGGTGGTGATGCTCGCGGGCACGATCTTGCTGCGGCAGCGCGTGCTCAGCCGCTTCATCGAGGCGCAGGGCACCAAGGCGACCGAGGTGCCGCTCGAGGTGCTGCGGCGCAATCTCTACTGGCTGCTGCCGATCGGGATCTGGCTGATCTTCACCCAGACGTTCCAGATCTCGCAGGCCACGGCCAGTTCCGGCTTCGCGCTGCTGTTCGTGCCCGCGGCATCCGCGTCGCTATACGATCTGGCCAAGGCCATCGTGGGCCGGCGCGGCGCATCGACGGCGCTGGGCGTGCTGATCAACCGGGCGACGGCTGTCGCGGTGGTGATCACCGGCATCGTGGTGTTCGCGTATCTGCTGCTCGACGAGGTGCCGCTGCTGCCCTCGACGCAGCTTGCGCTCAACCGGCTCGCCTACTCGGTGTTCGTGCTTGCGGGCCTGCCGATGCTGCTGTTCGTCATCTTCTTCGCCAAGCCGCGCGAGGGGCAGCAGCACAACGCATTGCGCAGCCTGCTGGCGAGCCTGCTCGCGCTGCTGCCGCCGGCGGCGCTGATCGCCACGGGCGTCGCCGGCCTGTCCGGCTTCACCAATCTCGCCGCGCTGATGCTGGAAGACCTCGCCATCGCCATCGCCATCATGGCCGTGCTGGCGCTGCTTCTGGGAGTGCTGCACGACGTGGCGGAGGGCATCGCGATGCGCATCCGCGACCGGGATCCCGCCCAGGCCTATTTCGTGCGCCAGAATTTCATCCGGCCGCTCAAGAACGTGGGCCAGTTCGCGCTGCTGGTGATCGCGGTGTTCGCGGCCGCCAACATCTTCGAGTGGACGTCGGAGACCGTCTTCATCTCGGACGCGCTGAGGGTGTGGAACTCGACGCTGTTCACCGTGGGCGGCACGTCCTACGGCATCGGCCACGTGTTCATCGCGGCGGCGGCGTTCGCGCTGGTGTTCTGGTTCGCCGCCTGGAGCCGGCGCATCACCTACACGGTGGTGCTGCGCAAGGTGAAGGACATCGGCATCCGCCAGAGCCTGTCGGTGTTCGCGCAATACGTGGTCATCGTGATCGGCGTGCTGTTGACGCTCACGGCCGTGGGCTTCGACGTCACCACGCTCACCGTGTTCGCAGCCTCGCTCGGCGTCGGCATCGGCTTCGGCCTGCAGAACGTGGTCAACAACTTCATCTCGGGCATCCTGCTCCTGGTGGAGCGGCCGCTGCGGCTGGGCGACATCGTCACCGTGGGCGGGTCGTCCGGCACGGTCAGCCAGATCGGCATCCGCTCCATGCGCATGCGCACCTTCGATGAGTTCGACCTCATCGTGCCCAACTCGGCGCTGATCTCCGACACCTTCACCAACTGGACCCGCTCCAACTCGCTGATGCGGGTGATCCTGACGGTCGGCATCTCCTATAACGACGATCCGTCCAAGGCGATCGCCATCATCGAGAAGATCCTGGGCGAGCATCCCGGCGTCACGCCCAACCCGGCGCCGATGGTGACGGTGGACGAATTCGGCGCGTCCAGCGTCGATTTGCGCGTGTGCTACTACATCGACCTGCGCGGCACGTATTCCGGCTTCGTCACGCGCAGCGAGGTGCTGACCGCGATCCGCAACCGCTTCGCCCAGGAAGGCCTGTCGATCCCGTTCCCGCAGCGCGACGTCCACATGATTGCGCCCGTCGTCGACAAGGGGCAGCCGGAGGTGATCGAATCGGTGCCGCAGCCGCGTCGGCGCGACGACGACGGCTGGCAGGGCGACGCGGTGGAGATGATCGCCGACGACGCCAAGGATTCCGGCTAGAGGGCGTCTCGGGTCGGTGTAAGGCCCCACCGACCCACCACAGCTTGGCGTTCGCTGACAGCCGCTCGCCTTCGATCCGGCGCGGGCAGGGCGGTGGCGCGCGCTGACTGGGCCGCCGGCCGGCCCTTGGCGCGCCGCGCCTCCGCGGCTTTTGAAAGCCCTTTTCGAGCCGGCCCACCGAGGCGCTCGAACGCGCGCAAATTAATTCAACAAAGTGGTTGAATGTCTCGTGGGGCGTTTGTATATTCAACCTCATGGTTGAACTAGAAACACCTCGGCTCGACGCCGTCTTTCATGCACTGGGCGACCGAACGCGGCGGGACATGCTGCACCGGCTCACCCAGGGCGAACGGACGGTCAGCGAACTGGCCGCACCGTTCGCGATGTCGCTGGCTGCGGCCTCCAAACACATCAAGGCTCTGGAAAAGGCCGGGCTGATCCGGCGCGAGGTGCGCGGGCGCACCCACGTCTGCCAGCTCGATCCGGGGCCGCTCGCCAGCGCGCATGAATGGCTCGCCACCTACGAGCGCTTCTGGAGCGACCGTCTCGACGTGCTGGAGCGGCTCCTGCGCGAAGAACGCGAAGAGCGGCGCAACGCACCCAAACCCCCTGAAGGAGAAGATCAATGAACGATCTTGCTACACTCGACGCCTATGGCACCGTGACCGAACCGGCCACGCTCACCATCAAGCGCCTGCTGCCCGGCCCCATCGACCGGGTATGGGCCTACCTCACCGACAGCGATTTGCGCCGGCAGTGGCTGGCGGCGGGCGACATGGAGCTGAAGGTCGGATCGCGGTTCGAGTTCGTGTGGCGCAACGACGAGCTCGACGGGTCGGCCGACCGGCGTCCGGAAGGGTTCTCCGAGGAGCACCGCCTGCAAAGCCGCATCACCGCGATCGATCCGCCGAACCTGCTGGCGTTCGAATGGGAGGGCACCGGCGGCGTGGAGATCCTGCTGAAGCCGGTGGGCGAGGACGTGATGCTCGTCGTGACCCATCGCCGGGTTACCGACCCGAAGCTGCTGCGCGGCGTCAGCGCCGGCTGGCACGCTCACCTCGACGTGCTGACGGCCGTGGTGGAGGGCACCCCTGCAAAGCCCTTCTGGGCCAATTGGCAGAAACTGCGGGAGGAATACGACGCCCGCCTGCCGCAATAACGCCGCTTCAGGCCGCCGGCGCCCAGATCGCACACCAGGCGTCGGCGGCGACGTCGCCGATCACCATCGAGCAATGCCCCAGGCGCGACAGGTTGGATTGGGTTCGGAAGAAGGCGCAGCCGGCGCAGCGCTGCCCGCCCCTGGGCTGCGCGCGATAGTCCACGGCTGGCTTTTCCAGCGACTGCGCCTCGGCCGCCGCGGTGATGGCCGAGGCGGCCGCAATCCCTGCGGCGCGGCCCAGATCCTGCCGCTGCGTCACGCCTGCGATGATGGTTTTGCCCATGGGGCGCCCTCCAACAGCACGCCGCGTTTCCCAACGGCTTCTTCATACTATAATAATTCTAAGAATTAAACCAAATTCGCGCTTTCCGGTTCCCTGCCGGCGGCGCGAATTTTTTGCGCCTGCGACCGGCAAGGTCCGCACAAGCGGGGCCCTCGATCGTGTGAGGGGGCACCTGGCCGGTGCGTTTGGGGGGCTACCGCGCGAGGCTGCGTCGCACGGTCGCCGTGCGGATGGGCAAGAAAGTGCCAGTTGCGCTTGGCTCGGAACGCTCATTAGCCTAATTAAAGTCCGAATATTCGGGGGCGAGATGGACTACGAAGCGCACTTCAAGGAAAGCCTCGACGGGCTGCGCAACGAAGGGCGGTACCGCGTTTTCGCGGACCTGGAGCGTCGTCGTGGCGCTTTCCCCAAGGCGCATCGTCACACGAAAGGCAACGGCGCCAGCGAAGTCACCGTGTGGTGCTCCAACGATTATCTCGGCATGGGCCAGCACGAGGACGTGCTCGCCGCCATGCATGAGGCGATCGACCGGTGTGGCGCCGGGGCAGGCGGCACGCGCAACATCTCCGGCACCAACCACTATCATGTGGAGCTGGAGCGCTCGCTGGCGGACCTGCATGGCAAGGAGGCGGCGCTGCTGTTCACCTCCGGCTATGTGTCCAACTGGGCTGCGCTGGGCACGCTCGCGGCGCGGCTGCCCCATTGCGCCGTGTTCTCCGATTCCAAGAACCACGCCTCGATGATCGAAGGCATCCGCCACTCGCGGGCCGAAAAGCACATCTTCCGGCACAACGACCCGGAAGACCTCGCCCGCCTCCTCGAGAGGGTCGAGCCGGAGCGGCCGAAGCTCGTCGCCTTCGAGAGCGTCTATTCCATGGATGGCGATATCGCCCCCATCGCCGAGATCTGCGATGTCGCCGACCAGTTCGGCGCCATGACCTATCTCGACGAGGTGCACGCGGTGGGCCTTTACGGGCCGCGCGGCGGCGGCATCGCCGAGCGCGAGGGCCTGATGGACCGGCTGACGGTGATCGAGGGCACGCTGGGCAAGGCGTTCGGCGTCGTCGGCGGCTACATCGCGGCTTCGGCGGCGCTGTGCGATTTCGTGCGCTCGCATGCGTCCGGCTTCATCTTCACCACCGCGCTGCCGCCCGCGGTCGCGGCCGGCGCCCGCGCCAGCGTGGAGCACCTGAAGCACTCCAGCGTGGAGCGCGAGGCACAGCAGCGGGTGGTCGCCAAGGTGCGTGCCCGCCTCAAGGCCATGGGCATCCCGATGCTGGACAATCCGAGCCACATCGTGCCGGTGATGGTCAACGACGCCGCCAAGTGCAAGTGGATCTCCGACCTGCTGCTCGACAAGTACGGCGTCTACGTCCAGCCGATCAACTATCCCACGGTGGACCGCGGCACCGAGCGGCTGCGCATCACGCCCTCGCCGGTGCACACCGACGCGGACATCGACCACCTGTGCCATGCGCTGTCGGAGCTATGGTCGCAGTGCGCGCTGTCCCGCGCCGTCGCGGCGGCCTGACCCTCGCCGCACAGGGCCGGGAGCGGGGGGAGGCCCCCCGCCCGCGCCGGTCAGGGATAGAGGCGCGTTACGGACCAGCCGTCGCCCGCCCGGCGGTAACGGAAGCGGTCATGCAGGCGGAAGGGGCCGTCCTGCCAGAATTCGACTTGCACCGGCGCGATGCGGTAGCCCGCCCAATGGGGCGGACGCGGCACGGTGTCGCCGAACTCCGCCTCGCGCGCGGCGACGCGCTCCTGCAGCGTCGCCCGGTCCGCGACGGGGCGCGACTGGTCCGACGCCCAAGCGCCGATCCGGCTGCCGCGCGGACGCGACATGAAGTAGGCGTCGGCCTCCTCTTCGCTCACGCCGGTCACCGGACCGCGGATTCTCACTTGCCGGCGCAGGCTTTTCCAGTGGAAAAGCAGCGCGGCCTTGGGTTGGGCCGCCAGCTCCTCGCCTTTGGCGCTTTGAATATTGGTGTAGAAAACGAAGCCGCGTGCGTCGTGGCCCTTGAGCAGGACCATCCTGATGTCGGGCAAGCCATCGGCATCGACGGTGGCAAGGGCCATTGCGTTGGGATCGTTTGGTTCGGCGGCGATCGCTTCCGCAAGCCAAGTCTCGAACACGTCTAACGGGTCCGGGGCTTGTCCGCTGGCAATGGCGTCGTCGGTGAGGGTCGCGTTCATAAGGCGGTCACACTACATAGTGGTGTTGTTGGCACGAAAGGGACAAGGCTCCATCGCTCCGGCCATTGGCGGGGCACGGGAGCTGTTGAGATTGGACACGGATGGCGCGCGATCCTTACACCGTACTGGGCGTTTCGAAGTCAGCCTCCGAAAGCGAGATCAAATCCGCTTATCGGCGGCTTGCCAAGCGATATCACCCTGATACCAATTCGTCCGATCCCCAGGCGCAAGAGCGCTTTGCCGAGGTCAATGCGGCATACGAGATTGTTGGTGACAAAGACAAGCGCCGCCAGTTCGATCGCGGCGAGATCGATGCCGGCGGGCAGCCCCGCTACCACAGCACCGGCTTCGGCACCGAGGGCGACCCGTTCGCCGGCTTCGGCGGCTTCGGTCGCGGCGCCGGCGCCGGAGCGGGGGCGGGCGCCGGCGGCAATCGCGGTCGCACCTGGCGGTTTTCCAGCGACGACACCTCGAGCCCCGGCGTCGATGAGATCCTGCGCGAGTTCATGGGCGGCGGCGGCGGTTCGGCTGCCGGGGCCGGCACGCGGCGGCGCACCGGGTTCGGCCAGGGCGCGGCGCGCGGGGAGGATCTGGAGGTGGTGGTCACCGTCACGCTGGAGGATCTTGCGAGTCAGGAAAAGCTTCGCGTCTCGCTGCCCACCGGCAAGACGGTGGATGTGCGGCTGCCGGCCGGCGCCGAGCCCGATCAGCAGATCCGCCTGCGCGGCCTCGGCCACGAGAGCGGGATGGGCGGCACACCCGGCGACGCCATCCTGACGCTGCGCATCGCCGCGCATCCCCTGTTCGAGCGGGACGGCGCCAACCTCAAGCTCGACCTGCCGATCACCCTCTACGATGCCGTGCTCGGCGCCAAGGTCCGCGCCCCGACCCTGAGCGGCTCCGTCAACGTGACGGTGCCGAAGGGGTCGTCCGGCGGCAAGACCTTGCGCCTGCGGGGCCTCGGCCTGCCGGGCAAGTCCGGCGCGCGCGGCGACCTGTTGGTCAAACTGCAGATCGACCTGCCGCACGACCTGCCGGACGACTTCGTCGACATGATGAAGAAATGGCGCGAGGACGCGCCCTACCAGCCCCGCAAATCGAGCTGAGGGCGCTGCCCGCCGGCGGAACCGGCGAGGCCCGCGACAAGCCACAGAGCGTGCCTGGCGAGGCCCGCCTGCGACAGCGCGCCGCGCCCGGTCGGCAGCGGGATGTGGACGAACAGCGTGTGCGGGTTGGACGCAAGCGCGGCCCCGTACGACGCGTTGCAGATATAAGTCCCCGCCGAGTGGCTGAGGGCGACCGGAAAACCCGCCCCGCGTGCCGCCTTCGCCAGTTCGGCGACGGGTAGGCGCGAGGTGGCGTAGCGCGGCGCGGCGACGGGCAGGGCGCCGGCGGCGTCCGGGTGGCGGCCGGCCGTCGGCAGCGAGACGCGCTCGTAGCGGATGCGGCGAGCGGACGGCGCCACGCCGAACATGACGACGCCATCGTACGCGCGTGCCCGCGCGGCGATCTCCTCGCACACCTGCCAGGTGGTGGGCAGCAGCGCCGTCGCCACGCCAGCCAGGCGCGCGGCCGCTACCGTCTCCACCAGCGGCGTGGTCGGGTTGCGCGGGACGCCGGGGTAGGGGCCGAAGCCGGTGACGAGGAGCCGCCTCACGGCAGGCGCCCCAGCACGGCGGCAGCGGCGGCGCTGGGCGCCATCTCGCCGGCGCCGACCGCCTTCTCCAGCGCCGCGATCTCCTCCCCCGCGTGCCGCGCGAGGTAGGCGGCGAGGCCGTCTGACACCATGTCGCGCATCCATTTGATCCCCTGCCGGCGGCGCCGTTCGGCCAGGCCGCCGCTCGCCTCGAGGCGCGCTCGGTGCGCCTCGACCGCCCGCCACAACGCCTCGAGACCCTCGCCGGTCACGGCGGACACGGTGAGCACGTCCGGGGTCTCGCGGGCGGCGAGGATGCGGATCGCGCTCAACAGCTCCGCCTTCGCGAGATCCGCGGCCGCCTTCATCGCGCCGTCGGCCTTGTTGACGGCGATGATGTCGGCAAGCTCCAGGAGGCCCTTCTTGATGCCCTGCAGTTCGTCGCCGGCGCCAGGGAGCATCAGGGCGAGGAAGGTGTCCACCATGTCGGCGACCGCCACCTCCGACTGGCCGACGCCCACGGTTTCCACGATCACCGCCGTGTGGCCGGCCGCTTCGGCCAGCAGCATCGCCTCGCGCGTGCGCGCCGCGACGCCGCCGAGCGAACCGGCGGCGGGGGAGGGCCGCACGAAGGCCGCCGGCGCGGCCGCGAGGCGGGGCATGCGCGTCTTGTCGCCGAGGATCGCGCCGCCGGTGCGAGCCGAGGAGGGGTCGATGGCGAGCACCGCGACGCGGTGACCGGCCGCGATGAGATGCATCCCGAGCGCGTCGATGAGGGTAGATTTGCCCACGCCCGGCACGCCGGTGATGCCGAGCCGGATCGCATTGCCGGTGTCCGGCAGCAACTCCTGGATCAGCGCGGTGGCGTCCTTGCGGTGGGCCGGGCGGCGCGATTCCACCAGCGTGATGGCGCGGGCCAGCGCCGCGCGTTCGCCGGCCCGCACGCGGGCCGCGAGTTGGTCGAGCGCTAAGCGCGCCACACGATGCGTTGCAGCTCGGCCCGCTTCAGATCCTCCGAGGAGGCGAGGCTGTCGAACGGCCCGTCATATTGGGGAATGGCGAACACCAGCTCCACATGGGAGGCGCCGCGCGCCTTGCACACCGCCATGCCGATCCACAGGTCCTTGCCGTTGCGGCAGTCGCTGCGGCGCACGCCGGCCTGCGCCAGCGTCATGCCGATGCGCTCGCCGTTGGGTCCCTTGAGGTGCTGGGAGACGCCGTGCATCTCGACCACCGTGTTGGACGATCCCTTGAAGAACTGGACGGCCTGCGTCTCGCCGATGAAGGCGGCGTGGGTCCAGGCGGTGGTGCTTTCCTTGGCGGTCTGGATGGAGCGGATGTCCACGCCCGGCGCGACGCCGGCGAGCGCCGCCTCGTTATAGGGCGTGCCGGCGTGGATGTTGCCGGCCCCGTTGTCGGTGATGACGAGCCAGGTGCTGGAGGAGACGCTCGCCTCGCTGAGAGGCTCCCCGGGAGAGACACAGCCGGCCAGAGCCGAGGCGAGGAGGAGAAGAATGGCGAGCGAACGACACATAACGAACCCGCAGGTGGACAAGGGCCGCCACCCTGCCAGCAGCCGCCCAAGATAGTTCAAAGAAGATCGCTTGCTTTGTAGCGAATCTTTTTGCCCGCCACATGCTGCCTCATCCGAGCGCATCCGAATCGAAGGCGAACGGCAACAGCTCGCCCAGCGCGACCTCGCGCACCTCGCTGCCGTCGGGCGCGATGAGGAGCACACCGGCCTCCCGCGGCGCGAACTCCACCATGATCTGGCGGCACCGGCCGCACGGCGTCGCCAGCGACCGGGTGTGCGGCGCGTCGGCGGGGTAGCCGACCACGGCGATGCGGGCGATGGCGCGCGCACCGGCCGAAACGGCGGCCATGATGGCGTTGGTCTCGGCACACAGCGACAGGCCGTAGGAGGCGTTTTCGATGTTGGGCGCGGCGAAGATCTCGCCATCGGCCGTGAGCACGGCGGCGCCGACGCAAAAGCGCGAGTAGGGGGCGTAGGCGCGGGTGGCGCTGTCGCGCGCGGCGGCGACGAGGGCCGCGTCGTCGGGTGCGCTCATTCGGCGGCCGCCTGCGTGTCGGCGGCGTGGGTGAGCGCGGCGAGGAGGCGTTCGGCCGCATCGGCGATCACGGTGCCGGGCGGGAAGATCGCCGCCGCGCCCATCTCCTCCAGCGCCGCCACGTCGCCGGGCGGGATCACCCCGCCGATGGCGATCAGGATGTCGCCGCGCCCTTCCGCCGCCAGCGCCGCCTTCAGTGGCGGCAGCAGGGCGAGGTGCGAGCCGGCGAGCGAGGAGACGCCGACGATGTGCACGTCGTTGTCGATGGCCTGGCGCGCACACTCCTCGGGGGTGGCGAACAGGGGGCCGATATCGACGTCGAAGCCGAGGTCGGCGAAGGCTGATGCGATCACCTTCTGGCCGCGATCATGCCCGTCCTGCCCCATCTTGGCGACCAGGATGCGCGGGCGGCGCCCCTCGGCCTCGGCGAAGGCGTCCGCCGCGCGGCGCACCGCCTCGATGCGGCTCGTCATCTGTCCCGCCTCCCGCTTGTAGACGCCGGTGATCGCCTTGATCTCGGCGGTGTGCCGGCCGAACGCGGCTTCCATCGCATCGCTCATCTCTCCCACCGTGGCGCGGGCGCGGGCCGCCTCCACGCACAGCGCCAGGAGGTTGGCGTTGCCGCGCGCACCCTCGGTGAGGGCCGCGAGCGCCGCCCCGGTCGCCGCCCCGTCGCGGCTGGCGCGCAGGCGTTCCAACTTCTCCACCTGCTGGCGGCGCACGTCCGCGTTGTCCACCTTCAGGACCTCGACGGCTTCCTCGGCCGCGGCCTTGTAGCGGTTGACGCCGACCACGGTCTGCTCGCCCGCGTCGATGCGCGCCTGGGTGCGGGCGGCGGCCTCCTCGATCCGCAGCTTGGGCGTGCCCGCCTCGATGGCCTTCGCCATGCCGCCCATCGCCTCCACCTCGTCGATGTGGACCATGGCACGGGCCGCGAGGTCGTGCGTCAGCCGCTCCACGGCGGGCGAGCCGCCCCAGGGGTCGATGAAGCGCGTGGTGCCCGATTCCTCCATCAGCACGAGCTGGGTGTTGCGGGCGATGCGGGCGGAAAAGTCGGTGGGGAGCGCCAGCGCCTCGTCGAGCGCGTTGGTGTGGAGGCTCTGCGTGCCGCCCTGGGTGGCGGCCATCGCCTCGATCATGGTGCGGGTCACGTTGTTGTAGACGTCCTGCGCCGTCAGCGACCAGCCGGAGGTCTGGCAGTGGGCGCGCAGCGACAGGGAGCGCTTGTCCTTGGGGGCGAAGTTCTTCTCCATCAGCGTCGCCCACAGGTAGCGGGCGGCGCGCATCTTGGCGACTTCCATGAAGAAGTGCATGCCGATGGCCCAGAAGAAGCTGAGGCGCGGCGCGAAACGGTCGATGTCGAGCCCCGCCGCGACGCCGGCCCGCGCGTACTCCAGGCCGTCGGCGAGGGTGTAGGCGAGCTCCAGGTCGGCCGTCGCGCCCGCCTCCTGCATGTGATAGCCGGAGATGGAGATCGAGTTGTATTTCGGCATGTTCTGCGCCGTATAGGCGAAGATGTCGGATACGATCCGCATCGACGGCTGCGGCGGGTAGATGAACGTGTTGCGGACCATGAACTCCTTCAGAATATCGTTCTGAATGGTGCCCTTGAGGTCCTTCTGCGCCACGCCTTGTTCTTCCGCCGCGACGATGTAGAGCGCGAGCACCGGCAGAACCGCGCCGTTCATCGTCATCGAGACGGTCATCTCGCCGAGCGGGATGCCGTCAAACAGCGTTTGCATGTCGAGGATGGAATCGATGGCGACGCCGGCCATGCCGACATCGCCGGTCACGCGCGGGTGGTCGCTGTCGTAGCCGCGGTGGGTGGCAAGGTCGAAGGCGACGGACAGGCCCTTCTGCCCCGCCGCGAGGTTGCGCCGGTAGAAGGCGTTGGATGCCTCGGCCGTGGAGAAGCCCGCATACTGGCGGATCGTCCACGGTTTCTGCACGTACATGGTGGGGTAGGGGCCGCGCAGGAACGGCGGCGCGCCGGGGATGGTGTCGAGCGGCAGGCCGGCGATGTCGGCGGCCTCGGTGAGCGGCGCGACCGCGATCGCCTCCGGCGTGGCGAAGGGGGCGGCGCCGCCGGCCGGGCGCGGGGCGGGGCGTCGCACGTAGGGGCGGGCGCGGAAGTCGGGCAGCATCGGATCAGCTCTCGTGCGCGGCGCTGGCGCGGGTCGGCGCCAGCGGGGCGGGGGAGTGGGTGTGGGGCTCCGCGAAGGCCGCGACGAGGTCGGCCAGCGTCGCGCCGCCTTCGGCCGCGGCCGCCAGCGCGGCGAAGGTGGTGCCCTCGGCGGCGCGCCCGTGAGCGAGGGCGAGCGTCGGCGCGGGGGGCAATTCGGTGTGGGTCGGGGCGGAGGGCGGGTGCTTGGTGACGCCGACGATGGTGCGCTCGCCGTCGAGCGCGGCGGCGCAAGCGAGGATGCCGGCCGCCATCGGGTGCGGACCCTCCAGCAGCGCGGCGGGCGGTGTTGCCGCGTGCTCCTGGAAGATCTGCCAGGCGGCGCGGGCGATTTCCTCGGTGTAGGCCTCGATGGCGCCGGACCCTGCGCCGGGGTCGGCCATGGCGTCGACGTGGGATTCCTCCAGGAGGATGGTTTGAAGGTTGCGCGCCATGCGGCGGCCGAAGGGGGTGGCGGCCGCGTCGAAGGGCAGCACGGTCAGCGCGTCCGCACCGCCCACGCCCGCCGAGAAGGCGGCGATGGCGAGGCGCAGGAGGTTGGTCTGCGGGTCGCTGAAGGCGAGCATCCGGTTGAGCGTGGTGACATGGAGGCGCACCGGCAGATCGAGGCCGAACGCCTCGCTGTAGAGCCGGTGCAGCGCGCGGGCGGCGCGCAGCTTGGCGATGGTGGGGATCTGCTCCTGGCTGGCGCTGAGGCAGAGCGCGCCCACCGGCAGCGATTGGAGCGGCGGCACGCCGACGCTGTCCAGCAGCGTGACGGTGGCATGGAGGTCGACCAGAGCGAAGGCGAGCTCTTCGGCCGGGGACGCGCCCGCCTCGGCCGCCACGCGCCCGTCGGCGGCGAACGCGGTGCCGGCGAGGCCGAGCGCGCCGAAACCCCGCACCGTTTCGGCGAGGGTCGCGGCGGTGTCGCGCGCGGCGCGGGCGAGGCCGGTCGCCGCGCGCACGGCAAAGGGGTCGCTCGCGACGTGGATGGCGGCGGGCGCGGTGCCGCGGCGCCGGGCGAGCGCCGCGAGGAGGGCGAGCGCCTCCAGGCCGAAGGCGCCAGGCTCGACATAAAGCGGGCAACCGTCGAGGCGGACACCCTTGAGCGCCGCGTCGAGCGCCTCGACGCTGTCGGCGGTGAGGCCGCGGCCGTGGCTGGAGGGGGCGCCGGCGAACACGAGGGCGAGCGCGGTGGCGCCGTTTTCCAGGTCCTCGCGCGCCTGGGGGGCGGCGCCCTGCGTCCAGTCGACGCGCTGGACCACATCCCACCGGCCGAGGACCGCCCGCCCGGCGTACGTGGCGGGCTTGGCGAGGATCAGCGGATCGAGCGGGTGCGTCAGCGCGCGGCCGCCATCGGGCACCGGGGTGCGCAGCATTTCGAACGGCGCGCCGGCCAGCGCCTTGTCGGCCAATGCGCGCCACGTGTCATACGCGCCAGTGTCGATCATGGCCGTTCCTCCCGAAAGGAGTATGGTCGCTTGAGGCCGGAACGCAATATCAGGAAGGACCGCATGGATCTCGACGCCGTACTCGACCATATCGACGCCAATCTCGACGCAAGCCTGGAGCGGCTGTTCGCGTTGTTGCGCATCCCCTCCATCTCCACCGATCCGGCCTTTGCGGGCGACTGCCGGCGCGCCGCCGACTGGCTCGTCGCCGATCTCGCGACGATGGGGATTGCCGCCGAAAGCCGGCCGACGACGGGCCATCCGGTGGTGTTTGGCAAGGCGGACGGGCCGGCCGGCAAGCCGCGCGTCCTGCTCTACGGCCACTACGACGTGCAGCCGGTCGACCCGCTGTCGCTGTGGCAGGAGGACCCGTTCGCCCCGCGCGTGGTGACGCGGGAGGACGGCTCCAAGATGATCGTTGGCCGCGGCTCCTGCGACGACAAGGGCCAGATGATGTCGATGATCGAGGCGCTGCGGGCGATCAAGGCCGTCACCGGTTCGCTGCCCGTGCCGGTCACGGTGATGCTGGAGGGCGAGGAGGAATCGGGCTCGCCCTCACTGCCCGGCTTCTTCGAGGCGACCAAGGACGAACTGAAGGCCGACGCCGTGTTCGTGTGCGACACGGGCATGTGGGACAAGTCGACCCCCGCGATCGCGATGTCGCTGCGCGGCCTGGTGGCGCACGACATCATCGTCAGGGCGGCCGATCGGGACCTGCATTCGGGCCAGTTCGGCGGCCCGGCGCGCAACCCCAACCACGTGCTCGCCAAGATCCTGGCCGACCTGCACGACGAGGACGGCCGCGTCACCATCCCCGGCTTCTACGAGGGCGTCGGCGAGCCGAGCGAGGCGCAGAAGGCCAACTGGGCGAGCCTGAAGATGACGGCGGAGGACTATCTCGGCCCCATCGGGCTCGCCGAGCCGGCGGGCGAGAAGGGGCGCACCGTGCTCGAGCAGGTGTGGTCGCGGCCCACCTGCGAGGTCAACGGCATGAGCGGCGGCTACACGGGCGCCGGCTTCAAGACGGTGATCCCGTCCGAGGCGTCGGCCAAGGTCTCGTTCCGCCTGGTGGGCGACCAGGACCCGGCCAAGCTGCGCGCGGCGCTGAAGGATTTCGTGCGCGAGCGGGTGCCCGGCGACTGCACGGTGGAGTTCATCGACCACGGCATGGGCCCCGCCTTCCGCGTGCCGGACGACTGGCGGATGCTTCAGGTGGGCGCCGAGGCGCTGGAAGCCGAATGGGGCAAGGCGCCGGCGATGGTCGGCATGGGCGGCTCCATCCCCGTGGTGCATGATTTCAAGCACACGCTGGGCATGGACACCTTGATGATCGGCTTCGCGCTCGAGGACGACCGCGTCCACTCACCCAACGAGAAGTACGAGCTGTCGTCCTTCCACAAGGGGATGCGGTCCTGGGCGCGGGTGTTCGCCGCGCTCTGAGCCAAACGAGGCGGCAGGCGCGGGGGCGACCCCCTCGCGCGTGCCGCCGCCGCGCGCCGTTCGGACCTCAGTGGGCGAGGATCTGGCTCAGGAAGAGCTTGGTGCGCTCGTGCTGCGGGTTGGTGAAGAAGGGTTCCGGCGCGTTGGATTCCACGATCTGCCCCGCGTCCATGAACACGACGCGGTTGGCCACCTGGCGCGCGAAACCCATCTCGTGCGTGACGCAGATCATCGTCATGCCGGTCTGGGCGAGGTCGACCATCACGTCGAGCACTTCCTTGATCATCTCCGGGTCGAGCGCGGAGGTGGGCTCGTCGAACAGCATGACGTTGGGGTTCATGCACAGCGCGCGCGCGATGGCGACGCGCTGCTGCTGACCGCCCGACAGCTGGCCGGGATATTTGTTGGCCTGCTCGGGGATCTTCACGCGTTCGAGATACTGCATCGCGACCTCGTTGGCTTCCTTCTTGGGCATCTTGCGCACCCAGATCGGCGCCAGCGTGCAGTTCTCCAGGATCGTGAGGTGCGGGAACAGGTTGAAGTGCTGGAACACCATGCCGACCTCGCGGCGGATCTCGTCGATCTTCTTGAGGTCGGAGGTGAGCGGCACGCCGTCGACGGTGATCGAGCCCTTCTGGAATTTCTCCAGCGCGTTGATGCAGCGGATCAGCGTCGACTTGCCCGACCCGGACGGGCCGCACACGACGATGCGCTCGCCCCGCTGCACGGTGAGGTCGATGTCCTTGAGGACGTGGAACTCGCCGTACCACTTGTTCATGTGTTTGATTTCGATGGCCACTTCGTCCGAAATGGCCATCTCGGGAGGGGGCGTCACGGCGGCGGTCTCGGTGTGGGCGACTTCGGCCATATGCGGTCTCCTATCGGCGGTCGGCGGCCCGAAGGCGTGTTTCCAGGGACATCGAGTAGCGGCTCATGCCAAAGCAGCACACGAAAAACAGGAGCGCAATGAAGCCGTAGAGCTCCCACACGATCCCGTTCCAGTCGCTGTGGGAGCGGATCGGATTGGTCAGCCCGAGCGGATCCAGGAGGCCGATGATGGCCACCAGCGTCGTGTCCTTGAACAGGCCGATGAAGGTGTTGACGATGCCGGGGATCGAGATCTTCAGCGCCTGCGGCAGAACGATGAGCCGCATCGACTGCCAGTAGGTGAGGCCGAGGGTGTCGGCCGCCTCGTACTGGCCCTTGGGCAGCGCCGCCAGGCCCCCGCGCACCACCTCGGCCATGTAGGCGGAGGCGAACAGCGTCACCATGATGAGGACGCGCAGGATGAGGTCGAAGTTGGTGCCCGGCGGCAGGAAATAGTTGAGCAGCGTCGAGGCGACGAACAGCAGAGTGATGAGCGGCACGCCGCGGATGAACTCGATGAAGCCGACGCACATCATCTGCAGGATCGGCAGCTTCGACTGGCGACCCAGCGCCAGCAGGATGCCCAGCGGCAGCGAGAACGTGATGCCGGTGACGCCCAGGATCATGGTCAGCATGAAGCCGCCGAACTTGGACGATTCGACCGGCTGCAGGATGAGGCCGCCCCATAGCAGGAAGTAGGCGATCACCGGGTAGCACAGGGTGAAGATGAACCAGCGCGGCCGCTGTTCGGCGCTGCCGAAGACGAAGGCCAGCGCCGCGCCGGCGATTGCCACGAAAAAGGGTGGGCTGAAGATCGCCGAAAGGTCGCCCTTCCAGATCGCCGAGACGATAACGAGCGCCACGATGCCGCCCATTGCGTATATCGCCGGGCGCATGGTGCGGAAGAGCACCGGCGACATGGCGAGCACCAGCAGGACCACCGCCACGTTGGGGCGCCATTGCAGCGCATCGGGATAAAATCCGTAGAGGAGCTGGTTGTAGCGCTCGCGGATAACGGCCCAGCAGGCCCCTTCCACCCCCTCGCCGTAGAGCGCATGGATCTTCTCGCGGCACTCCACCAGCGACTGCGCGTGCCAGATCGACTTCAGGAT
>JAUIJH010000100.1 GCA_030431335.1 Alphaproteobacteria bacterium
TCGATTCGGGCAACGGCTACCTGTCGCGCATCGATCGCGACAGCGGCACGGCGGAGCGCGTCGCCTTCTGCCCGGGCTTCCTGCGGGGCCTCTCCTTCCACGCCGGACACGCCGTCGTCGGCCTGTCGCTGGCGCGCCACGAGGGGGTGTTCTCCGGCCTGCCGCTGCAGGAGGAACTCGACAAGCGCAAGGCGGAAGCCTGGTGCGGCGTCCAGATCGTCAACACCAACAACGGCGATATCGTCGAGTGGCTGCGGCTTGAGGGCGGCATCCGCGAGCTGTTCGACGTGCGCGTGCTGCCGGGCGTGCGCTGCCCCATGGCGTTGCCTACCTTCGGCGCCGAGCTCGCCACCTTCATCACCATCGAGGCGCCCGACCATCCGTTGTCCGAACGCGGCTGGCACATGCCGTAAGAGCCGGATTTCGCGGCGCAAAATGCGGCTCTCCACCATCTCGCTCGAGGTGGCGCCGGGCTCGTTCGTCTCGATCATCGACCAGTCCGGCTGTGCAATGACGACGCTGTTCGAACCCAGCGGTTGGTGATCCTCGATCCCGCCGCCCGACGGGGCGACTACATCGAGCTGGTGGCGGAAATCGATGCCGTCGTTGCCCTGTCGGCCTGTCCCGGCGATTGCAATGGCGGGCGCAACAAGCCGCTCACCGCGACGGTCTATACGCTCGGCGACGCGTAGCGCATCCCGCTGCGGCGGAACCGTGGCCGCGTTCGACCGGCCGCAAAGACCGTCTCGATCGAGCTGGGCGGGGCGTTGAGCGCTGCTTGTCGTCTGCGCATTGCATGCGAACCGGCACGGGAGCCGGTAGCCGGCGGGTCCCGATCCGGCCGCACCCTCCGTTTATGGGGGCTTTGCGCCAACTGCAAGAAATTTCACATACGAAGATTTTCGTCAAAAATTGTTGACGCATGCCAATGCGCGTCGTTTCTTGCGACCACAGATGCAATTTCGTGCATCGAAGAACAGTCCATCGGGCATCGCGAGGCGATCTCGAAGGAACAATAAAAACTTACCTAAGGGGAGGTCGGCCGATGAACTCGGTTTCGATGCGAGGACTACTGACGCTCGTTACCATGGGCATGCTCACTGCTACGGCAATACCCAGCGTCTCCCAGGACACACTGAAGTGCGAGCCCGGCGAAACCTACACCATGAATGTCATGGTGTCCGGGCATCCGTACTGGGTGCCGGTTTATCAAGGCTTCAAGCAAGCCGCCGCCGCGTTCGGCTGCAAGACGGTGTTCTCCGGCACGCCGGATTATGACATCGCCAAGCAGATCGCCTCGTTCGAGCAGGATCTCATCAAGCAACCCGCCGGCGTGCTGCTGCACCCGATGCAGTCCGACCCGTTCATCGAGCCGATCAATGCGGCGATGGAAAACGGCGTCGAGGTGGTCACCTTCGCGGCCGACTCGCCGAAATCGAACCGCACCGCCTACATCACCTCCGACAATCTCGCCGAGGCGAAGTTCGCGGCAGAGGAAATCGTCAAGCAGGTGGGCGAGAGCGGCGAGTACGCGGTCCTGGAAAACCCCGGCCAGTCCAACCACGACCTGCGCGTGACGGCGCTGATCGACTACATGGAGCAGCACCACCCCGACATGAAGCTGGTCGGGCGCCAGGCCACCAACCAGGACAGCAACGCCGCCTACCGCGCCACCGCCTCCATCCTCCAGGCCAACCCCGATCTCGACGCGATGTGGATCCCCGAGGCCGGTTCGGCCGAAGGCGCGGTCGCCGCGATCCTGGAGGCGAAGGCGGACGTGCTCGTCATCCACGCCGACGTGACGCCGACCACGCTGGAACACATCAAGGCCGGCAACATCCACATGTCGCTCAACCCGAACCAGGGCGTGCAGGGCTTCATGGGCTTCATGGCCCTGTTCCTGGCCGCCCACTCGGAGGTGTTCGACCCGTTCAACGACTGGCAGATCTCCGGTTACAACCCGGTCCAGGTCCCGTTCATGGACAACGGCTTCGCGGTGATCACCAAGGACAACGCCGACTCGTTCGACCTCAACGCCTACATGGACGGCCGCGACCCGAGCTGACGCGATCCACCCATCCCCGCGGGTCGGCGCTCATGCGCCGGTCCGCCCCCCGACCCGGACCGGGAAGCGTTGTCATGACGAGTGATGTGATCCTGCGCGTCGCCAAGCTGTCGAAATCCTTCGGTGCCATCCATGCGCTGCGCGAGGTGGATTTCGAACTCCGCCGCGGCGAAATCCACGCCGTGGCCGGTGAAAACGGCGCCGGCAAGTCGACCCTGATGAACGCCATCGACGGCATCGTGCAGCCCGATTCCGGCACGATCGAAATCGACGGCCAGCCGGTCGCCATCGCCTCGCCCGCCGTGGCGCAGAAGCTCGGCATCGGCTTCCTGCACCAGGAAATCGCGCTCTGCCCGGACGTGTCGGTGGCGGAAAACATCTTCATGGCGACCACCAACGTGAGCCGCCGCCTGCTGATGGACTATCGCGGGTTGCACCGCAAAGCCGTCGACGTGTTCCGCCAGATCTCCTCCATCGACCCGGCGACGCTGGTCAAGAACCTGTCCATCTCCGAGCAGCAGCTGGTGGAGATCGCCAAGGCGCTCACCCTCGACTGCCGCGTCCTCATCCTCGACGAGCCCACCGCCTCGCTCACCGAGACCGAGGCGCGCGTGCTGTTCGCCATCATGCGACGCCTTGCCGACCGCGGCATCTCACAGATCTACATCTCGCACCGCCTGGTCGAGATCTTCGACCACTGCGACCGCGTCACCGTCTTCCGCGACGGCCGCAACATCATGACCCGCAATGTCGCCGAACTCGCGCCCTCGGACGTGGTCAACGCGATGGTCGGCCGCGTGCTCGACAGCCTCTATCCGCAAAAGCAGCGCCCCGAGGAGCGGTCGGAGGAGACCATTCTGGAGGTCCGCGACCTGACCGAGCGGACGCGCTTCCGCAACATTTCGTTCACGCTGAAGAAGGGCGAGATCCTCGGCATCGCCGGCCTCATCGGCGCCGGCCGCAGCGAGATCGTCAAGGGCATCTGCCGGCTGGAGGGGGAGGTGAGCGGCACCGTCCGCCTCTACGGCAAGGAGCTGCGCCTCAGGACCTACCAGGACAGCATCCGCGCCGGCATCGTCTACCTGTCGGAGGACCGCAAGGGCGACGGCGTGTTCCTGGACCTGCCCATCGCCGCCAACGTGTCGGCGCTCAAGATCGAGCAGGTGGCGAACCGGCTGGGTCTCATCGACCGGGCACGCGAGAACGCGCAGGCCGAGCGCCTCGGCGCGCAGCTCAATCTCAAATGCGGCACGCTCGCCCATCCCGCTTCCTCGCTGTCGGGCGGCAACCAGCAGAAGGTGGCCATCGCCAAGATGCTGTCGGTCAAGCCGCGCCTCATCTTCCTCGACGAGCCGACGCGCGGCGTCGATGTCGGCGCCAAGGCCGAGATCCACCGCCTGCTACGCCAGCTGGTGCGCGAGGGGGTGGGCATCGTCGTCATCTCCTCCGAGCTGCCGGAGCTGATCGGCGTGTGCGACCGGCTGATCGTGGTGCGCGAGGGCGAGATCGCCGGCGAAGTGGACGCGGACGGGATGACCGAGCCCGCCATCATGCACCTTGCGTCCGGCACCGCGCCGCAGGAGTTCGCGGCATGAGCGAGCACGCGAGCCTCGACAATCCGGCGGCCGCCGCTGCCGCACCGCGCTCCGACACGGCAGGCACGGGCGGCACGGGCGGCACGGGGATGCTGCGCCGGCTGCTGGCGATGCGCGAAACGGGGCTGATCCTCATCATCCTGGCGCTGTTCGTGGTGATGAGCTTCGCCTCGCCCTACTTCCTCACCTGGGTCAACATCCGCGCCATGGTGATGGTGTTCGCTGTGGAGGGCATCGTCGTCGTCGGCATGACGGTGCTGTTGATATCGGGCGGCATCGACCTGTCGGTGGGCTCGGTCACCGCGCTCGCCATGGTGATCGCCGGGCTCCTCTTCCTCAACGGCGTCGACCCGTGGACGGCCTCGCTGATCGCCATCGGCGCATGCGCCCTGATCGGCGCCGTGATGGGCTTCTTCGTCACCCGGATCGGCCTGCACCACTTCATCGTGTCGCTGGCGGTGATGGTGATCGCGCGCGGCCTCTGCCTTCTCGGCACCGGGGGGCGGCCGCTCGGGCTCTACACGCTGCCGCCGGAGTTCAAGTTCATCGGCCAGGGCACCATCGGGCCGATCCCGGTGGTGATCGTCACCTTCATCGTGGTGGTGGTGGTGTTCGACCTGCTGCTGCGCCACACGACGATGTTCCGCAAGGTGGTCTACACCGGCTCCAACGAGCGCGCGGCGGCCTATTCAGGCATTCGCACCAAGCGCGTGATCTTCGCCACCACCACCCTGTGCTCGGCGCTGTGCGGTGTCGCCGGCATCATCTACATGGCCCGCTTCGGCTCCGCCCAGCCCACTTTCGGCGTCGGCATGGAGCTCAACGTCATCGCCGCGGCGGTGATCGGCGGGGCGAGCCTGTCGGGTGGGCAGGGCTCCATCTTCGGCGCCATCCTGGGCGCGGCGCTGCTGTCGGTCATCTCCAGCTCGCTCGCGCTCCTCGACGTCTCGGTCTACTGGCAGGACATCATCCGCGGCTCGATCCTGCTGGCGGCCGTCACCATCGACCTTTACCTCACGAAGAAGCGCAAATGAGAGCGCGGGGGAGGGCGCGATGGCGGACCGGGTGAAGGACTACACGCTGATGCGGCAGGTGCACACGGTGCTGGTGATGCACTTCGTGGAAGGCCGCAAGCAATCCGATATCGCGGCCACGCTCAACCTGTCCGCCTCCAAGGTGAACCGGCTGATCACCATGGGCCGGCGCCTCGGCATGATCCGCTTCGAGATCGAGAGCCCCTACCAGCGCCTGGTGGAGCTGGAAAAGGAGGTGGTCGCGGCGACCGGCCTCAAGAGCGCGCTCGTCACGCCGTCGCTCCCCGGCAGCGCCACCACCTTGGAGCAGGTCGGCCGCGCCGCCGCGGTGGAGCTGGTGGAAACGCTGCGCGACGGCGACGTCATCGCCATCACTGGCGGCAAGGCCGTCAGCGCGGTGGTGGAGGGGCTGTCGGTGGACCGCGCCTTCGACGTCACCGTCGTGCCGCTCACGGGCGGGGTGCAGGGCAAGTACTACACCGACGTGAACCACCTCGCCACGCAGATGGCCGAGCGCCTGGGCGGGCGCACCATGCTGATGCACGCGCCGCTGTTCGCCGAGAGCCGCGAGCAGCGCGACATGCTCAAATCCGTCGCCTCCATCCGCGAGGTGCTCGACCTTGCCCGCCGCGCGAGCGTCGCCGTGGTCGGCGTCGGCTCCATCGAGCCCAAGGGGTCGAGCTACTACGACCTCCACCCGGTGCCGGAGGCGGACCGCAAGATGCTGACCGGCACCGGCGTCGCGGGCGAGTTCCTCGGCCACCTCATCCTGTCGGACGGCTCGCTCTCCAACTACGCGTTCAACTCTCGGCTCGTCGCGGTGGGGCCGTGCGAGCTGAGCGAGGTCTCGCGCGTCATCGGGGTCGCGTCGGGCCGCGAGAAGGTGGGGCCGATCCGGGCCGTCCTCAACGGCGGCTATCTCGATGCGCTGGTCGTCGACGAGGACACCGTCACCGCCGTTCTGGAACAAGCCGAGGAGAAGAAAAGTGTCGCATGAGATGGCAACGCGGCCGATCGGGCGATCGGGCATCGAGGCATCCGTCGTCGGGCTCGGCACCTGGGCCATCGGCGGCTGGATGTGGGGTGGCACGGACGAGAACCGCTCCATCGCCGCGATCCAGGCCGCCGTCGACGAGGGCGTGACCTTGATCGACACCGCCCCCGCCTACGGGCAGGGCGTGGCGGAGGAAATCGTCGGCAAGGCCCTCGTGGGGCGGCGCGACAAGGTGGTGCTCGCCACCAAGTGCGGCCTCGTCTGGCACACGCAAAAGGGCAACCACTTCTTCGATGTCGACGGCAAGCCGGTGCACCGCTACCTCGGTGCCGATTCCATCGTCCACGAGGTGGAACAGAGCCTGAAGCGGCTGCGCACCGATGTGATCGACCACTACATCACCCACTGGCAGGATCCGACGACGCCCATCGCCGACACGATGGAGGCGCTTCTCAAGCTAAAGGAGGCCGGCAAGATCCGCTCCATCGGCGCCTCCAACACCACGCCCGACGATGTGCGCGCCTATCTCGATGCCGGCCCGCTCGACGCGATCCAGGAAGAATATTCCATGGTGAAGCGCGACATCGAGGCGACGCACCTGCCGATCTGCCGCGAGGCGGGGGTGTCGGTGCTGTCCTACTCCTCGCTGGCGCTGGGGCTCCTCACCGGCAAGATCGGCCCCGGCCGCACCTTCGAGGGCGACGACCTGCGCAAGGGCAATCCGCGCTTCTCGCCCGACAATCTCGCCCGCGTCGCGGCGCTGATGGAAACGGTAAAGCCCATCGCCGCCGGCCATGGCGCGAGCCCGGCGCAGGTCGTCATCGCCTGGACGGTGGCGCTGCCGGGCATCACCTTCGCGCTCTGCGGCGCGCGCAACGCCGAGCAGGCGACGGAAAACGCCGCCGCCGGCCGCCTCCGCCTCACCGCATCCGAACGCGATGCGATCTCGGCGGCGGCGACGGCGCACCTCGAACCGGCCTAGCGACACACGCAAACGCCGTTCGCAACGACAAACGCCGGGCCACCCGCTCGGCGAAGGGATGATCGATGCCTGCGATACGCAGCGACCTGTGGGACAGCCTGGCCGAGGACGGGCGCTTCGACGCCATCGTCGTCGGGGGCGGCGTCAACGGCATCGGCGTCTTCCGCGACCTCGCTTTGCAGGGCGTGCGGGTGCTGCTGGTGGAGCGCAACGATTTCGCCTCCGGCTGCAGCGCGGCCCCCTCGCGGATGATCCACGGCGGATTGCGATACCTCGAGAACGGCGAGCTGGCGCTGGTGCGCGAATCCATCGCCGAGCGCGACGCGCTGCTCGCCAACGCGCCGCACATGGTCCACCCGCTGCCGACGATGATCCCGATCACCTCGGTGATGTCCGGCGCTTTCAACGCCGCCGCCGGCTTCCTCGGGCTTGGCAGCAAGCCCTCGGCGCGGGGGGCGCTCCCCATCAAGGCCGGCCTCACCCTTTACGACCGGCTCGCGCGCGGCAAGCGAACGCTGCCTCCGCACGCCTTCTTCGGCGCGGCCGAGACGCACGCGCGCTGGCCGGCGCTGACGCCGGCCGCGCGCTTCGCCGCCACCTATCACGACGCCTGGATCACCCACCCCGAGCGGCTGTGCATCGAGATGCTTGCCGACACGGCGGCCGCCGCGCCCGGCAGCGTCGCCCTCAACTATGCCGAGCTGGCCCGCACGGATGCCGGCGGCTACGTCCTGCACGACCGGCGCGGCCCGCGCACCACCCCCGTCGCGCCGCGCGTGATGGTCCACGCTACCGGCGCCTGGCTCGACCAGTCGGCCGAAGCGCTCGCCAGCCCCCCCGGCGAGCGCCTGGTGGGCGGCACCAAGGGCTCGCACCTCATCCTCGATGCGCCGGACCTCGAAGCCGCGCTCGCCGGCCACATGGTCTATTTCGAGAACGGGGACGGGCGGGTCTGCATCGTCTTTCCCTATCTCGGCCGGGTGCTGGCGGGGTCGACCGACATCCTGGTCGCCGCGCCCACCCGCACCCGCTGCGAGGACGACGAGCGCGACTATATCCTCGCCTCCCTCGCGCTGGTCTTTCCCGGCATCGCCGTGGGGCCGGAGCAGGTCGTGTTCAGCTACAGCGGCATCCGCCCGCTGCCGAAGAGCAACGCCCGCTTCACCGGCCGCATCTCGCGCGGCCATGCGCTGCGCCGGCTCGATGGCGCCGTGCCGCAGATCCTGATGATCGGCGGCAAGTGGACCACCTTTCGCGCCTTGGGCGAGATGGCTGCCGACGCCGTCCTGGCCGAGCTTGGCGCCCCGCGCCGCATCGGCACGGCCGATCTCGCCATCGGCGGGGGTCGGGACTTCCCCGCCGACCCCAATGCCTACGGAGCGGCGCTCGCGGCCGAGTTCGCCGTGCCGCCCGCCAGAGCCGCCCACCTCGTCGGCCTCTACGGCACGGCCGCCGGCGACGTGGCGCGCTTTTGCGCCGAGAAGGGCGGCGATGCCCCGCTCGGCCACACGCTCTACACCCGCAACGAGATCGCGAAGATCATCCGCGAGGAACAGGTGGAGACGCTGGCCGACATCGCGCTTCGCCGCACCTTGCTCGCCATCACCGGCGAGATATCGCTCGCGGTCATCGGCGAGCTCGCCACAATCCTTGCCGCCGAACGCGACCTCGCGCCGGAGGCCGCGGCGGCCGAGGTCGCGGCCCTCGTCCAAGAGCTGGAAACCTACTACGGCGTGACGCAAGCGACGCTGGAGAAACGCAATATGGGAGGCCCTGATGCGCGTGAGCACCAAAGCTCGCATGAACCGGATGTTCACCAACGGAGGCTGCCTTGACGTGGCCATCGACCATGGCGTCTGCAACGAGCCGAGCTTTCTCAACGGCCTGGAGGACATGGCCGCCGTCGTCGACACGCTGATCGCCGCCAAGCCCGATGCGATCCAGATGGCCTATGGCCCCGCCGACCTCCTCCAGTCGCGCCCGGAGAAGGACAAGCCCGCCCTCGTCATGCGCATCGACATGGGCAACCCCTACAACGACCGTCGCCACCGCGTGATGTGGTCGATGTTGCAGAACCACGACGATCCCATCATCGGCGCCTTGGAGATGGACGCCGCCTGCGTGGTGGTGAACCTCTTCATGCTGCCGGACGAGCCGGAGCTGTTCCGCCAGTGCGTGGAGAACATCTCCAAGGTGCGCGCCGCCTGTCACCGCACCGGCATGCCGTTGATGATCGAGCCCCTGGTGATGCTGCCCAACGACGTGCGCGGCGGCTACCAGGTCGACGGCGATGCCGACAAGATCGTCACCCTGGTGCGCCTCGCGAGCGAGATGGGGGCCGATATCATCAAGGCGGATCCCACCGAGAATCCGGAGGATTTTCACCGCGTGGTGGAGGCGGCGCGGGTGCCCGTGCTGGTGCGCGGCGGCGGCAAGGACGACCTCAAGACGGTGCTGATGAAGTCGGCGGTGCTGATGGGCCAGGGCGCCAAGGGCATGGTCTACGGGCGCAACATCTACCAGCACGACAACCCGCGCGCCGTCGTCGCCGCGCTGATGGCGATGATCCACGACGGCGCGTCCGGCGAAGAGGCGTGGGACATCTACCAGCGTGCCTGAGCCGCGCTACCTTCTCGGCCTCGACGCCGGCAACACGGTCATCAAGGCCGTGTTGTTCGATCTGGGCGGCCGGCAGGTTGCGAGCGACGCGCTCGACGGCTGCACGGCGCTGCCTTCGCCAAGCCACGTGGAGCGCGACCTTGCCGAGCTGTGGCGCAACGCGCGCACCGTGATCGGGCGTTGCCTCGCCGCGGCCGGCGTGGATGCGGGCGCCGTCGCCGCCATCGGCTGCGCCGGCCACGGCAACGGCCTCTACGGGCTCGACGCGGCGGGCGAGCCCGTCATCGGCATCCAGTCGCTGGACGCGCGCGCCGCCGCGCTCGCCGCCGAGACGGACGCGGCCGCCGGCGACGCGCTCTACCGCCTTGCCCTGCAGCGCCCCTGGCCGGCCCAGACGCCGATGCTGATGGCCTGGCTGCGCCGCCATCGCCCGGACCTGTGGGAGCGCATCGCCACCGTCTTCCTGTGCAAGGACTACGTCACCTTCCGCCTCACCGGCGAGCGCGTCAGCGAGGTGTCCGACATGTCCGGCGCCGGCCTCGTGCGCCTGCCCGAAGGCGACTACGACGACGACCTCCTCGCCCTCTACGGCCTCGACGATGCCCGCGCCCGCCTGCCGCGGCTGATCGAACCCACCGACATCGCCGGCCACGTCACCGCAGAGGCCGCGCGCGAGACGGGGCTCGCGGCCGGCACGCCAGTGATCGGCGGCTTCTTCGATGTCATCTCCAGCGCCATCGGGGCGGGGGTGGTGCGCGCCGGCGAGGCGTCCATCATCGCGGGGAGCTGGAGCATCAACCAGGTCTTTTCCGACGCGCCGGTGGCGGACGAACGCGTCTTCATGGTCTGCCGCTTCGGGCCGCGCCGCTTCGTGACCATCGAGGCGAGCGCCACATCGGCCGCCAACCTCGAATGGTACGTGCGCGAATTGATCGAGCGCGGCGGCCACTACGGCGACCCGTTCGCGGCGCTGACCGACCGCGTCGCCGCCGTCCGCCCGCGGGGCGACGATCCCTTCTTCCACCCCTTCCTCTATGGTGCGCGCGATGGCGCGGCGAGCCGTGCGGGTTTCTACGGTCTCGCCGGCTGGCATGGCGAGGGCCACCTTCTGCGCGCGCTGTTCGAGGGGGTCGCCTTCGAGCATCGCCGCCACATCGACCGGCTGCGCGGGGCCGGGCTCGTCATCTCGCGCGCGGCGCTGTCGGGCGGCGGGGCGCGAAGCCCGCTGTGGCCGCAGATCTTCGCCGATGTGCTGGGCTTGCCGGTCACCGTCGCCGAGGCGCGCGAGACCGGGGCGCTGGGCGCGGCCATCGGCGCGGCGGTCGCGATCGGCGAGATCGCCGACTACGAGGAGGGCATCGCGCGGATGACCCGTGCCGCCCGCACCTTCTCCCCCGATGGTGCGATGGCGGACCATTACGCCCGGCGCTTCGACACGTATGTCGAGCTGATCGAGACGTTGCGCGGTTTTTGGTCCAAGCTCGACACAACAAGAAACGCCGAGGGGGAGACGCGTTGATGGCGCAGGGCGGGGCGGCCAGGCTGGCGGGGGAGTACGACTACATCATCGTCGGCGCGGGGACGGCGGGGTGCGTCCTCGCCAACCGGCTGACGGCGGACGGGCGCACGCGCGTGCTCGTGCTCGAGGCGGGCGGCTCGGACCGGTATCTGTGGGTGCAGGTCCCGGTCGGCTACCTCTACTGCATCGGCAACCCGCGCACCGACTGGATGATGAAGACCGCGCCCGAGCCCGGCCTCAACGGTCGCAGCCTGGTCTATCCGCGCGGCAAGCTCCTGGGCGGCTGCACCTCCGTCAACGGCATGATCTACATGCGCGGCCAGGCGGCCGACTACGAAGGCTGGCGCCAGATGGGCAATGCCGGCTGGGGCTGGGACGACGTGCTGCCCTACTTCCTCAAGTCGGAGGACCATCACGGCGGCAGGACCGGGCTGCACGGCCAGGGCGGCGAGTGGCGTGTGGAGCGGCAACGCCTCGGTTGGGACATCTTGAAGGCGGTGCAGGAGGGGGCGAAGGAGTTCGGCATCCACCCGCGCGCCGATTTCAACGACGGCGACAACGAGGGCTCGGGCCTGTTCGAGGTCAACCAGAAGCGCGGCGTGCGCTGGAACGCGGCGCGCGGCTTCCTGCGCCCTGCGATGCGGCGGGGCAACCTGCGCGTCCTCACCCACGCCCACACCGAGCGCATCGCGATGGACGGGCGCCGCGCCACCGGCGTCCGCTTCCGCCGCGACGACCAGCTGTTCGAGGCGCGCGCCACCCGCGAGGTGCTGCTCGCCGCCGGCGCGATCAACTCGCCCAAGCTGATGGAGCTTTCCGGCATCGGGCGGCCGGATATCCTCGCCCCGCTCGGCATCGAGGTGGTGCACGCGATGGCGGGCGTGGGCGAGAATTTGCAGGACCACCTGCAGCTGCGCACGATCTACCGCGTGCAAGGCGCGCTGACGCTCAACACGCTGTCGAACAGCCTTCTGGGCAAGGCGCGCATGGCGCTGCAATACGCGCTGAGCCAGAGCGGTCCCCTGGCGATGGCGCCGAGCCAGCTCGGCATGTTCGCCAAGTCCGACCCCGCGCGCGCGACGCCGGACCTCGAATACCACGTGCAGCCGCTGTCGACGGACCGGCTCGGCGAGCCGCTGCACCGCTATCCGGCGATCACCATGTCGGTGTGCAACCTGCGGCCCGACAGCCTCGGCAGCAGCCACATCGCCAGCGCCGACACGGACGACCACCCCACCATCCGCCCCAACTACCTGTCGGCCGAGACCGACCGCGCGACGGCGGTGGGCTCGATCCGCCAGGCCCGCCGGATCATGACGGCCAAGGCGCTGGAGCGCTATGCGCCGCAGGAGCTGCTGCCCGGCCCCGCCGTCGCCAGCGACGCCGAGCTCCTGCACACGGCCGGCGACATCGGCACGACGATCTTCCACCCCGTGGGCACCTGCCGCATGGGCTCCGACCCGGCGGCGGTGGTGGGCACCGACCTCAAGGTGCACGGCCTCGACGGCCTGCGCGTGGTGGACGCCTCGATCATGCCGCGCATCGTATCGGGCAACACCGCCTCCCCGGTGGTGATGATCGCGGAGAAGGCCGCCGACATGATTATGGGGCGCGCGGGGGGGTAGGCCGCCGGCGTCAGGGGGCGGCCGCGACGCGATCGCTCAAGGCTGCTTCCGGGCCGGTTCCCCGGCCCGGGCGTCGAAGCGCGCGAGGACGACCCGGAAGCGGGCACCGCCGCCCCGCGCATCCTCGATTTCGATCGTCCCGTCGTGCGCGCTGACGAGCGCGTGGACGATCGATAGTCCAAGCCCCGCGCCGCCGGTCGACCGGCTCCGGGAAGCCTCCCCGCGCACGAACGGCTCCATCAGGAGCGCCCGCGTCTCGGCGGGAATGCCGCGCCCCTCGTCATCGACGATCAGCGCGACGGTCGCGCCGACCACCTCCACGGCGACGCGCGCGGAACGGCCGTAGGCGAGGGCGTTGTCGACGAGGTTGGCGAGGACCCGCCGCAGCGCCAGCCTGTCGGCGACCACCAAAGCGGTCTCCGGCGCGGGACGCTGCGCGAACGTCACCGGCGCGCCCAGCGAGCGCCTGTCGTCCACTTCGCCCGCGACGAGATCCACGAGGTCCAGAAGCTCCAGGGACAATTCGCCCGCGCCGGCCCGACTTGCCATCAGCGCATCGTCGAGCATCGCGACCATGTCCTCGATGTCGCGGACGGCATTCGCCTTTTCCGGCCCCTCCAGCTGCTCGAGGCGCAGCCGCAGGCGCGTGGCGAAGGTGCGCACGTCGTGCGAAATCCCGCCGATCATCGCCATCCGCGCGCGGCTCAGCGTGACGAGACGCTGCTGTAGGCGGTTGAACGCGGCGACGAGCGCGTGGATTTCCGGCGCGGCACGGCGCGGGGCCGCGATGGACTGCGGCTCGCTCGACAGCCCGATCCTGTCCGCCGCGGCGGCGATCCGCACCAACGGGCGTAGCTCGCGGTGCATGAGGAAGAGGGCGAGCAGCGCCAGCAACGTGCCGACAAGGCCGCCGACGAGACCGGTCGGGATGCCGAACTGGGTGCTGAGGTTGGCGCGGCCGCCATCGGCGATCAGCGTTTCGCCCGTCTTGAGTGGAATCTCCACTCTGGCGAGGCGGGAGCGCCGGCCGAAATAGGGGAGATTGCCGAAGAAGCGCCTCCGAAAATGCTCCACGACGATGACGCGGCCGGGAAGCGCCTGGGCGTAGATAGCCTTCAGCGCGTCGCTCTCCCGTGCGGGCGCGTCCGCGGCGTCGCCGGCATCGGGATCGGCGGTGAGGGTCAGCACCATGTCGTGGCGGGAGACGGCGCCGACCAGCGCGCGGCGAGCGGCGGGGTCGAGCGCCTCCAGGATCGGGACGATGGCCGCGAGGTCGGCCGGGTCCGGGCTCACCTCGGACCAGCTCGGATCCGTGCCGGCATAGTTGCCGACCAGGAGGATGAGCCGGACCGCAATCAGCGTCACGAAGACGACGAGGGCGAGCCGCGTGGCAAGCGTCAGGCGCAGCATCTTATGGGACGCGCCGGACAGTCTCGGTGAAGAGGTAGCCGCCGTTGCGCACCGTCGTGACCAGCGCCATGTCGGGCGTCACGGCGGAAAGCTTCTTGCGCAGCCGTGAGACGAGGACGTCGACCGTCCGGTCATAGGGCTCGGCGGTCCGCCCGAAGATGCGGCCGAGTATCTGGTCGCGCGACAGGACGCGGCGGGGATGCTCGACGAGCGCGGTGAGAAGGTCGAACTCGGCGGTGGTCAGGGCGATCGACGCGCCGTCCGCGGCGGTGAGGCGGCGCGCGTCGACGTCGAGCGTGAGGCCGGCGAAGGCGAAGCGGCGGGACGGAGGCGCGAGGGGCGCTGGCGGATGGCCACGGCGCAGGACCGTGCGCACGCGGGCGATGAGCTCGCGCGGGCCGAACGGCTTCACCACATAGTCGTCCGCGCCCATCTCGAGCCCCAGCACGCGGTCGATCTCGTCACTCTTTGCGGTCAGCATGATGACCGGGATCCCGTGTCCCTGCAGCCGCCGGCAGATCGAAAGCCCGTCCTCCCCGGGCAGCATCAGGTCGAGAATGATGATGTCCGGTCGCACCCGCGACAGCACCGCGTCCATGGCGACGCCGTCTTCGGCCTCCTCCACCTCGAAGTTCTCGCGGCTCAGGAGGCCGGCCACCAGCCGGCGGATATCGGCGTCATCCTCGACGATGAGAACGGTCTGCAACTGCTGTTGGCTCATGCCGCACTATGGCACGGCCTGCCGGTCCAGTTGGAGGCTCCGACACCCGATTTTTACACAACGACATGGACGGCAACAAACCGAAACAAACCGTAGCGCGCCGTTCACGGGCCATCGACAAACGGACCTTACCTCCGACTGGTCACGGCTGAATGCCGGCATGTACGAGAAGGAGACGACGATGTCGAAGGACTTGCTCCCCGCCGTTTGCATCGCTGCCGCGCCGGAACGCGAACCGCCGACAAGCCCGGCCACGGCAGCGCTCCGGCAACGGAGGGCCACATGATCGCGTCACCGACCATCAAATCCGCCGTCCTCGGCGTCGCCGGCATCGTGGTCGTCGCGACGGGTCCGTTCGTAACGGCCGAGGCGCAGGAGCCGAAGATCACCCGCGCCGAAGGTCGGGCGATCTTCAACGCCTGCCGCACGGACATCGAACGGTACTGCTCGCACGTGACGCGCGGCGAAGGCCGCATCGCGGCGTGCATGCGCGAGAACGGCGAAAAGCTGTCGGCCGATTGCCGCAACACGCTCAAGGAGGTCTTTGCAAAATGACGGCTGTTCTGTCCCGCGTCCAAATCCTGGCAAAGCATGCGACGCGCATCCGTTGGCTTCCCGCGGCGGGCCTCGCCACTCTTCTCGCGCTCGGGGCGTTCGCAAGCCCCGCCGCCCACGCCGCGACGGCCTCCGTGGCCACGGCGAGCGTCAACCTGCGGGCCGGGCCGTCGACCTCTTATCCCGTCGTCACGGTGGTGCCCGCGGGGGCGGGGGTCGTGACCTATGGGTGCACGCCCTCCTATGCCTGGTGCGACATCGGCTTCGCGAACTACAGGGGCTGGGTCGCCTCGCAATACATCACCGCGACCTATTCGGGCGGAACCGTCGTGGTCAGCGCCAGCACGGCGCCGGTGGTGGGCATCTCGGTGGTTCAATTCTCCAAGGGTTATTGGGACACCTACTACACGGCCTATCCCTGGTACCGCCGCTGGGCGACCTATCCCGCCTACGTCCCGCCGCCGGCGGTGGCGCACCGCAGCGCGTCCGGCTCGTGCGCCGGCGGGACCTGCGCTCGCTCCGTGTCGACGCAGGGCGTCTATGGCGGCTCGGTGCAAAAGGATCGGACGTGCGGCGGCGGATCGTGCAGCACGAACCGCACCGTGACCGGCCGCTACGGCCAGTCCGGAACAATGGCGCGGACCTGCACCCGCGGGAGCGGCTGCGCGTCCGTCCGGGCCGGCCCTCAGGGCGGGACGGTGCGCCGCTCCTTCGGTCGATGAGGGAGCGGCGGCCCTTCCAGAACGCGGCCGCCGCTCACCCCGACGTTCCTGACACAAGAGGATATGCGAGATGAAACTGTTGATTCTGACGATCGCCGCCGCCGTGCTGCTGTCCCTTGCGCCCGAGACGCGGGTTGCCGAAGCCGCGCCGCCCCTGAGGGACGAACTGTGCTTTGCCGCAGGGAGCAGCCATGGCCGGCTTTGCGTCACCATGTTCGAGGAAGACGATGGCATGGAGATCTGCATCGTCGACCTTGCCACCGAGGTCGAGACCTGCGTGTTCAAGCCGGCCGAAATGCCGTTGGACACCCCGGCGGTGATGGAAACGGGCCCGGAGATCATCGACGTTTGAGGCCAGCAATCGGTCCGCCCGCGAGGCCCGCTGAGCCCGCTTACGACCGGGGCGGCGGGCCTGGCGGGTCGCATCGTTCCGCCGGCGGATCGTCCTATGTTTCGCGGCGGCTGCCGCTGGCGGCGACGATGACGCCGATAATGATCAGCCCGGTCAACACCATGCGGATGCCGGCGCCCGCGCCGAAGGTGTTGAGCATGGTGACCAGCAGGAACAGGAACAGCGCCGCGCCCCACAGGCCAGGCACGTTGGCGAAGCCGCCGGCCACCGACGTGCCGCCGATCACCACCACCGCGATGGAGTTGAGGAGGTATTCCTCGCCCATGTTGAGCGCCGCGCCGCCGGAGAAGGCGGCGAGGAGAAAGCCGCACAAGCCCGCCAGCACCGCGCACATGATGTAGGTCGCCGCGCGCACCCGCTCCACGGCGATGCCCGCCAGATGGGCCGCGCGCATGTTCTGTCCGATCGCCAGCACGCTGCGGCCGAAGATGGTGCGCGTCAGCACGACGTGGCCGGCGATGGCGAGAAGCACCACGAAGATCGCGATGATCGGCACGCCGGCGATCTTGGCCGTGGTGAAGTCCGCGAGGGCGGCCGGCGGCTTCACCCGCAAGCCGCGGTTCCACCAGATGGCGGCGGACTGGAAGATGAAGCTCGACGACAGCGTCGCGATGATCGGCGGGATCCTGAGAAGGCGGATCAGCGAATAGTTGATGACGCCGACGACGAGGCCCACCAGCAGCGCCAGGGCGAGGCCGACCGGGATCATCAGCGCGGCGCCGCCCATCGTCTTCATGGCGACGGTGCCGGCGAGGGTCATGCTGGCCGGGATCGACAGGTCCACGTTGCCCGGCCCCAGCGTGACCACGAACATCTGCCCCAGCGCCACGATCACGAAGAAGGCGCCGAAGGTGAGCGCCGCGGACAGGACCTGGCCCGACCCCATGCCGCCGGTGAAGGCGGCGGTCGCCGCCCAGACCGCGACGGCACCGACCCAGGCCCACAGCCAGGGCTGGCGCAGGAGGCGGCCGGCTGCGGTCATCGCTTGGCCTCCACGCGGCCGATCAGCACCCTGAGCGCCAGCACGATGATGAGGATCGCCCCCTGCGCGCCGATCTGCCAGTCCGGATTGAGGCGCAGGAACGATAGGAACGAGCCCGCCAACGCCAGCGTGACGGCGCCGATCACCGCCCCGATGGGCGACACGCGCCCGCCCACGAACTCCCCGCCGCCCAGGATCACACCGGCGATGGACAGCAGCGTATAGCGCAGCGCGAGATTGGCGTCGGCCGACGTGGTGAGCCCCACCAGCGCCATGCCGGACAGGACGCCGAACAGGCCGGACGCGGCGAACATCGTCGTCTTCAGCTTGAGAAGCGACCAGCCCGCCCGTTCCAGCGAGCGCGGGTTGCCGCCCGCACCCCGCAGCACCGTGCCGAAGGCCGAGCGCATCAGCGCGAAGTGCACCACCAGCGCCAGGACGACGGAGGCGATGATGGGGAAGGGCACGAAGGGCGGCTTCAGCGTCATCAGGGTGCGGAGATAGTCGGGCGCCTTGCCGCCGGGCGTGGGCAGGATGAGGACGGCAAGGCCGAGCCAGACGAAGGACATGCCCAGCGTCACCACGATGGAGGGGAGCTGTCGCACGTGGATCAGCGCCCCCATCCCGGCGTAGGCCGCGACCAGGCCGAGGAGCGCGGCGATGCCCAGGAGCGGCGTGTCGTGCAGCCACGTCGCGGTGATGCAGGCGGCGAGCGACACGAAGCCGCCGATCGACAGGTCGATCTCGTTGACGCACAGGATGAACATCTGCGCGATGGTCGCGAGCGCGATGGGGACCGCGAGGTTGAGGAGCAGGTTGAGCCCGAAATAGCTCATGGTGCGCGGCTGCAGGTAGAAGATCGCCAGGAGCAGGACCGTCAGCGACAGCGGCGGCAGCAGCGCGCGCAGGAAGCGCGGGGAGACCAGCGCGCTCATGCGTCGGCCCGGAAGGAGGCGTGCAGCACGCGCTCCTCGGTCATCTCGCTGCGCGGCAGGTCTGCGACGATGGACCCCTCGCGGAAGACATAGACGTGGTCGCAGTTCTTCAATTCGTCCATTTCCGTCGTGTACCAGAGGAAGGTGCGGCCCTTGGCGGCCTCCTCCCGGATCATGCCGTAGACTTCCTGCTTGGTGCCCACGTCGACGCCGCGCATGGGGTCGTCCATGGCGATGATGTCGGCGGTGGAGCCGAGCGCGCGCGCGAACAGCGCCTTCTGCTGGTTGCCGCCCGACAGCGACAGGATGGGCAGCGCCATGTCGGGCGTGCGGATGCCGATCCGGCGCTTCCACTCGTCGGCGAAGGCGCGGGCGGCGCGGTGGTCGAGGAAGGGGCCGTTCAGGAACTGGCGCAGCGAGCCGATCGACACGTTCTCCGCGATCGACCACAGCGGGAAAATGCCGTCGCTCTGGCGGTCGCCGGCGACCAGCGCCACGTCGCCGGCGACATCGGTGCCGGGGCGCTTGCCGAAGATGCGCACCAGGAGCTCGGTCTGGCCTTGGCCGCTGAGGCCGGCGAGGCCCACCACCTCGCCCTTGTGGGCGGCGAGCGACCCGGTGCCGGAGCGCTCCGGCCGCGCCTCGACGACGATGGGCGCGGTGTCGCGACGCGCCGCGCCCGCGGCCGCCTCGCGCGCCTTTTCGGCGACGCTGCCCATTGCCGCGACCAGGCTGTCGCGGGTGAAATTCCTGGCGTCGTCCAGCGCCACCACGGTGCCGTCGCGCATCACGGCGATGCGCTCGCCGGTGGTGAGGATCTCGCCCAGGAGGTGGGAGATGAGGACGCACGTGCCGCCGCGCGCCACGTAGCGGCGCACGTGGGCGAGGAGGTTCTTGGCCGCCACCGCATCGAGCGAGGAGGTGGGCTCGTCGAGGACGATCACCCGCGCCTCGGTCTCGGTGACGGCGAAGGCGCGCGCGATTTCCACCATCTGCCGGCGGGCGATGGACAGGTCCGCCACCACGTCGTCGGTGGAGATGCCGTGGCCGGGAAACACCTCGTCCAGCATCGTGCCG
>JAUIJH010000277.1 GCA_030431335.1 Alphaproteobacteria bacterium
ACCGCAAATGGTTCACCCCCAAGCGCATGCCCATGGTCGTCGGCATCCACATGGTGTTCGGCGCGGCGGGCTCGGCGGTCGCGGGGTGGCCGGCCGAGACGATCATGACCATGTCGGGCTGGCGCGCGCTCTTCGCCATCTATGCCGTGCTGATCCTGATCGCGGCGGCGGCGCTGCTGTTCGTCGTCCCCTCCAAGCGCGAGCCGAACCACGGCCAGACCTTCGCCCGCATGACCAGCGAGCTCGGCGCGATCCTGAAGAGCCGCACCCTGTGGCGCCTCGCGCCGGTGGCGGCCTCCACGCAGGTCGGCTTCCTCGCCATCGCGGGGCTGTGGGCGGGGCCGTGGCTGCGCGAGGTGGCGGGGCTGTCGGCCTCGGGCGCGGCGAGCTGGCTCTCGCTGCTGGCGATCGGGCTGATGGCGGGCTTCTTCGGCTTCGGGCTCCTGGCCAGCCGGGCGGCGGGGCCGGCGCGCACCTGGCAGATCTTCATCGGCGGCTCGATCCTCTACGCGGTGGTGACGGCCGCGATCATCGTGCTGCCGCCGGGCGCCGCGACGCCGCTGTGGATCCCCTTCGCGATGCTGTCCTCGGGCGGCATCCTGTCGTTCTCGGTCATCACCAGCCTGTTCGGCGAGGAACTGGCCGGGCGCGTCAACACCACCATCAACTGCCTGATCTTCATCGTGTCGTTTTTCGTGCAGTGGCTGTTCGGCGTGGTGGTGGGGCTGTTTCCGGCGGCCGAATGGGGCGGCGCGCAGTTCGGCTACCAGGTGGCGCTCGGCGGGCTCCTGGTGCTGCACCTCCTCTCCTACCTGCCGCTCCTGATGCGCGGCGGCCGGCGCCCGAGCGTCTGAGCCCCAAGCCCGCGAGCCGTGAGCCCCTCAGCGCCGGTCAGGCGGCCAAAAGCTCCGCCACCGCCGCCGTCAGTGCCAGGCTCGCCCGCTGCAGGTCGCCCAGCGACACCCACTCGTCGCCGGTGAAATCGACGCCCTCGCCCACGATCGGCGGGCCGACGCCGTAGAGCGCCGTCGCGATGCCCGCGGCCGCATAATGGCGCGCGCCCGACACCACCGGCGCCGTCACCACCGGCACCTCCTTGCCGAAGGAATCGGCCGCATGGCGCGACAGCGCGGCGGCCAGGCGCGCGCTCGGCGCCGTCGGCACCACGGGCTCGGCCAACAGCAGGCGCCGGCATTCCAGCTCCACCCCGTCGCCCGCCGTGTGGGCGGCCTCGATCAGCGCGATCAGCTCCGCCTCGATCTTTTCCCCGTCGTCGCCGGCCTCGATGCGCCGATCGATCGTGAAGCGCGTCCGGTCGGCCACCACGTTGACGCCGCGCCCGCCGGAGATGGTGCTCACCGTCAGCGGCATCGAAATGCGCGCGCGCTCGGCCTGCAGCTCGGCGAGGATCGGCACGGCGGCCGCCAGCGCGTCGCACCCGTCCTGCGGGCGGGAGGTGTGCGCCTGGCGCCCGCGCAGCACCACCTCCAGGTGGAGGACGCCCTGCTGGCCCACCACCACCTGGTGCGAGGTGCCGGCCCCGATCACCGCGTCGGGCTGGGCGAGCCCCTGCCCCAGCAGGAAGGCGGGCCCCAGGAAGCCGCCGCTCTCCTCGTCGGCCGTGATGTGCAGCTCCACCGTGCCGTGGCGGAAGCCGGCCGCGTTGAGCGCCTCCAGCACGGCCACGTAGGCGGCGACATCCGACTTGGAATCGCGCGCGCCCCGGCCGTACAGCATGCCGTCGCGGATTTCGGCGCCGAACGGGTCGCGATTCCAGCTGGAGCCCGCCGGCAGCGTGTCGATGGGCGCGCTCAGCGCGATGGTCGGACCCGGCCCGAACGCACGCCGCACGATCAAGTTCTCCACCTCGCTGAGGTGATAGTTGCGGGCGAACGCCTGCGGCACGGGATGGCGCTCCACCGCGTGGCCGCGCTCGGCGAGATAGGTCGCCAGCCACTCCATTGCGGTGCCGACGTCGCCCGGCGGGTTCTCCGTCGGGTGCTCGACGAGCTTGGCCAACAGGGCCACCGCGTCGTCCTGGCCGGCAAGCACGGCGGTGGCGAGGGGGTCGCTCATGACATCGATCCGTCAGGGGATGAGGAGAGTGGAGCCGGTGGTCGCCCGGCCTTCCAGCGCACGGTGGGCCTCGGCGGCATCGCGCAGCGCGAACGTCTGGCCCACCTTGATTGTCACGAGCCCGTCGCGCACCGCCGCGAACAGGTCCGCCGCGTTCGCTTCCAGCCGCGCGCGCGTCTCCACGTAGCTGAACAGCGTCGGCCGCGTCGCGAACAGCGAGCCGCGCTGCGCCAGATGCTGCAGCTCGAAATTCTTGATGGGGCCGGACGACTGGCCGAACGAGACCCACATCCCCCGGATCCTGAGGCAATCGAGCGAGCCGGGATAGGTGTCCTGCCCCACCGAATCGTACACGACATCCACCCCCGCCCCGTCCGTCAGCGCCTTCACGCGGGCGACGAAATCCTCCTCGCGGTAGTTGATGATCTCGTCGTAGCCGTGCTGGCGGGCGAGCTCGGCCTTGTCGGCGCTGCCGACCGTGCCGATCAGCCTCACCCCCAGCGCGCTCGCCCACTGCCCCACGATGGTCCCCACGCCACCGGCGGCCGCATGAAACAGCACCGTCTGACCCGCCTTCACCGGGAAGGTCTCCTTGATGAGGTAGCGCGCCGTCATGCCCTTCAGCATCATCGCCGCAGCCGTCCGGTCGTCGATCTCGTCGGGCAGCTTGACGGCGCTCGCCGCCTTCAGCGTCCGGCGCTCGGCGTAGGCCCCGAGCGCGCCGGCGTAGGCGATCCGGTCGCCCGGCAGCAGGAAGTCGACGCCCTCGCCCACCTCCTCCACCACGCCCGCGCCCTCGTGGCCTACCGTCATCGGCAGACCGTTGGGCGCGGGGTAGAGGCCGGTGCGGAAATAAGTGTCGATATAGTTGAGGCCGATGGCCGTATGGCGCACGACGATCTCGCCGGGACCGGCGACCGGATCGGTCACCTCGCGCCAGGAAAGGACGTCCGGTCCCCCCGTCTCGTCGATCACGATGGCGTGCGTCATAATATTCTCTCTCGGATTGCCGAGCGGCACGTTAGGTTTTGCGTACCGGGCAATCAAGCGACCCGGGCGCAGGAGGGACGATCGCGATGGCAGGTGGGGTGGCGGACGCCGGGGCGCGCACGGTCGACATCGCCGTTGTCGGCGGCGGGCCGACCGGGGCCATCGCGGCGCTGGCGGCGGCCGAAGCCGGCTGGCGCACGGCCCTCGTCGCGCCGCACGTCGATCGCGACCCGCGCACCACCGCGCTGATGATGCCCGCCGTCGCGATGCTGGAAGCGCTCGGCGTGTGGCCGCTGACGGCCGAGGCGGCCGCGCCGCTGATCACCATGCGCCTGGTGGACGACACCGGCCGGCTGCCGCGCGCGCCCGAGATCGCCTTCGACGCCACCGAGATCGGGC
>JAUIJH010000101.1 GCA_030431335.1 Alphaproteobacteria bacterium
CCGGCTCGGCGACCAGTACGGAATGCTGTTCGGCACCGAGCAGTACGTGGTGGCCTTCGCGCTGCTGGGGGTGACGCTGGAGCTGGCGCGCCGGGCCATCGGCTGGCCGCTGCCGCTGGTGGCGCTGATCGCGCTCCTCTACGCCTTCTTCGGCGAGTATATTCCCGGCAAATTCGGCCACGCGGGCCTGCCCGACGCGAGCCTCCTGGGCACCTTGACCATCGCCGAGGGCGGGCTGTGGGGCGAACTCACGGGCATCTCGGTCGGCGTCGTCGCGGTGTTCGTGATCTTCGGCGCCGTGCTCAATGCCGGCGAGGCGGGGCAGGGGTTCATGAACGTCGCGGCGGCGGCGGCGGGGCGGCTCAAGGCGGGGGCGGCCAAGGTGTCGGTGGTGTCCTCGGCGCTGTTCGGCTCGATTTCGGGCTCGGCCTCGGCCAACGTCGCCTCCACAGGGGCGGTGACGCTGCCGGCCATGCGCCGGCTCGGCTATCCGCGCGCGCTGGCCGGGGCCGTCGAGGCGGTCGCCTCCTCGGGCGGGCAGATCATGCCGCCGCTGATGGGGGCGGGCGCCTTCGTCATGGTGGAGCTGACGGGCGTGCCCTACAACGCCATCGTGCTCGCGGCGCTGCCGGCGGCGATTCTCTATTTCGTGGCCGTGTGGATCGGCATCGACTGTTTCGCCACCCGCTACGACCTGCGCGGCCTGCCGGCCGATGAGCGCCCGGCCCTGCGGGAAGTGCTGACCACGGCGTGCTTCTTCCTGGTGCCCTTCACCATTCTCCTGGTCGGCATGTTCGCGGTCGGCGTGACGCCGCAATACGCCGCGACCGGCGCCATCATGTCCGGGGCGCTGCTGTTGTTCGTGCGCGGCGACCTCACGGTCAGCCTGGGAAGCGCGGCAAGGCGCATCGCGGGCGCGGCGCTGGTCGCCGGCCAGCAGGTGGCGATGATCGCCTCGATCATATTGTGTGCCTCGATCGTCGTGGGCGTGCTCGGGCTCACCGGCCTCGGCGTCAAGGTGACGTCGCTGATCCTGTCGGGCTCCTCGGGCGCGCTGTGGCCGGCGCTGATCCTGACAGGCGTTGCCTGCCTGATCCTCGGCATGGAGGTGCCGACCACGGCGGCCTACGTGATCTGCGTTTCGGTGGCGGGGCCGGCGTTGATCGAGCTGGGGCTGGAGCCGTTGCAGGCGCACCTGTTCGTGTTCTGGTTCGCGCTGCTGTCCACCATCACGCCGCCGGTGTGCGGCGCGGTGTTCATCGCTGCCGGCATGGTGGAGGAGAACTGGCTCAAGGTCGCTGGGGCGGCCATGGCGCTGGGCATTGGCCTTTATCTCATCCCGCTCGGCATGGTCGCTTCGCCGGCGCTGCTCGGGATCGCCGACACGCCCTTCGCCGCGGCGCTGGCGTTCGTGAAGACGGGCGCGGGGCTAGCCGCGGTCTCGCGCGCCGTCATCGTGCGCGCGCCCATTGTGGTGCGGGCGGCCTTGCTGGCGGCCGGCCTTGCCCTGGTGCTCTGGCCTATGTGAGGCCGTCCGCCCTCGCTCAGCCGGAGCGCGAAGAGGTCGGCGTGGAAGCGCGTCCCGCTGAGGCAGGGCAGATCGACCGGGCTCGGCTGCCGCACGTCGGCGAGGTTCGGAAGCCGCTTCGCTGCGGGATCGAACCGGGTGCCGATCTGCGACAGGATCGTGAGGAGGCGACGGGCGGCGCCGTCGACCTCGCAGGCTGCGGCCCGAGCCTCGGGCCTGCGCGCCTCGCTACATCGAGCGCACCCTGGCGAGGAACTCGGCGACCTTTTTCCGGAGGTCGTCGGACCGCTCGGACAGCGCCCGCGCCACCGACAGAACCTCGTTGGCCGCGGTGCCGGTGTCGCCCGCCGATTCCTGAACGCTTGCGATGTTCTCCGACACCTCGCGGGTGGCGGAGGCCTGTTCCTCCACCGCGCTCGAAATGGCGGTGCTGGTCTCGTTGACCTGCTCGATCACCCCGGAAATCTTGCGGATGGCGACGGCGGTGTTGGAGGTGACCGACTGGATTCCGCCGATCTGTGTACGAATCTCCTCGGTGGCTTGTGCGGTCTGTGCCGCCAGGGTCTTCACCTCCGTGGCGACCACGGCGAAACCCTTGCCGGCGTCGCCCGCGCGGGCGGCCTCGATGGTAGCGTTCAGCGCGAGAAGGTTGGTCTGGTTGGCGATATCGGCGATGATTTCGGTCACCTCGCCGATCTTGCTCGACGCCTCGACCAGCGACGTGACGAGGCGTTCCGCCTCGGTCGCGTCATGCACCGCCGAGCCGACGACGCGGGCCGATTCGCCGACCTGCGAGGAGATCTCGTTGACGGACGAGGAGAGCTGTTCGGTCGCCGCGGCGACGACGCTGGCCTTGCGGCTCGTGTCGTCGGCGGCATCGGACAAGGATTGGGCCGTTCCGTCCATCTGCGATGCGGAAGAGGCCACGCCCTCGACCAGGACCGACACGCTGCCCTCGAACTCGTCGGCGAGGACGCGGTTCTCCGTTTTGCGCGGGGTCAGGTCGGTGGCGAATTTGGTGACCTTGAAGGGCTTGCCCTGCGCGTCGAAAATCGGATTGTACGACGCCTCGATCCAGATCTCCTTGCCGCCTTTGCCGAGGCGCTTGAACTGGCCGGACTGAAACTGGCCGGATCGGAGCCCCTTCCAGAAATCTTTATATTCCTGTGACTTGGCGTACGCCGGTTCGGCGAACATGCTGTGATGCTTGCCCTTCACCTCGCTGAGGGAATAGCCGAGGCAGTCGAGAAAGTTCTTGTTGGCGTCGAGGATCGTTCCCTCGAGGTCGAAGTGGATGACGGCCTGAGAGCGGTTGATCGCGGCGACCAGCGAGATGTTTTCGATGGCTTCCTGGGAATTGCTCCAGACGATCGACGTTCCGATCCGGTTGCCCTGGTTGTTGAACAGCGGGCTTGCCACCACGCCGAACATGACCCCGCCGACCCTGATGGTGGTCTCCAGGGGTTCCCGCATCGCTTCCAGCATCCGGTTTTGATGGGCTGGGTTCTTGTGAAACAGGTCGGCGTTCTGCCCGACCACGGTGTCGACCGAAAATTGCGGCAAATCCTTGCGGATCCGGTCTTCGTACTCCTTGAGGAACTTCTTTAGCGCGGTGTTGAGGTAGATGACGTTGTTGCGTGCGTCCGCGACCATCACGTTGGTGTCGAGGCAATCCAGTGCAGCGAAGATCGCACTGTTTGCGGCCCGGCGCGGGGACTGTTTGAGCCGGAACGGCAGAATGTTCGACGGAGCGAGGTTCGGCATATCTGTTATGGCCTCGGACAAATGACAGCAGCCCAAATGGTACCGAACCAAGATGGTGCCGGGCTGGTGTTCGATTGGCGCCGCCTCCGCGACCGTCTCGGGCCGGGCTCGGGGCGCGGTGCAACTTCCCATTAGACAAAGGGGGGGGCGCGGCCCTATCTGTGGCGTCGCATCCGTAGAGAAAGAGACAGTCCGATGAGTTTTAACGTGGCGGTCGTCGGCGCGACGGGCAACGTCGGCCGCGAAATCCTTGATATCCTCGCCGAGCGCGGCTTTCCGACCGACAAAGTGTTCGCCATCGCCTCGCGCCGCAGCCAGGGCACCGAAGTGTCTTTCGGCGACAAAACCCTGGTCTGCGAGGATCTTGCCAACTTCGACTTCTCGACCACGGACATTTGCCTGATGTCGGCCGGCGGCGACGTGGCGCGCGAATGGGCGCCGAAGATCGCCAAGGCCGGCGCGGTGGTGATCGACAATTCCTCCGCCTTCCGCATGGACCCGGACGTGCCGCTGATCGTGCCGGAAGTGAACGCGGACGCCGTGGAGGGCTTCCGCAAGAAAAACATCATCGCCAACCCCAACTGCTCGACCGCGCAGCTCGTGGTGGCGCTGAAGCCGATCCACGATCGCGCCCGGATCCGCCGCGTCGTGGTGTCGACCTATCAGTCGGTTTCCGGCGCCGGCAAGGAGGCGATGGACGACCTGTTCGCCCAGACGCGCGCGGTGTTCGTGTCAGACACGGTGGAGAGCAAGAAGTTCCCCAAGCGGATGGCGTTCAACCTCATCCCCCACATCGACACCTTCATGGAGGACGGCTTCACCAAGGAAGAGTGGAAGATGATGGTCGAGACCAAGAAGATCCTCGACCCGAAGATCAAGCTGACCGCGACCTGCGTGCGCGTGCCGGTCTTCATCTCCCACTCCGAATCGGTGAATCTCGAGCTGGAAGAGCCGCTGGACGCCGACGAGGCGCGCGAGATCCTGCGCGAGGCGCCGGGTTGCCTGGTCATCGATAAGCAGGAACCGGGCGGCTACATCACGCCATACGAGGCGGCCGGCGAGGACGCGACCTACATCAGCCGCATCCGCAACGACCCCACCGTCGAGAACGGCCTTGCCATGTGGGTGGTGGCGGACAACCTGCGCAAGGGCGCTGCGCTCAATGCCGTGCAGATCGCCGAGGTGCTGATCAACCGCAAGCTGGTCGGCCAGGATCGCCGCGCCGCTTGAACCGCTGCCGGCCCGCAAAGGGCGCGCTGCGAACGAGGCGGTATGACGGGCTAGGGGGTGCCGGGCGGTTCGTCCGGCCCCGCCAGCCGCGTTTCGGCAAGGGGCACCAGCAACGTCACGTCCGCGAGACGCAGCGGGCGATAAAGGTGCGGAAACAGCGCGCCACCGCGCGAAACCTCCCAGCGCAGGTCGTCGCCCAGCTGCGCCGGGTCGCAGCGCGCACCGACGAGCCCGACCGCGCCGGAAAAGTGCTTGGCGATCGTCCCGGCCACCTGCGCCGCGCCCGACAGATGGATGAAACCGTCGCGCCGGTCATCGGCCGAACCGGGGAAGGTTCCCTCCACGATCAGGAGCGCGGCCTCCTCGGCCAGGAGGATTTTCCAGAGCGGCTCGGCTTCGCAATGAGATATGTTGGTTGGGGTCATAGGTCACATTAGTGCTGGCGAGCCTTTAATCCGACCCCAGTCTTGCAGTATATTCCATATTCTGAACAAATAGGATACGTTTGGGTTGAGTCGTTGGCGGCGGTTGCAACCTCCGCATTCCGAGCTTAGGAATTCTTCCACGGCCCAACCGAGTTAATGCTGTCGTGAATGTGTCTCCGCGTGTGACCGCGAGCGCCTTCTCAGACAGAATTGGGGGACAAAATGCTTGCGCACGAAGAGGTCTGGGAGGCAATCGATACCCTTGCCGAGCGCAATGGGCTGTCGCCGTCCGGCCTGGCGCGCCGCTCCGGACTCGACCCGACCACATTCAACAAGTCAAAGCGATATGCAGCCGACGGGCGGCCGCGCTGGCCGTCGACCGAATCCATTGCCAAGATATTGCGGGCGACCAACACCAATGTCGGGGATTTTTTCGGAAACAATTCGCGTCGGGTCGACACCAGCCCGGGAATGGCGGTGCCGCTGTTGGGCGAAGCCCACGCGGGGCTCGATCTCGCGGGCGTCGGGGATCAGGAACCGATCATGCTGCCGCGTCCGGCGCGCATCATAACCTTTCCCGATTCGCGCTACGAGCCGCTCTACGCGCTCTCGGTGGTGGGCGATTCGATGCTGCCGCTGTACCGCAATGGCGACGTGCTGTTCGTGGCGCCCAACGCGGCCTGCTCGGCGGGCGACCGCGTCGTGGTCAAGCTGCGCAGCAGTGAAATCGTCGTCAAAGTCCTGAAATCGCAGGGCGAGGACGGTTACGCCTTCCACGCGGTCAGCGATGACCATGCCGATATCGCGGTGGCGAGCGACCATGTGGAGTGGGTCGCCCGCATCGTCTACGCCACGCAATAGCGCGCAATTCGCCGGCCGGTCGATGCGGCGGCGCGCCCGTCGCCCATGGCAAACCGGCACGCGACAGCATCGGGACGGACGATGGCACACCGGAGCTGCCTGGCCGGCTTCATCATCGATTGCGAGGGCGACGACCTCGCCGGTGCGGCAGACTTCTGGACCGCTGCGCTGGGCGACAGGGAGCGCCGCGAGCAGCAGGGGCCATACGTGGTGCTCGACGATGAGGCCGGCCTGCACGTGGAAGTGCAGCGGGTCACCCACCCGAGCCGCGTGCATCTCGACATCGCGACGGACGACATCACGGCCGAAGTGCGCCGGCTGGAGCGGCTCGGCGCACGCCAGGTGGCCGCGGTGCGTACCTGGGTGGTGATGGAAGCGCCCACGGGCCACCGCTTCTGCGTGGTCGAGGCCGAGGGGCCGGCCTTCGCCGCCCACGCGCGCACGTGGGACGAGCCGGCCTGATCCGCGGCCCGGCTACCCGGCCGTAGCCTCGGCCTCCGCAGGCGGCGGGGCGGGCTCGTCGGCGTCCTCGTCGCCGTAGCCAAGGAGATGCAGCGGGCGCGCGTCGATCCCCATCGTCCGTGCCCAGTGGCACAGCGCATCCTCCTGCCCATGCGTGACCCACACCCGCGGCGCGCCGGTCTCCACGATGGTGGTGCAAAGATCTTCCCAATCGGCGTGGTCCGAGATCACCAGCGGCAGCTCCACGCCCCGCTGGCGTGCCCGCGCGCGCACCCGCATCCAGCCCGAGGCGAAGGCGGTCCGCGCATCGCCGAAGCGCTGGGCCCAGCGATCGTTGAGCGCCGAGGGCGGGCACAGGACGATCTCGCCGCCCAGCGCCTTGCGATCGAAGTCGCGCACCGGGAGAAGCTCGCCCAGCGCGATGCCGCTCGCCTCATAGTGCGCGCAAAGCTTCTCCATCGCGCCATGCAGATAGATCGGCCGGTCGTACCCGGCGGCGCGGATCAGCGCCAGAACGCGCTGCGCCTTGCCGAGCGCATAGGCGCCGACGAGGTGGGCCCGGTCGGCGAAGATCTCCCGCGAGGCGAGGAGCTTGGCGATCTCCTCGCTCGCGTCCGGATGGCGAAAGACCGGCAGAGCGAAGGTGGCCTCGGTCACGAACAGATCGCACGTCACGAGCTCGAAGGGGGCGCAGGTGGGGTCGGACTGGCGCTTGTAGTCGCCCGACACGACGGCGCGCTCGCCGCCGCGCTCGATGACGATCTGCGCCGAGCCGAGGCAATGGCCGGCCGGCACCAGGCGTACCGCGACGTCGCCGACGGTCGTCGTCTCGCCATAGCGCGCGGGATGGGCGGTGCCGCAGAAATTCTCGCCGTAGCGTAGCGCCATGATGGCGAGCGTCTCGGGCGTCGCCATCACCGAGACGTGACCGGGCCGGGCGTGGTCGGAATGGCCGTGGGTGACGAGCGCGCGCGCCACCGCCCGGGTCGGGTCGATGTGGAAGCCGCCGGCGGGGCAGTAGAGCCCCGCGTCGGTGAGGGAGAGGATCGGTTCGCGCGTCACGCCACCCGACATAGGCCGGGCTGCGGCCCGCGAACAGGTTGCCCTGACGGTTTGCGTGGCGATATGACTAATATCCAATCCCGAAATCGCGGAGGAGAGAGCGTGAGCCAACCGCAAGGCGTGGTCATCAAAGGCGAGATGGCCCCACGATATGACGAAGTTCTGACCGCCGAGGCGCTCGCGTTCCTGGCCGAGCTGCATCGCGCCTTCCAGGCGCGCCGGGTCGAGCTTCTCGCCGCCCGCGCAACCCGGCAGAAGGAAATCGACGCGGGCGCGCTGCCCGACTTCCTGCCCGAGACCAAGCACATCCGCGACGGCGACTGGACCGTGGCGCCGATCCCGGCCGATCTCCAGGACCGCCGTGTCGAGATCACCGGCCCGGTCGACCGCAAGATGATCATCAACGCGCTCAATTGCGGCGCCAAGGTGTTCATGGCCGACTTCGAGGATGCGTCCTCGCCGACCTGGTCGAACATGATGGACGGCCAGATCAACCTGAAGGACCGCTGGAACGGCGCCATCGACTTCACCGACGAGCGCGGCAAGGAATACAAGCTTGTCGACAAGCCGGCGGTGCTCCTGGTGCGCCCGCGCGGCTGGCACCTGCCCGAAGAGCACATCGAGGTGGACGGCGAGCCGATGTCCGGCGGCCTGGTCGATTTCGGGCTCTATTTCTTCCACAACGTGAAGAACCAGATCGCGCAGGGGACCGGCCCCTATTTCTACCTGCCGAAGATGGAGAGCCACAAAGAGGCGGCGCTGTGGAACGACGTGTTCGTCCACGCGCAGAACGCGCTCGGCGTGCCGGTCGGGACCATCAAGGTGACGGTGCTGATCGAGACGCTGCCGGCCGCCTTCGAGATGGACGAGATCCTCTACGTGCTGCGCGACCACATGGCCGGGCTCAATTGCGGCCGCTGGGACTACATCTTCTCGTTCATCAAGACGCTGCAGGCCAAGCCGGAATACGTGCTGCCGGACCGCTCGCAGGTGGTGATGGGCAAGGCGTTCCTGCAGGCCTACTCGCAGCTCCTGATCAAGCAGTGCCACCGTCGCGGCGCGTTCGCGATGGGCGGCATGGCGGCGCAGATCCCCAACCGGCGCGACGAGGCGGTCAACGCGGCTGCCATGGAAAAGGTGCGCGCCGACAAGGAGCGCGAGGCCAACAACGGCCACGACGGCACCTGGGTGGCGCATCCCGACCTCGTGCCCGTGGCGATGGAGGTGTTCGACCGCGTGATGCCGGGGCCGAACCAGCTCGACAAGAAGCGCGAGGACGTTTCGGTGAGCCAGGCCGATCTCCTCGAGGTCCACGAGGGCGAGAAGACCGAGGCGGGCGTGCGCGACTGCATCCGGGTCGGCGTCCAGTACATCGAGGCGTGGCTGCGCGGGCGCGGCGCGGTGCCGCTCTACAACCTGATGGAGGACGCGGCGACGGCGGAAATCTCCCGCTCGCAGCTGTGGCAGTGGCTGAAGTACGGCGCCACCCTCTCCGATGGTCAGAAGGTGGACCGCGCCCTGTTCGACCGCTGCCTGACCGAGGAAATGGAGCGGGTGAAGGGCGAGGTCGGCGCCGACACCTACGCGGCGGGTCGCTTCGACGATGCCATCGCGCTGTTCCGCGAACTCTCCACCGCCGACGAGCTCGCCCCGTTCCTGACGCTGCCGGCCTACCGGATGCTGTAGCAACGGGCGTTGCCGCGGGACGGGCCGGCCAGCGTCGGCTCGCCCCGCGGGAACATGCCCCCGTGTCGGCGGCGTGCGGGCAGGGAACCCACCTTCGAATCGACGAAGGTTCCATTGCCAATCACCGTCTTCCAGCGCGCGGAATTGGCCGCCCGCCTCTTTCCAACTCAAATATTTGATCGTAAAACGGAACAGTAATTAAGAAGGGCGGTCCCAAAGTAACTTAAGCTCTGATTGAGCCATGCGCTCAATGGAATAGTGATATTTTATGCAGAGAGTTACAAAATGACCGAAGCTAAAGAGGCGCCGCCATTAAAAATTGCGATGCGCCCCAGCGAAAGGAAATTATATGCAAAATTCATTGAGAACATAAATTATCTAGTCGAATACGGGTCCGGTGGTTCGACCAAATTTGCATTTGAAAAGAACGTTTGGCGCGTTCTCTCGATTGAGAATGATCTCAATTTTATCGAGTATTTGCTAAAAGACGAATTACTAAACCAAATGGTGAAGGTGAATCGGCTGAAGGTTTTGCATGTGGGGCTCGGCCCATGTGGAAACTTCGGCTTCCCGCTGTCGGATCCACCGGAATACATGCGCCAGAGATACCAGACGATGCCCTGGCAGCTTATGGACATGGTGCCGGACGTCATTCTGGTTGATGGTAGGTATCGTTTGTCCGTAGCCCTGCGCGCGCTGCTAAAGTTTAGGGCCGATACAATAATATGTTTTCATGATTTCTGGGATCGGCAGTCAAGATATAGCCAAATATTGAACTTTACGGAAGTGGTCGAGAGCGCGGACCGCTTGGCCGTGTTGCGCGCGAAAAGCAATTTTGACCCCGCGGACGTGTTGCTCGTCGCGGAGGCGATGAAGAGCGACTATTGGTAAGGGCCCGGGGTGTTTCGGGGCGCGCTACTGCGGCATTTCCACCGTGACCTTCAGTCCGGCGTACCAGGCGGCGAGGTTGGCGATGTCCTCGTCCGTCAGGCTTTGGGCGATGATCGACATCTGTTCGTGTTGCCGCTCGCCGTCCCGGTAGGCTTTGAGCTGCTTGGAAACGTAGATCGTGCTCTCGCCGGCGAGGTTCGGGACGTCCGGATTGCGTCCGATCCCATCGAGACCGTGACAGACCGAACACATCTGCGCCTTGGCCTTGCCGGCCGCCGCGTCGGCGGCTCTGGTCTCGGCGGGTCCGAACGCGAGGGCGGCGGCGCAGCCGATCAGGGCGGCGAGGTAACGCATACGGGCTTCTCCCTCGAGCCGATCCGCGGCAAACGTGCGCTCGCCCGGCTTGGCTCTCTTCGAATGGGGGCGGAGCCGCCTTTCGCGGCTCCGCATGTTGGACTTGAGTCTAGGGCGGATCAGTTGTCGTACGAGATCCGGTAGACCGCGCCGGCAAGATCGTCGGAGACGATGATCGAGCCGTCCGGAAGCTGCGCAACATCGACAGGGCGGCCCATATATTCGCCGGTGTCGAGGAGCCAGCCTTCGGCGAAGGGCTTGGCTTCGCCGACCGTCCCATCCTCGTTGACCGGGGTGAACATCACCCGCGCGCCAACCGGTTTGGTGCGGTTCCACGAGCCGTGCTGGGCGCTGAAGATGCCGTTGCGATACCGCGCCGGGAACTGGCTGCCCGTATAGAAGATCATCCCGAGATCGGCCGCATGCGCGGTGAACTCGACAGCCGGCGGAACCACGTCGGCCGGGATCTCCGAATCCTTGTACTCGTTGGTCCGCACCGACCCGCCGCCATACCACGGGAAGCCGAAGCTCTGGCCCGCCGCGGTCGCGTGGTTCAATTCGCCGGGCGGGATGTCGTCGCCCATGCCGTCGACCTGGTTGTCGGTGAACCACAGGTCTCCGGTGCGCGGGTCGAAGTCCTGTCCGACGGAGTTGCGCACGCCCGTGGCGAACACTTCGCGCTTGGTGCCGTCGCGCTCCATGCGGATGATGCCGCCGATGCCCGTTCGCAAATACTTCTCGAGTTTATCCGCGGGCGGCACGTTGAAGGGCTGTCCCAGCGAGATGTAGAGCTTGTTGTCTGGCCCGATGTCGCAAACGCGGGCCGTATGGTTGTACGATTCCTCGTCCTCGGGGATGAGGTCGCCCTTTTCGACCACGGCGCCGACTGCGACGTCCGGGCTCTCATAGAAGAACTCGGCGGCCGGGAAGACCATCACGCGGTTCTGCTCGGCGATGTAGAGGAACCCGTCCCTGGAGAAGCAGACGCCGTTGGGAATGGTGAAGTCGATCGACGGCGCGAAGCGCTTCACCTCGTCGGCGACGCGGTCCTTGTCGCGGTCGGTGATCACCCACACGTCGTCCTTGCGGGTGCCGACGAAGGTCGCGACGCCTTGCGGCCCGACGGCAATGTGGCGCGCGTCGGGAACGACGGCATAGAGGTCGATCTTGAAACCGTCGGGAACCTTGATCTTCTCGAGGTTCGCGCGGAGCTGGTCGGCGTAATTGCCGGTCTGTTCGACGGGCTTGAACTCGGCCGAACCCGTCCCGGTCGACTGCATCGCCCCGAGTTTCTTGAGATTGTCGGACTGGGCAAACGAAGCCGTCGTGCCGCAGACGAGCGCGATCATTGCCACAGACGCCATCAAGCGCATTTTCATAGTTCCTCCCACGTTTTTAGTGGCCTCTCTTGCGGAGGCACGCCGACCTTATGGGCGCTCGACAATCACGGCAAGGTTGCGATGGCCCGCGCGAGAGACCCAAACAGGCACGCCGACGGCAGCGCGTGCTTGCCGGTGCTTCAATCGAAATTTCAGCAATTTGGAATCATGATGAAATTTGAAAACTTTGTGAAAACAAAGGTTTGCGGCAGGGCTGCACGAAATCATACTGACGGGAAAGGTCCCACCCCGCTGCTCATGAGAGGTATTTTCCCACGCGGTTAATTGCAACCAGACGTAATCTAGCGGGGCGGCGGCCGCACGTCGCTGCCGAAGGGGCGGCTCACGGCCCGCGCGGCATCGCTCTGCCCCACCGCCTGTTCGCGCCAGATGGTGTAGAGCCCGGCCGCCGTGACGATCACGCTGCCGAGGAGGGTGAGGGCGTTCGGCATCTCGCCGAACACGAAGAAACCCAGCATCAGCGCCCAGATCAGCACCGTGTAGCGGAACGGCGCGACGGCGCTGATCTCGCCGAGCCGCACCGAGCCGACATGGGTGACGTAGCCGATGATGACGAAGAGGCTGGCGCCGAAGGAGAGCGCGAACTCCGAGCGGCCCATCGGCCGCCAACCCTCCAGCGGGATGATGAGCCCGGCGCCGACCGTCACCACGAGGGCCGAGGTGGCGCTGGCCCATAGCGTCGGCGTGCCCTCGCTGAGATTGCGCGTGCCGATATCGCGCGCGGTGATGAACAGCACCGTCAGCACGGCGTAGAGGGCGTAGGCGTCGAACCCTTCCGCGCCCGGCTGCACGATGATCAGCATGCCGATGAAGCCGACCCCGATCGCCGACCAGCGACGCCACCGCACGGTCTCCCCGAGGAAGAGCGCGGCTGCCATGGTGACGAACAGCGGCGCGGCCTGGAGCACGGCGACGGCGTTGGCAATCGGCGTGTTGGCGAGCGCGAGCATGAACGACGATGTGGCGCCGACCTCGCCGATGAGCCGCAGCGCGAGCGGCCAGCGGTCGCGCCGCGGGGGGCGATAGCGCAGGGCGCCGGTGTAGGCGGCCATCGCCAGGATCATCGACGAGGCCATCAAGCCGCGGAAGAACAGCGTCTGCGCAACGGGCAGCGTCTCGAACGTCACCTTCATCATCGTGTCGTTGACGACGAAGGCCGCCATCGACACCGTCATCAGGATGGCGCCGCGCACGTTGTCTGTGAGGACCATTGCCAAAGAAATCCGTTTGAGGGAGGCCCTCGTTGAAGAGTCAGCGCGGGGCGGGGCGCTCGCGAAGTTCACGTTGGCGCATCGGCATGCCGTCGATCACCTGAAAGAGCCGCTCAGTTTCGACGGGCGCGTCGAGTTCGAACTTCCGGCCGCCATCGAGGCCGACGAGGACGACGCGGAAGGCATCGTCCGGAATGCGAAACCGGCGCCGCAGCGAGGCCGCGCCGGCGTCCGGGGCGGGCGCCCCGAAGGTGGTGAACACGCGGTCGGGCTCGACGATGTAGACGGCGAGCTTGCGCTCGGCGAGCCCCTCCGCCGCGTCGGCCAGCCACGTCGTCTGGCGGGACAGCCGCGCGTCCGTCCCCGATGGCGTGAACACCAGCAGCGGGCGGTATTGCCACCGCACCGACGCGAGTTCGTCAGCCGCCGCCCCGCTCGCCAGCGCCATCGCGCCGGCCGCACCGGTCAGGACAAGGCGGCGGCTGGGGTTCACTCGGTGAGTTCCAGTTCGGCGAGGATGGCGTCCGTCATTTCCGTGGTCGACACGGCGGGGCCGCCGCCGGCGATATCGGGCGTGAAGATGCGCTTGTCCAGCGTCGCGGCAATGGCGCTCTCGATGCGGGCCGCCTCCGTGCCCATGCCGAAGGAGTAGTTGAGCGCCATCGCAAAGGACGAGATCATCGCGATCGGGTTGGCCTTCCCCTGCCCGGCGATGTCGGGCGCCGAGCCGTGCACCGGCTCATAGAGCGCGCGGCGGCGGCCGGTCTTCGGATCGACCGCGCCGAGCGAGGCCGACGGCAGCATGCCGAGCGAGCCGGTCAGCTCCGCCGCGATGTCCGACAGCATGTCGCCGAACAGGTTGTCCGTCACGATGACGTCGAACTGCTTGGGGTTGCGCACCAGCTGCATCGCGCCGGCATCGGCCAGCATGTGGTCGAGCTTGACGTCCTGGTAGCCTTGGCCGTGGGTCTGCTCGACCACCTCGCGCCACAGGACGCCGGACTTCATCACGTTGCGCTTTTCCATCGACGTGACGCGGCCGGAGCGGGCGCGCGCGAGGTCGAAGGCGGCGCGGGCGATGCGCTCGATCTCGAAGGTGTCGTAGACCTGCGTGTCGATGGCGCGCTTCTGGCCGTTGCCGATGTCCTCGATGGTCTTCGGCTCGCCGAAATAGACGCCGCCGGTCAGCTCGCGCAGGATGACGATGTCGAGTCCCTCCACCATCTCGCGCTTGAGCGAGGAGGAGTCGGCCAGCGCCGGATAGCAGATCGCCGGGCGGATGTTGGCGAACAGGTCGAAGTGCTTGCGCAGGCCGAGGAGGCCGGCCTCGGGGCGCATCTCGTAGGAGAGGCTGTCGTATTGCGGCCCGCCGACGGCGCCGAACAGGATGGCGTCGGCGGCTTCCGCCTTGGCCACGGTCTCGTCCGGGAAGGGGGTGCCGAGGGCGTCGTAGGCCGCGCCGCCGACGAGACCCTCGACGAGCTCGAAGCCGGCGCCGCGGGCGTTGAAGAAGTCGATGACGCGCCGCGTCGCGGCCATCACTTCCGGGCCGATGCCGTCGCCGGGGAGCAGGAGGAGGGTGGGCATTATGGATATCCTCGGAGTTCGTTTTCCCTTCCTGCTAGACCCAATCGTGGGGGCGCGACAAGCCGGAACCGCCGCGCCTCACCCCGCCGTCATGGCCTTCTCGCCGGCCGAGATCATCCAGTGGGTGCCGAAGCGGTCCTTCACCATGCCGAATCCCTGGGCCCAGAACGTTTCGCCGAAGGGCATGACGATGGCGCCGCCCTCGCCGAGCTTGTCGAACAGCGCTTTGCCGCTGGCCGCGTCCGGCATCATGTAGGCGATGCTGACGGCCTGCTGCGGATCCCCGACCATGCCGGGCGGAAAGTCGCTCGCCATCAGCGTGGCGCCGGCCAGCTTGAGCGTGGCGTGCATCACGCGGCCGTCGTCGGCGGGCTTGTGGCCGTCGGGGAAGACGTCAGGGGGTGCGTCCGCATATTTCATCATCTGCAGATCGCCGTGGCCGAAGACTTCCGCGTAGAAGCGCATCGCTTCGCCGCAATTTCCTTGAAAGTGCAGGTAGGGAATGAAGCTCATGAATGCCTCCTGATCCCGCCGGTCAGCGGGCCGCGCGACTATAGGAGGATCGCGCGCGTACGCCATGGGGCTTGCGGCAGGCGCGCCGATCGGCCCGATGCGCCACGACGAGCCAAGGGGGGAATCGCGGCGGAAGGCGCCGCGATCCGTGCCGCCTCAGGCCGTCTCGGCGGTGAGGTCGGCGAAGGTGGGCAGGTCCGCGTTGGCGCCGCAGACGAGCACCCCGACCCGCTCGCCGGGGGCTGGCGTGTAGGCGCCGCTGGCAAGGGCCGCAAAGGCCGTTGCGCCGCCGGGCTCGGTGACGAGCCGCGTCGCCCGCCACAAGGCCTTCTGCGCATCCTCGATGGCGGCGTCCGTCACCTGGGTCACGCCGGCGACGTGCTGGCTGGCGATCGCGTAGTTGAGCGCGCCGACACTGCGCGCGCCGAGGGAATCGGCGGCGATGCTGTCGATGTCCACGTCGACCGGCCGGCCGGCCTCCAGTGCCGCGTGCAGGCAGCGCGACCCCTCCGGCTCCACGCCCACCACTTTGACGCGGCCTTGGAACCAGGCGGCGATGCCGGCGATCAGCCCGCCGCCGCCGACGGCGACCAGCACCGTGTCGAGGCCGTCGCTGTCACGCTCCCACTCCGCCGCCACCGTGCCCTGGCCGGCGACGGTGAGGGGCGCGTCGTAGGCGTGGATGCCGATGGCGCCTGTCGCGGCTTGGTAGGCTTCGCAGGCCGCCAGCGCCTCGGGATAGCGGGCGCCGCCGACGTGGATCTCGGCGCCGGCCCCTTCGATCAGCGCCCGCTTGGCCGCCCGCACGATCTCCGGCACGAAGATCGCCGCCTTGTGGCCGAGCGTGTGCGCCGCATAGGCGACGGCCGCGCCGTGATTGCCGCCGGATGCCGCCGCGACGCCGCTCTCCGGCACGTCCACCGAGGTGAGCGTGTTGAAGGCGCCGCGCGGTTTGAACGAGCCCATCACCTGCAACAGCTCGAGCTTGAGCTCGCAGCGCACCGGCCCGTCGAGGCGCAGGAGCGGCGTGCGCCGCACGTAGGGGCGGATGCGTTCGGCCGCCGCCTCGATATCGGCCGGCGTGACGGTGCTCAGGGGCATGGGTTGGCGTGCGCGCGGTGGATGTTGTCGATCTCCGCCAGCACGTCCTGCGGCAGCTTGAGGTCGGCCGCGGCGATCACCGGCTTCATCTGCTCGACGCTGGTGGCGCCCAGGATGACGCTGCCCACGAACGGGCGGCTGACGGCGAAGGCGATGGCCATCTGCGCCGGGTCGAGGCCGCTCTCCTCGGCGAGGGCGACGTAGCGGTTGATGGTTTCCACCGCGCCGGGGCCTTCGTAGCGGGTGAGCGAATCGAACAGCGTCTTGCGGGCGCCGGCCGGCCGCGCGCCGTTGCGGTACTTGCCGGTGAGGTAGCCCTGCGCCAGCGTCGAATAGGTGAGCAGCGGCACGTCCTCGCGCAGCGACGCTTCGGCGAGGTTCACCTCGAAGGTGCGGTTGACCAGGCTGTAGGCGTTCTGGATCGATGCGACGCGCGGCCCGATCCCCTTGTCGGCCGCCTCGAGCCACTTCATCAGACCCCAGGTGGATTCGTTGGACAGGCCGATGTGCAGGATCTTGCCTGCCTTCACCAGCCGGTCGAGCGCTTCCAGGCTCACCTCGATGGGCACTTCGTCGGCGACCTTGGCGGGCTGCTTGAAGACGGTGGGATTGCTGCCGAAGCCGGTGGACGGCCGGTCGGGCCAGTGCACCTGGTAAAGGTCGATGCGGTCGGTCTTGAGGCGCTTCAGGCTCTTGTTGACGGCCTCCTCGATGTCGGCCGGCGTCAGGCGCGGCTCATGGCCGTCGTCGCGGAACCAGGTGGCGTCGCTGCGGCCGAGCACCTTGGAGGCGAGGATGATCTTGTCGCGCGCGCCCGGCCGGCTCTGGAGCCAGTTGCCGATGTATTCCTCGGTGCGCCCCTGCGTCTCGGCACGGCGCGGGATGGGGTAGAGCTCGGCCGCGTCGAACAGCTTGAGGCCGGCCTCGAGCGCATGGTCCATCTGCGCGAAGGCTTCTTCCTCGGTGTTCTGCTGGCCCCAGGTCATGGTGCCGAGCGAGATGGCCGTGACCGAAAGTCCGGTTCGGCCCAGCGGGCGCGTTTCCATAAAGTGTCAGTCCGATTGCTTTGCGTGAACGGGGTTTCGGCGCCGGAACGGTCAACACCGACTGGGAGTAGGGGGTAGGACGTGCGGCCGCACTTTGTCGAGACCGGAGTGAGCGAAGCGGGCGATGATGGAGGCGCGGGCCGGCTGGCGAAACGCCGCGCCGGGACCGCCGCTCACGGTTGCGGGTCCGCGGCCTCCGCCCGGGCGATCAGCTCGCGCACCTCAGGCAGGATGTTGGCGACCATGATGGCGACGCCCTCCTCGGTCGGATGCATGCCGTCGGCGAGGTTGAGTTCGGGCCGGGCCGCCACGCCCTTCAGAAAGAAGGGGTAGAAGACGACGTCGCGCTCGGCGAGATCGGCGAATACCTGGCTGAAGGCGGCGCCGTATTCCTCGCCGAGGTTGGGCGGAGCGAGCATGCCGGCGACGAGGACGGGGATTGCGCGCGCGGCCAGCCGGTCGAGGATCGCGGTGAGGTTGGCGCGGGTCTCGGCGGGGTCGATGCCGCGCAGCGCGTCGTTGGCGCCGAGGGCGAGGATCACGCCGTCGGTGTCGGGGCCGACCGACCAGTCGAGCCGTGCGAGCCCGCCGGCGGTGGTGTCGCCCGAGACGCCGGCGTCGCGCACCACCACGTCGGCGCCCTCCGCCTTGAGCGCGGCCTCGAGCTGTGCAGGGAAGCCGGTGCCGGGCGGCAACTCGTAGCCGGCCGTGAGGCTGTCGCCCAGCGCGACCAGCGTGATGGTGTCGGCGCGGGCGGCGGTGCACGCGAACAGGGCGATGGCGAGCGCGCCGACGAGCCGTCTCAGCGCGGCGGTCCTGCGCGGCCTCAATGCGGCCTGGCGGACGCGGGCTTCCTCGCCGCCGCGTGGGCGATGCCCTCCTGGATGGCCTTGACGTAGATGCGGGCGGCTTCGGCAGGATCGGGGGCGGCGTTGATGGGGCGGCCCACCACCACCATGTCGGCGCCGGCCGTCAGCGCCATCTGCGGCGTTGCGATGCGCTTCTGGTCGCCCGCCGCGTCGTCGGCCAGCCGCACACCCGGACAGATCACGGAGAGGCCCGACTGCTTGGCGAGGCCCGCCTCCTGCGGCGAGCAGACCACGGCGTCGGCGCCCAGTTCGACGGCGGAGCGGACGCGGCGCGCTACCAGGTCCGCGGCCGATTTGGTGTAGCCGGCATCCGCCAGGTCGGTATCGCTGAGCGAGGTCAGCACCGTGACGGCGACGATCTTCAGCCCCTTGGGGCGGGCGGCCACCGCCGCGGCGATCGCCTGCGGGTAGGCATGGACCGTGAGATAGTCGACCCCCAGCGCCGCGGCGCCGAGCACGGCGCCGGCGACGGTGTTGGAAATGTCGAGCAGCTTCATGTCCAGGAACACGCTGTGTCCCTCCCGCGCCAGCTTCTCGGCGAAGGGGAGGCCGCCGGCCATCGCGAACTCGAGGCCGATCTTATAGACCCCGACCAGACCTTTGGTCGCCTCGACCAGCGCTTCGGCGCGCTTGGTGTCGGCGGTGTCCAGGGCGAGGATGAGACGATTTTTAGCGTCAAGGGCTGTCATGGCGGCCAAGATACACGAGAGAGGGAGCGCCGTCGAAGAACGAACTGCGTGCAGCCGGTTTTTGGCCTGCAGGTCGCCGCGGCAAGGGGCATCAGGATCACACTATCGTCAGGCGCGAGAGTTGCCGCTAGGAACATAATCTGAAGGGGCGGCGTTGGTTGGGGGACGCAGGAAAAGCCTGGCGACAGCTCTGCGCCTTGTTCGAAGATTGTGGGGAGGGCTCGCCGGGCGGCGGGCCGGGGTGCGCAGGGCCTCCGGGCGGCGGCGCTGATTTGCTGCAAAACTGCTGACAGAGCGCCCGCTCTGCCGTAAAAGGCCGCGATCATGACAGCGCCCCAGACCCGCCGCGCGAGCGTTTCGCGCACCACCAA
>JAUIJH010000102.1 GCA_030431335.1 Alphaproteobacteria bacterium
CTACAAGGTCTATATCATCGACGAGGTGCACATGCTCTCGACCGGCGCGTTCAACGCGCTGCTGAAAACGCTGGAAGAGCCGCCCGCGCATGTGAAATTCATCTTCGCCACCACCGAGATCCGCAAGGTGCCGGTCACCGTGCTGTCGCGCTGCCAGCGGTTCGACCTGCGCCGCATCGAGGGGAGCGAGCTTGCCGCCCACCTCGCCGCCATCGCCGCGCGCGAGGGCATCGAGGCCGAGCCGGAGGCGCTCGCCATGATCGCGCGGGCGGCGGAGGGGTCGGCCCGCGATTCGCTGTCCCTATTGGACCAGGCCATCGCCCACGGTGCCGGCAGGATCACCGCCGACGACCTCAAGGAGATGCTCGGCCTCGCCGACCGCACGCGCGTGGTCGACCTGTTCGAGCTCGTCATGCGCGGCGAGGCGGCCGGCGCCCTCGCCGAGCTCGCCGCCCAGTACGAGGTCGGCGCCGATCCGCTCGTCGTCCTCAACGACCTCGCCGCCTTCGTCCACCAAGTGACGCGCCAGAAGGTCACCAACGCGCCGCCCGAACCCGGTGAGCCTGAGCTGTTGCGCGAGCGCTCGCAGCAATTCGCCCAGCAGCTCGGCATGGCGGCGCTGTCGCGCATGTGGCAGGCGCTGCTGGCGGGCATCGCGGAGGTGCAGACCGCCCACAAGCCGGTGATCGCGGCCGAAATGGTGCTGATCCGCCTCGCCTACCTGGCGAGCCTGCCCGAGCCCGACCCGCTCGCCCTCACCCCCGCGCCGCACGCCGGGGGCGACGCTCACCGCGCGCCCCAGCGGGGGGGTCCGAGCGCGCCCGGCGGGCCCCGCGCGCAGGCGCCCGCCCCGCCCGCCCCCCGCGGCCCGGCTCCTGCTGCCGCACCCGCCGGCCAGCCGGCCTCGCCGGAAACTTTCGAAGGGGTCGCCGCGCTCCTGTCGGGCAACGTCAAGCTGCGCCTGGCGGTCGAGCGCCACATGCGCCTCAAGCGGTTCGAGAAGGGGCGCATCGAGGTGAGCCTGTCGGAGGCGGCCGAGCCCACCGTCGCGGGCGAGTTGGGCCAGAAGCTGACCGAGCTCACGGGCGAGCGCTGGATCGTGACCGTCAGCGAGGGTGCGGCCGCGCCCACCTTGCGCGAGCGGCACGAGGCGGAACAGGCGGCGCTGAAGGATTCGGTGCGCGGCGAGCCTTTGGTGCGGGCGCTGCTGGAGCGCTTCGACGATGCGCAGATCGAAGCGGTGCGAAAGAACACGGTGGCCGAGGATCCCCCGGCACCCGACACATTAAGGAAGGACGGTCGATGGACATCCTGAAGATGATGGGCAAGGCCCGCGAGCTTCAGACCCGAATGGGCGATTTGCAGGAGGAGCTCAAGACGGTCGAGGTGACGGGCGAATCGGGCGCCGGCTCCGTCGTCGTGCGCCTCAACGGCCAGATGACGATGACGGCCATCACCATCGACCCGGCGCTGATGAAGCCGGAGGAGAAGGAGATCCTGGAGGATCTCATCATCGCCGCCGTCGCCGACGCCCGCGGCAAGGCCGAGACCGAGGTGCAGGCCAAGACGCAGGGCATGATGGGCGACATGGGCCTGCCGCCGGGCTTCAAGCTCCCCTTCTGACCGGCCGCCCCGGCTCGCATCCGTCCCCGACGCAGCCACCGAAGGTCAAGGCCGCGGGCATCGCCAGCGGCCGCCCCCGAGCGGCCCGCCCGGCAAAACCTCGCTGAGCCGGCGGCCCCCGCGCCCCTGGTCCCGCCCTGCCGCACCGCCAGCCGGAGCGCCTTCCCGCCGGATGCCGGCGCCGACGTCGGCGCCAAACATCACGGCCGAAGCCGGCCGCGATCGGGACAGGCGCTCTCACGTCCAAACCGGCAACGTCCGGCGACGCCACACACCAAAGCCGAATCCGGCATCACCCGGCGCCGGCAAACCGCACCGCCTAAGCCGGAAAGCGTCCGGCAGCGGCAACCACGGCCAATGCCGGTAACGCCCGGCAGCGACAACTACCGCCGCCCTGGCAACGACCAGCGGCGCCAACATCACGGCCGAGGCCGGTCGCGACCAGAATCGGTGCTCTCACGGCCAACCGGCAACATCCGGCGAGGCCACACACCGCAGCCAAACCCGGTATCGACCGGCGCCGGCAACGCCGAGCCGGGACCCGTCCGGCAACGGCCAACATCACCGCCACTGCCGGCAACGCTCGGCAGCGGCCAACCAAATGGCCAACGCCTCAACAAACGGCGCGGCCAACATCACGGCCCCTGCCGGCAACGACCGGCCGCGGCAGCATCACGGCCAAGCCGGCAACGGGCAGCGGCCCACATCACGGCCAGGCCGGCAAAGCCCGGCAGCGGCCCACATCACGGCCAACGCCGGCAAAGGCCGGCGAAGCCGAACAACATGCCCAAAGCCGGCAAATCCGGCTTCGGCCCGGAGCGCGGAGGCGATATCCTCGCGCTGCCGAATCGCCAATTTCGGCGCGCGGCGCCGCCCGAGCGACCGCGCACGTGCAACCCGGAGTCCCAGGTGTCCGTAGCAGGCCCCGAGATCGAGCGCCTCATCACGCTCCTGGCCAAGTTGCCGGGCCTCGGCCCGCGTTCAGCGCGCCGCGCCGCGCTGCACATGGTCAAGAAGCGCGAAAGCGTCCTCACCCCCCTTGCCGATGCGCTGCGCGTGGTGGGCGAGCGCGTCACCGTGTGCGGCCGCTGCGGCAACGTCGACACGGCCGATCCCTGCACCATCTGCCTCGACGCCCAGCGCGATCCGTCCCTCATCATCGTCGTCGAGGATGTCGCGGACCTGTGGGCGCTGGAGCGGGCGGCCGTTTTGCGCGCGCGCTACCATGTGCTGGGGGGCACCATCTCCGCCATCGACGGCATCGGGCCGGAGGATATCGGCATCGGCCGCCTGGTGGAGCGGGCGTCGGATCCGGCCGTGCGCGAGGTGATCCTCGCCATGAACGCCACCGTCGAGGGCCAGACCACCGCGCACTACATCACCGAGCGCCTCGAGGCCCTCGACGTCGCCGTCTCGCGCCTCGCCTCGGGCGTGCCCATCGGCGGCGAGCTCGACTATCTCGACGAAGGCACCCTGGCGGCCGCGCTCAACCAGCGCCGCCCGTTTGGTTAGCCGGCCGCTTGTCGGTTAAGCTCCCTCGCAACCACGAGAGGCACCGATGAAGCCCAAATTCGATCGACGCCAGATGCGCATGGTCATGCGCGTCCTCAAGATGCTGATGCGCTCCTTCCGCGTCCGCTGACCGCTCGTCCCCTCTCGCCCCCCTCGCGCGGGCGCGCGCGTTCCGCTACTGTAACCGCTCTTGTATCGCCGCGTACGCGCTGGCCTCAGCGCCGCGGCCGTGTTGTGTTGTTCCGCGTATGTCCCGTGGCCGGGCTGCGCGCCGGGGACCGGAGTTGCGATGCCGCTCTTGAGCGCATTCGACATCGAGCCGCTCGCGGACGGGCGCCAGTCGCCGGCGGCGCTCAAGATCCGGCGCGGGGTGTGTCGCCTCCTGCGCGACCTCGGGTTCGGCGTCGTGCCGGAGCTCACCTTACCCTCCGGGCGTCGCGCGGACCTTGTGGCGGTCGGGCCGGCGGGCGAAATCTGGCTGGTCGAGATCAAATCCTGCCTCGCCGATTTTCGCGCCGATGCCAAATGGCCGCACTATCGCAGCGTGTGCGACCGGCTGTACTTCGCCACCACCCCCGAGGTGGGCGACATCTTCCCCGCCAGCGAAGGCCTCATCGTCACCGACGGCTATATCGCCGAGGTGCTGCGCGAGGCGCCGCTCGACCGCCTCTCCGCCCCCGCGCGCCGGGCGATGATCCTGCGCCTCGCGCAGACCGCCTCGCGGCGCCTCCAAGAGTTGGAGGACCCGGCCGAGCGCTTCGCCGTTCCCGGCTGAGGGGGCGGGGGACAAGCTCGAGGCAAGGGCGGGACTTTAGCGTTCGGTGACCGCCGTGCGGAGGGAGTACCGAGGATGAAACCGATCATCGCGACGATCCGGCCTGAGATCGAAGCCAACCCGCGCCTGCACGAGGCGGTGGACCGGCTGACCCAGCTCGAGATCCATTGCGACGCGAAGGATTTCGGCCGCCCCGCCCCCCTCCTCGCCAACTTGTTCGAGCTTGTCGCCGGCCGCCCGTTCGAGGCTGGCCCCAGCGCCCGCATCCGCTTCGAGAGCGCCGACCATGTCGTCCCCGACGGGCCGCGCCTGCCGGTGCTGTGGCTGCGCATCGACACCGCGCGCGGCGACCTTGGGGGCATTTCCGGCCGCCGCATCTCCCTTGCCGAGCGGCTCGACGCGCTCTCCAACGAGGTGGCGGGGCTGCTCGCGTCCGGGCGCGCCCTCCTGGTGCTCGACTGTTCGCACCGCGGCGAATTTCCCTTTCCCGCCGAAGACATGGTGCGGATCGCCGCGCGCTACGGCATCCCCATGGCCAACATCGCGGTCCTCAATCCGCACGCCGCCCCGCTCGACGCTGCGCCCGTGCACGATGAGGCGGACGCGACGCTGCTCGGCGCCAGCGCCGGCATTCTGCAGCTTTGGCGGCTGCTGTTCGGCGTGCGCGTGCGGGGGGACGAGTTTCGCGCCCCCTTCGGCTTCGCCGCCGCCGGCCCGCGCAACCGCCGCTTCCACTATATCTGCGTCAATCGCGAGGCGAGCGCCTTGCGCGCCACCCTCGTCGCCCGCCTGCTGGAGCGCCCCGAGCGCGGCCTCATCTCGTTCCCCAAGGACCGTTTCCAGCGCAACATGCCCGGCAGCGAGCCATTCCGCACCGAGATCGACCAGATCAGCCTCTACCACGAGCGCGGCGACAATCACGCCCGCGTCGAAGCGTTCCTCACCACCAAGACCAGCCTGGTGATCGAGCCGCCCTCCAACCCCGCCGCCCGCTGGGGCTTCGATCTGATGCCCGCCGAGGCGCTCAAGCAGTCGATGCTGCAGGTGCTGTGCGAGCCGCAGATGGGCGGGCCAGAGCCCGGCGGCCTCTCCGAGCCGGCGCTCAAGGCGATCGTGGCGGGCCTGCCGTTCGTCCTGTTCGGCGCGCAAGGGGCGGTGGAGCGTTTGCGCGAGGCTGGGTTCGACGTGCTGGACGACATCGTCGACCACACCTACGACGGCGAGGCGGACCCCGCCGCGCGCTTCGCCGGCGCCTACGAAACCTTGGAGAACTTCCTCGCCTTCCAGGGCCGTCCCCCGGCGATGACCGTCGCCGAGCAGGACCGCCTGGTGCAGGCGGCCGCCCACAACCGGCTGGTGTTCGAGGGTCCGCTGATGGAGCGCTGGTTCGCCCGCCCCATCGACAGGCTCTACCACCGCCATCCCCTCGTTCGCGCCACCCACGCCGCGCAGACGGGCCTCGACGGGCTCGCCCCCTACATCCCGAGCTTCGTGCACGCGCATCATTGATGATAACGCCGGCAGAGGCGGCTAAACGCGCCTTTGCCGGCGGGCTCGCCGCTGCTATCTAGTGGGGATGCAAAAGCCCACCGCGCCCCTTCCGCGAGACGTTCCCGAGTCCCGCTCCGCCGCCGCCGACGCGCCAACCGGCGCGCGCACCATCTCGCACGTGCGCAACTTTGCGATCATCGCCCATATCGATCACGGCAAGTCCACCCTTGCCGACCGTCTGATCCAGATCACCGGCTCCCTCACGGAGAGGGAAATGAAGGAGCAGATCCTCGATTCGATGGACATCGAGCGCGAGCGCGGCATCACCATCAAGGCGCAAACGGTGCGCCTCATCTACCACGCCGAGGATGGTGAGGAGTATACGCTCAATCTCATCGACACGCCGGGCCACGTGGATTTCGCATACGAGGTGAACCGCTCGCTCGCCGCCTGCGAGGGCTCGCTGCTGGTGGTCGACGCGTCGCAGGGCGTCGAGGCGCAGACGCTCGCCAACGTCTACCAGGCCATCGACAACGACCACGAGATCATCCCCGTCCTCAACAAGGTGGACCTGCCGGCGGCCGAGACCGAGCGCGTCAAGGCGCAGATCGAGGAGGTGATCGGCCTCGACGCGTCCGACGCCCTGCCCATCTCCGCCAAGACCGGGGTGGGCGTGCCGGCGGTGCTGGAGGCCATCGTCAAGCGCCTGCCCGCGCCCAAGGGCATCCCGGACGCGCCCCTCAAGGCGCTCCTGGTCGACAGCTGGTACGACCCTTATCTCGGCGTCGTCGTGCTGGTGCGCATGATCGACGGCCACCTCAAGAAGGGCCAGAAGATCAAGATGATGGGCACCGGCGCCGCCTATCCGGTGGACAAGGTGGGCGTCTTCACCCCCAAGATGCTGGAGGTGGACGTCCTGGGTCCGGGCGAGATCGGCTTCCTCATCGGCGGCATCAAGGAGGTGGCCGACACCCGCGTCGGCGACACCATCACCGACGAGAAGAAGCCCACCGCCGCCATGCTGCCCGGCTTCCGCCCGGCGATCCCGGTGGTTTTCTGCGGCCTCTTCCCCGTCGACGCGGCCGATTTCGAGGATCTGCGCACCGCCATGGGCAAGCTGCGCCTCAACGACGCCTCCTTCTCCTACGAGATGGAGACTTCCGCGGCGCTCGGCTTCGGTTTCCGCTGCGGCTTCCTGGGCCTCCTGCACCTCGAGATCATCCAGGAGCGCCTGGAGCGCGAGTTCAACCTCGACCTCATCGCGACGGCCCCGTCGGTGGTCTACAAGATCGCCCTCAACGACGGGTCGGAGATCGAGCTGCACAACCCCGTCGACATGCCCGACCCCACCAAGATCGCCTCCATCTCCGAGCCCTGGATCAAGGCGACGATCATGACGCCGGACGATTATCTCGGCGCGATCCTCAAATTATGCCAGGAGCGCCGCGGCGTTCAGACCGACCTCAGCTATGTCGGTTCGCGCGCCATGGTCACCTACCAGCTGCCGCTCAACGAGGTGGTGTTCGATTTCTACGACCGCCTGAAATCGATCTCCAAGGGCTACGCCTCGTTCGACTACCACATCGAAAACTACCGCGAGGGCGACCTCGTGCGCATGAACATCCTGGTCAACGCCGAGCCGGTGGACGCCTTGTCGATGCTGGTGCACCGCTCGCAGGCCGAGAATCGCGGCCGCGCCATGTGCGAGAAGCTCAAGGAGCTGATCCCGCAGCACATGTTCGTCATCCCGATCCAGGCGGCCATCGGCGGCCGCATCATCGCCCGCGAGACCATCCGCGCCCTCCGCAAGGACGTCACCGCCAAATGCTACGGCGGCGACGCTTCCCGCAAACGCAAGCTCCTCGACAAGCAGAAGGCCGGCAAGAAGAAGATGCGCCAGTTCGGCAAGGTGGAGATCCCGCAGGAGGCATTCATCGCGGCCCTCAAGGTGGACAGCTAGTCTAATCAGGCTCTGCCGCCAGCCGGCCGGCCGAGACCCGCCCACCCTCACCGCCGCCGGAACACCGCGTACAGAAAGAACGCGAACGCCAGCCCCACCGGCACCATCAGCGCCGCCACCACCGCGACGCCCTGCCGGCCCCCGTCCGTCCAGCGCGACACGTTGGCGGGGTTCGCCGCGTCGTAAAACAGCGCCACCGTGCGCCCCGGCGGCCAATCGCGCTGCTCGGCCTCGGTCAGCTCGATCTCGGGGTTGCTGTACATCCGGATGTCGCGCCCTTCGTAGGCGCGCTCCCCCACCTCGTAGCGGGCGTCGACGAAAAGGGCCCATTCGAGCGTCCCGTTGCGGAATTCCTTGATCCGCGTCCTCGTCACGGTGGCCTCGACCGGGCGCCAATCGGCGGGAAAGAAATAATCGACCGCCCCGGCGGCCACCAGCATCAGCGCCACGATGCCGACAAAGCCCAAAGCGAAGCGCCCGGTGCGCCTGATCCAGCGTTTCGTCATGCCCGCCGTTCCATCTCGCTGCGCCCGTCTGCCGAATGATGCGGCGGCCAGCCTACCCGCTCCGCGCCCGAACGACACGCCCGCGCCAATCCACCGGTCGCCCGGACCCCAAGCCCCCGCGCCCCACGAGGCCAAAAAATATCCCCGCCCCAGCCTGGCATGCCATCATCCCCTTGCTTTCGCACGGCGGGGAGGCGCGTCCGGACCGGCCGATGCGCGTGCGAGGGCACCGGCGGCCGAGCGTCAGGCGGGGTAACGGACACCGCAAAACGCCCGGCTGAATGGAACGGGTCGTCCGCGGCCCGCCGAACACCGACTGTATCCTGCGGCCCACCGGGTGCGGCAGCGCTGGAAGCACGGGCGGCGGATCACCAACGACGATGGCACTGCGCCAGCCAACGCCCCGCCCCATGAAAACGCCAAGTGCGGGACACGCCGATGCGGCCCCCACTACCAAAACACGAGACCGCACCGGCGTGTCCCGTCCTCTCCAGCGTGCCCGCAACGGCGCGCCCCAAACCCGTGCGCAAAACTCCTGCCTCAAACCCGGCGCCCAAACCGTGCGCCAAAACCTCTGCCCCAAACCAGCGCCAAAACCCGGCGCCCCAAATCCCTGCACCAAAACCCCGTGCCGAAAATAGTGCCGAAAACCCGTGCCGACCCGCACCAATCCCCGTGCCCCAAGCCGCCCCGCAAAGCAAAGATCCCCGCAAAAACCGGCCGCCGGCGCCGCAAACGGAAGTCCATCCCCAGCAAACCCGCTTGCAACGCTGGACAGAATCACGACCCGATGGGACTCGCTAACAATAATTTTAATGAACACTGATCCCGGGAAGGTCTCATGCGCTCACTCCTCGCCCTCCTCGCCGCGACCCTGTTCCTCGCCACAGCCACGGCCCAGGCACAGACCGTCGAGAATGTCGAAGCCGTCGAAAACAAGGAAAACATCCGCGTCGACGAGAACACCACCAACGTCGAGAACGTGACCATCAACGTCACGGAGATCGCCGAGGCCATCGCCAAGAACGGCAGCGCCGCCATCTACGGGTTGGAGTTCGCGTTCAACTCCGCCGAGATCCTGCCCGCCTCCAAGCCGGTGCTGGAGGCGATGGCATCCTACCTCGTCGGCAGCCCGTCGCAGACGATCCTGCTCGTCGGCCACACCGACAATGTCGGCGACCTCAACGTCAATCTCGACCTCAGCCAGAAGCGCTCCCACGCCGTGCTCGAAGCCCTCACCGGCGAGTACAAGATCCCCGCGACCCAGCTCGAGGCCCACGGCGTCGGCTTCCTCGCGCCCGTCGCGCCCAACACCACCGACGCCGGCCGCGCCAAGAATCGCCGCGTCGAGATGGTCCCGCGCTGACCCCGGCAAAAAGTTCGTTCGGAGGCGGGAACCAACCCAAAATCGGCGCGTTGGAAAAACACCACAGCGCGTCGTCCCCCGTCACGCTGTGGCGTATCCACCTTCGACTAACTTGAGACGGCCGCCCCCTTTCCGGGGCGGTCTCTTTTTTTGTGCGCCGGCCGGCCGCGCCCGCCCGGCGCTTTTTGCGCGCAGGCCGGCAACCATTTGCGCACGCCCCCGGCCCCTGGCGCCGGCCGGGCGCCGCGTCAGGCGCCCTGGATCCGCTCCACCACGCCCGGCAGGCTGTCGCGCCAGTCCGGCAGGCGAATGTCGAACTCCTGCGCCAGGCGCGAGCCGTCGAGCCGCGAGTTGGCCGGCCGCTGCGCCGGGGTCGGATATTCGCTGGTCGGGATCGCCAGCACTTCCGGCCCGAGCCCCGCCGCCGCGAAGATAGCCTCGGCGAACTGGTGCCACGAGGCTTCCCCGCTCGCCGTCAGGTGCAGCACCTTGCCCCCGGCCTGCCATTGCCCGCGCACCGCGCAGAGCTTGAGGATCGCATCGGCGATATCGAGCGCGTTGGTGGGATTTCCCCACTGGTCCGCAACCACCTTAAGCTGGTCCCGCTCGGCACCCACCCTGAGCATGGTCTTCACGAAGTTCTTGCCGAACGGCGAGTAGACCCAGGCGGTGCGTAGAACGAGCGCCCTGGCGCCGAAGGACAGCACCGCCTCCTCGCCCGCCAGCTTGGTGCGCCCGTAGGCGCTCCGCGGTCCCGTCGGGTCGTCTTCGGTGTAGGGGCGCCCCAGGCGCCCGTCGAACACGTAGTCGGTGGAGATATGGACGAGCGGCACATCCTCCTCGGCGCAAAGGCGCGCCAGAATGCCCGGCCCGGTCGCGTTCAGCGCCAGCGCCGCCGCTTCGTCGTCCTCCGCCGCGTCGACGGCGGTGTAGGCTGCCGCGTTCACCACCACGTCGGGCACGTGATCGGCGAGCGCTCTGGCGAGCGAGGCCTCGGAGGTCAGGTCCGTCTGCGGCCGTCCGCGCGCGGTGATGTTGGCCTCGACCGCAGCGCCCCGCTCCACCATCGCCTGGGCGACCTGACCCGATTGTCCGATTACCAAAACCCGCATCAACAATTTCCACTTCGCTCGAGATATTCGTCCAACTGGTTTCAGACCAGACGATCATGGCGCTTGTCAGGCAGAGCGGCCCCGCGCGGCCGTATCGGCCAGTTCCCGCTTGCCGCGCTCGCGCTGGTCGGCGATCAGCGAGTGCGCAGCCTCGCGCGGAAAACCGAGCGCCACCAGCGTTTCCTCGCCCATCTGCAGCGAGGCCTCGAAGGCTTCCAGCACCACCTCCCGCGCGCCGAGCCCGTAAAGCTCCTTGGCATGGGCCGTATCGCGGGCCCGCACCACCACGGGAGTGGCGCTGCCGATGCTCTTCAGCGCGTTCAGCACCGCGCCGTTGGCGGACGGCTTGTCCATGGTCAGCACGATCGCGCGGGCGTTGTCGGCGTGGGCATTGCGCAGCACATCGAGCCGGCGCACGTCGCCATAGTGCACGGGCTTGCCTTTCTTGCGCGCTCGCGAGACGGCGTGGGCATCGAGGTCGAGGGCGATGTAGGCGATGTGGCGCTCCTCCAGAAGGTCGCCGATCGCCTGGCCGATCCGGCCGAAGCCGGCGATGATGACGTGGCCCTCTTCCTTGCTTTCGGTCAGCGTGTTGGCGAGGCCGCCCACCGCGCGCCGCGCATCGATGAAGTGCGACAGGCGCGTGACCGGTCCCACCAGCACCGTCGTCAGCGCCATCGTGATGCCGGCGGCCACCACGATCAGCCGCGCCACCTCGTCCGGCACCACGCCCAGCGCGGCGGCGAGCGCCAGCCCCACCAGCGAGAATTCGCCGATCTGGCTCAGCATCAGCCCGCTCTCGGTCGCCACCGCCAGGCTCTGGCGCCACAGGAGCGCGAGCGCGAACAGCACCACCGATTTGATGACGATCACCCCGGCGACCAGCCCGAACAGCGCCAGCGGCTCCTCGATCACCACGCGCGGGTCGATCGTCATGCCCACCGACAGGAAGAAGAAGCCCAGCAGCAGCCCCTTGAAGGGCGCGATCTCGGCCTCGAGCTGGTGGGCGAACTCGCTGTCGGCGAACACCAGCCCGGCGAGGAAGGCCCCCAGCGCCATCGACAGGCCCGCCATCGACGTCGCCACCGCCGCGCCGATGATGACCAGAAGCGCCACCGCGGTGAACATGTCGCGGTCCTGCCGCGCGCCGACGAAGAGGAACACCGGCCCGATCACCCGGCGCCCGGCGAACAGGATCAGCGGGATCACCACCGCCGCCGCCCCGATCGAGAAGACGAGGTTGAGCATGATGCTGCCCGCCTCCTCCGCGCCCAGCGCGGTGATCAGCAGGAGCACCACCACCACGGCGATGTCCTGCAGCAGGAGCACCGCGAACATCACCTGGCCCGGCGGCGAGGCGAGGCGCCCGCGGTCCACCAGGAGCTGCACCACGATGGCCGTCGACGACAGCGCCAGCGACGCGCCGACCGCGACCGCCGCCTCCGGTCCGAGCCCGAACGCATGGGTGATCGCCGCCAGCGCGCACGCCGTCACCACCACCTGCGCGACGCCGAGGCCGAACACCAGGCGCCGCATCGCCCAGAGCCGGGGGCCGGACAGTTCGAGTCCGATCAGGAACAGCAGGAAGACGACGCCCAGCTCGGCGATCTGATGCACGCCGTCCTGCTCGGGAATCGCGAGCATATCGAGCGGCACGCCGAACACGCTGTCGGCCACGCTGATGATCCCGAACGGGCCGACCACCATGCCGCAGATCAGATAACCCAAGATCGTATTGAGCCCGAACCGCTGCAGAACCGGCACGACGATGCCCGCCGCGATGAGGAAAATCAGCGCTTCCTTCAGGTACGGGATGCCGTGTGCTGCGGCTTCGTGCTCCATCCGTTCTCACTTCTTGCCTGTCGAACCGCGACCGCGAGCCGAGCCGCGGTCCGGTGCCGATCATCGCATCGACGCGGTCCCTGTCATAGCACGGGCGCCGGCAAATTGGATGCTCGCACCCCCGGCTGGGGCGATAGGCCACTGACGAGGAACGGGTTTGCGGCCGGATCGGCGGGGCTGTCGCGATCGCCCGCGCCGGGCTTCGCCACGGGGGTGCGCTGTGATGTAATCGTCACGCGGCCGCACCGAATGCGCCGCCCGCCTTCCCAAGTCGGCCAACGATCCGATAATCGGCGGGGCCAAACCCCGTGTGGAGATCAGCGTGGCTCAACTCACGCGGCCCGGCGACAGACACCGTCACGTCCCACGGGCCGTCCAACAACTGCGACCGGCGCTCTACATCTCCTGCTTCTTCGCGCTGGTGCTGTCGATCACCATGATCATCCCGGCACTGGTCGACGCCAGCGATCAGAAGCCGACGTGGTCGGTGTTCGCGCTGTCGTCGGCCAGCGTGTTCTGCGTTTCGGTGCTCGGCATCGTGTCGCTGCGCGAACCGATGCCCGCCTTCACGCCGCGCTTCGGCTTCCTGCTCACCACGCTTTTGTGGTGGATCTCGTCCATCGTCGCGGCCGTCCCGTTCTGGCTGTCGCCCTTGGGGATGACGCCGGCGGCAGCCTATTTCGAGGCCATGAGCGGCCTCACCACCACCGGCGCCACAGCGCTGTCGGAGCTCGATCTCACGCCGCGCTCGTTCCTGTTGTGGCGCGCGATGCTGCAGTGGATCGGCGGCATCGGCATCATCGCGGTGGGGCTGTTCCTGTTTCCGTTCCTGCGCATCGGCGGAATGCAGGTGTTCCGCACCGAATCGTCCGACCGCTCCGACAAGGCGATGCCCCGCATCGTGTCGCTGACGCGGGCGCTGTGCGCCATCTACGTGTTCGCCACCCTCGCCTGCGCCATCATCTACGCCGCCCTCGGCATGAGCCTGTTCGACGCCATCTGCCACGCCATGACGACGCTCTCCACGGGCGGCTTCTCCAACCACGACCGCTCGTTCGGCTTCTTCCAGGATTCGCGCATCCTGTGGGCGGCGGTCTTCTTCATGATCGTGGGCGCGCTGCCGTTCGTGCTGTACGTGGAATTCCTGATCCGCGGCCGCTTCACGCTGTGGCGCGACTGGCAGGTCCGCACCTTCATCGTCAGCGTCATCCTGATGAGCATCGCGCTGGCGCTGTGGCTCGAAAGCACGCGCAACATCGCCTTCCTCGACGCCCTCACCCAGGCCGCCTTCAACGTGGTCTCGGTGGTCACCACCACCGGCTACGCCTCGGACGATTATGCGGTCTGGGGGCCATTCGCCTATGGTGTCTTCTTCATCCTCACCTTCATCGGCGGATGTTCGGGCTCCACCACCGGGGGCATCAAGGTCTACCGCTTCATCATCGCCTTCCAGGCGCTGCGGCGGGCCTTCGCCCGGCTCGTCTATCCCAACGCGGTGCGACCGCTGCGCTTCGGCGAAAAGGTGATCGAACAGGACGTGTTCGATTCGGTGGTGATCTACTTCGTCGCCTTTTTCCTCCTTTATGCGGTGACGATCCTGGCGCTCTCGCTGGCCGGCCAAGATTTCGTCACGGCATTGACCGGAGCGCAAACTGCGCTCACAAACGTCGGACCGGGGCTCGGCGAGACGATCGGTCCGGCCGGCAATTTCGCCCCGTTGGGAGAGTTCGAGCTCTGGCTCCTGTCGATCATCATGTTGCTCGGCCGGCTGGAGATCATGACGGTGTTGATTTTGTTCACGCCGGTCTTTTGGAGAGACTGATGAGCCACGACTGGGACCTTGCCACGCGCCTGGTGCACGGCGGCGCGATGCGTTCCCAATTCGGCGAGACCTGCGAGCCGCTGTTCCTGACGCAGGGCTTCGTCTACGCGAGCGCCGAAGAGGCCGCCGCCCGTTTCGCCGGCGAGGCGGAGGGGTACGTCTATTCGCGCTACGGCAATCCCACCGTTGCCATGTTCGAGGAGCGGATGGCGCTGTTGGAAGGCGCCGAGGCCGCCCGCGCCACCGCCTCCGGCATGGCCGCGGTGACGGCCGCGCTGGTCGCCACGCTCAAGGCGGGCGACCATGTGGTCGCCTCCGGGGCCCTGTTCGGCGGCTGCCGCTATGTGGTGGAGACCTACCTGCCGCGCTTCGGCGTGGAGACCACGCTGGTCGACGGCACCGACCTCGACGCCTGGCGCGAGGCGGTGCGGCCCAACACGCGCGCCTTCTTCATGGAGACGCCGACCAACCCGACGCTGGCGCTGGTCGACCTGGAGGGCGTCGCCAAGATCCGCGACGAGGCGGCGCCGGACGCGCTGATCCTGGTCGACAACGTGTTCGCGACGCCGCTGTGGCAGCATCCGCTGAAGCTCGGCGCCGACGTTGTGATCTATTCGGCGACCAAGCACATCGACGGCCAGGGCCGCTGTCTGGGCGGCGTGATCCTGTCGAGCGCAGCCTGGATCAAGGACAATCTCGACGTCATCCTCAAGCAGACCGGCCCGGCGCTGTCGCCGTTCAATGCGTGGATGCTGCTGAAATCGCTGGAGACGCTGCCGCTGCGCATCCGCGCGCAGACCGACACCGCCGAGGCCATCGCCGAGGCGTTGGCGACGCACGACAACATCGGCCAGGTGATCTACCCCGGCAGCCCCGACCACCCGCAGGCCGAGATCGCCAAGCGGCAGATGGAGCGCGGCGGCACGCTGGTCGCCTTCAGCGTGAAGGGCGGCAAGGCGGCGGCGTTCGCGGCGGCCAACGCGCTGGAGCTGATCAAGCTGTCCAACAACCTGGGCGACGCGAAGAGCCTCATCACCCACCCCGCGACGACGACGCACAAGAACCTCGCCCAGGAAGCCCGCGACGCGCTCGGCATCGACGACGGGCTGCTGCGCCTGTCGGTGGGCCTGGAATCGCCGTCCGACCTGATCGCCGACCTGACGCAGGCCCTCGACAAGGCGAAGTCCGCCGGCAAGCTGCGCACCGTCTGAGGCCGCAGCCCGGCGCGGGACTGGCGAGGGGTACTGGCGAGAGGAAGCCCGGCGAGGAGAAGCCCGGCGCATGGCGAGGCCGAAGCGCGCAAGGAACGCCGCGGCCGCCCAAAAAGCCTAGCGCCGCGGCGGTGGCTTCGGCCGCTGCCGTGCGATCGGCGGCGGTGACGCCGGCACATAGCCGGCGGCGCCCCCACCGGCCTGCTCATCCACCAGGAAGGGCTGATCGGGGCCGCGGCCGGGCACCAGATCGTCGTCGTACACCACGCCGTTTTTGTAGCTGAGCCGGTCGTCGCCAAACGAATTGCCCGGCCCGTCGCCCGTGAGGGCGCTGAAATCGGCCGCTGCCGGACCCGCGACGGCGACCGCGACAGCCGCCGCGATGGCGCTTGCAGTGAACCTCATGCATTCTCCCCGTCCGCGTCACCGGGACGGGGGGATCACTTGCATGGGTTGCTTGTGGGACGGTTGCATGCCGCTCCCTCCTTGTCCGGAGCTGCCACGGCGCCAGCTAACGAACGAACCGCCCTGCGGGCATGAGATGTAAACCGCTAAGGACATTGGCTGACATGGACGTGGAACTGACCGTTTACCTATCCGGCGAGATCCATACCGACTGGCGCGAGCGGATCGCGGAGGGTGTCGATGAGTTGGACCTGCCCGTCGATCTCACCGGCCCGGTGACCGACCATGCCGCCTCCGACGATTGCGGCATCACCATCCTGGGTCCGGAGGCCGACAATTTCTGGAAGGACCACAAGGGGGCCAAGCTCAACGCGATCCGCACGCGCACGCTGATCGGCGAGGCCGACCTGGTGGTGGTGCGCTTCGGCGACAAGTACCGCCAGTGGAACGCCGCCTTCGATGCCGGCTACGCCGCCGCCCAGGGCACCCCCTACATCGTGATGCACGACAAAGAGCACACCCACGCGCTGAAGGAGGTGGACGCGCAGGCCTTCGCCGTGTGCGAGACGCCCGAGCAGGTGGTGGCGATCCTGCGCTACATCACCCGCGGCGAGCTGGTGCGCCCCTCGCCCTCGCTGTCGCTGGTCCGCTAGGGGCTGAGAGCCCCCGCCCCCCTTCACCACCGGCGCGATCCGCGGCCGCCCGGACCGGTCCGGCCCGAGCGGTCGGCGCGCCGGCGCGAGGGGGCCTGCCGCGGGCGTTGCCGAAAGGGGGCGGCCGGCCGGGACATCGCGCCGCGCGATGCTATAAGCCGTGGCTGACGAGGCAGGATTCGCCATGACCGATATCGCGACGAGGGTGTGGAGCCACCGGTGGAAGATCGACCCCATCGTGCGCTCGCTGATCGACACCGACTTTTACAAGCTCCTGATGTGCCAGTCGATTTTCCGCAACAAGCCGGACACGATCGTCACCTTCTCGCTGATCAACCGGGCCACCGACATTCGCCTGGCCGAGCTGATCGACGAGGGCGAATTGCGCGAGCAGCTCGACCACATCCGCTCGCTGTCGCTGTCGCGCGGCGAGAGCACCTTCCTGCGCGGCAACACGTTCTACGGCAAGCGGCAGATGTTTCGGGCCGACTTCATGGAGTGGTTCGAGGGGCTGACGCTGCCGCCCTATACGCTGGAAAAGCGCGATGGCCAGTACGAGCTCACCTTCGAGGGGCGCTGGCCGGAGGTGATGCTGTGGGAGATCCCCGCGCTCGCGGTGCTGATGGAGCTGCGCTCGCGCGCCGTCCTCAACAAGCTCGGCAAGTTCGAGCTGCAGGTGCTTTATGCCCGCGCGATGACCAAGCTGTGGGAGAAGATCGAGCGCCTGCAGGCCTACCCGGACATCTCGATCGCCGATTTCGGCACCCGCCGGCGCCACTCCTTCCTGTGGCAGGACTGGTGCGTGCAGGCGATGATCGAGGGGCTGGGCAACCGCTTCACCGGCACGTCGAACTGCCTGATCGCGCAGCGCCGCGAGGTGGAGGCCATCGGCACCAACGCGCATGAGCTGCCGATGGTGTATGCCGCGCTCGCCGACACGGACGAGGAGATCGCCTCCGCGCCCTACCGGGTGCTGGCCGACTGGCACGAGGAGCACGACGGCAACCTGAGGATCATCCTGCCGGACACGTATGGGAGCCGGCAATTCCTGGCCAACGCGCCCGACTGGCTGGCCGGTTGGACGGGGGTGCGGATCGATTCGGGCGACCCGGCGGAAGGCGCCGAGACGGCCATCTCCTGGTGGCGCGAGCGCGGCGAGGATCCGCGCGAGAAGCGCATCATCTTCTCCGACGGGCTCGATGTGGACACCATCATCGACCTGCACGAGCGCTTCAGCGGCAAGACGCGCGTCTCGTTCGGCTGGGGCACGCTGCTGACCAACGATTTCCGCGGCCTGGCGCCGGACAACGGGCTCGCCCCGTTCAGCCTGGTGTGCAAGGCGGTGAGCGCCGACGGCCGGCCCACCGTCAAGCTGTCGGACAACCCCAACAAGGCGACGGGACCGGCCGACGAGATCGCCCGCTATCGGCGCATCTTCGGCGTGGGGCAGCAGTCGGCCCAGCCCGTCTACGTGTGAGCGGGCGCCGGCCCACGCCGACGCCGCCAGGGCGGATTGCGGGGCCGGATCAGCCGATGGTGGCGACGGCCTCGATCTCGACCATGGCCTCCGGCTCGACCAGCTCGACCACCCGCACCAGCGCCATCGCCGGATAGTGGCGCCCCATGACGCGCTGGTAGACCGGGCCGAGCTCCTTGAGCGCCTCGCGGTAGGCGGCCATGTCGGTGACGTACCAGGTCAAGCGGGCGATGCCCTCGACCCGCGAGCCGGCCGCCTCGGCGACGGCCACCACGTTCATCAGCGTCTGCTCGACCTGGGCGAGGAAGCCCTCGGGGAAGGTGCCGTCCGGGCGCCAGCCGATCTGGCCGCCGATGTGGACGAGCGGACCCTCGGTGACGGTGCCGTTGGCATAGCCCCTCGGCTGCGGCCACCCCTCGGGCAGCACGGCGCGAACCAATTCGCTCACACGCCCGCCTCGTCTCTGGCGCGCTGACGCAGGGCGAAGCGCTGGAGCTTGCCCGTCTCGGTGCGCGGCAGGCGGTCCACGAACACCACCGAACGGGGATATTTGTAGGGCGCGAGCTCGGCCTTGACGTGATCCTGCAGGGCGCGAACGAGGGCGGCATCGCCCGTCACGCCGTCCTTCAACACGACGTAGGCCTTGCAGATCTGGCCCCGCTCGGGGTCGGGCGCGGCGACGACGCCGGCCTCGGCAACGCTGGGATGGGTGAGCAGACCGGCCTCCACTTCGGGGCCGGCGATGTTGTAGCCGGACGAGATGATCATGTCGTCGGAACGAGCCTGGTACCAGAAGTAGCCATCCTCGTCGCGGATGTAGGTGTCGCCGGTGATGTTCCAGCCGTTGCGGACGTATTCGCCCTGGCGCGGATCGGCGAGATAGCGGCATCCCGTCGGCCCGCGCACGGCCAGGCGGCCGGGCTGGCCGGGCGGACATGGCTCGCCGTTCTCGTCGATCACCATCGCCTGGTAGGGCGGCACGGGGATCCCGGTCGCGCCGGGGCGCACCTTCTCGAGCGGGGCGGCGATGAAGATGTGCAGCATCTCCGTCGCGCCGATGCCGTCCAGGATGGTGATGCCGGTCGCCGCCTTCCAGGCGTCGAAGGTGGCCTTGGGCAGCGCCTCGCCGGCCGACACGCAGGTGCGCAGCGTG
>JAUIJH010000103.1 GCA_030431335.1 Alphaproteobacteria bacterium
CCGATGGCGACCGTGCGGTCCGCGAGGGTCTCCAATCCCTTGTAGGGGCCGAAGCCGGAGCGCACGTACACGGCGTTGGGGATGCGATAATATTCCTGCGAATACAGGGTATAGGCGGCGCGCTCCTCTGTCTTCGAGATGTTGGCGATGATGTCGATGTCGCCGTCGCGGAAGGCGGCCAGCAGGCTCGCCCAGTTGTCGTAGATCGGCGTGATCGGGAGCCCCGTCGCGGCGGAGATCTCATTGGCCAGCTCGACGGCGAACCCCTGCCCGCGGCCATCGGCAAGGTAGCTGAAGGGCTCGTAGTCGTTCATGTAACCGATGGTCAGCGGCGGCGTGCTGGCGATGAAGTCACGCTCCTCGGGCAGCAGCCGCAGCGGCGCACCGAGCGGGGGCCGGTCCGAGCGGTAGGCGAGCCAGCGCGTTGTGATCGCGGCGAGCTCGTCGGTCGGCAGCGCGGCCACCCCCTTCGCCAGGATCGACGTGAGCATGGCACGATCGCGATCGCCGTCCGCCTTGAGCGTGCCGAGGCGGAAGTCCTCCAGCGCGGCCGAGGCCAGCGGCAGCGTTCCCGCCATGGTGATGTTGGAAAAGCCGTTCTCGCGCGCAAAGAAATTGCCGGTCATTTCCGCCGCGATCGCCGCGTCGACCCACTTGAAGGCGAGCGCCGCCATCAGGTCGCGATAGGTGTCGTAGGGCACCAGCTCGTCGCCCGCTTTTTGCAGCGCATCCATGTAGAAAATGTCCGCGATCACCCCGACGCGCCGGTTGGCGAGACTGGCCATCTCCAACGGATCGGGCAGCGGCGAATCGACGTTCTGAAACACCACCGTGCGGCGTTGGTGGTAGGCGTCGGTGAAGTCGATGTATTGCAGCCGCTCCTGTGTCATCGAGATATCGGCGATGGCGTCGAGCCCGCCGGCGCGGAAGGTGCGGTAGATTTCCGGCCAGATCCCCATGCGCGGGACGAAGCGGATGCCGGTTTCGGCAGAGACGCGCTCCAGCACGTCCAGCGTCCAGCCCATGATCCGGCCGTTGCGGAAGAAGGAATAGGGCTCGTTGTCGGAGACGACGCCGATGGTGATGTCGGGGTGGTCCTCGACCCACTGCCGTTCGGCCTCGGTCAGCTCCGCCGCGATCGCGCCCGCCGCGCCGACCAGCGCCATGGCAAAGGCAAGGCAAAGCAGCAACCCGATGACGGGAAGCACGCGCTGTGTCCGGAGTTCCAACAACGATTGTCCCGCCCGCAACAGCGCGCCCCCGAGCCCTGCATGAGTGGCTGTCCCCCGAGGGGAGCCCTGCCCCATTTAAGCAAAGTCTGCACCATCGTCACCCTAAAGGCGAAACGCCACACCCTCCGCTTGAAAAAGCGCCATTCCGCCTGACGCCGCATTGCGCGGCATCGCGGGCAGGTGTGTCGAAAATGTGGCAGATGGAGGATCGAGGCCCGCTATCAGCCATCGTACAGCTGCAGGTGAGGCGGGCCGGGCGGGACGAGAGGCGACGCCTACTTCACCGTGGCGACCTTGGAGCGGTCCATGGTGATGGCGACGGCAAGCACCAAAACGAGGCCGAAGACGATCTGCTGCGCGAACACCGTCACGCCGACGAACGTCATGCCGATGCGCACCACGGCGACGATGAGCGCGCCGACGAAGGTTTTCCACACCGCGCCCACGCCGCCGGTGATGGCAGTGCCGCCGACGATGACGCAGGCGATGGCCGGCAGCAGGAATTCGTTGGCGAGCGTCGGCGACCCGGAGCCGAGGCGCGCGCCCATCACCACGCCCGCCAGCCCGGCCATGAAGCCCGACAGCACGAAGGCGGCGAGCTTGACGCGGTCGACGTCGATGCCCGACGCGATGACCGCGCGCTCCTGGCTGCCGACCGCCCGCACCATCCGCCCGAAGCGGGTGAAGGACAGCAGCACCGTCAGGAGAACGAGCGCGACGAGACCGGTCCAGATCTCGTTGTCGATGCCGAGGAAATTGCCGGTCGCCCAGTCGAGCCAGGCGTCCTGGTCCTCCTGCGAGATGTAGACCGAGCGCGTGTCGGACGCCCAGTAGGCGACCGAGGTGACGATGCCGCCCACCGCGAGCGTGGCGACGAAGCTCGGGATGCGCAGATAGTTGACCACGAGGCCGCTTGCGAGCCCCGACAGGGCCCCGGCCGCCAGCGCCACGGCGAGCGCGAGGGCGCCGTATTCCGGCAGCATCGCGGCGACGATGCAGCTCGTCATCGAGGCGACGCCCTGGATCGACAGGTCGATGGAGCCGAGCATGATGACGAAGGTCACGCCCGAGGCCATCAGGAACAGCGTCATCGTGTCGGCGGTGAGGGTGAGGAGGTTGTCCGGCCGCATGAAGCCGGGGCTGTAGCCGGCAATGCCGAAGACCAGCAGGAAGAGTGCTGCGACGGGGACCAGATCGCGGATGCGTTCCTTCATATCAGACCATGTTCTCGATCAGCGCGATCTGATCGGGCTTGCCCCCGGCGGGCGCTTCGACGCGGGCGCTGATGGCGCCGTCGCGCAGCACCAGGATGCGGCTCGACAGGCCGATCACCTCCTCCAGCGTATCGCCCAGCAGGATCACGGCAATGCCCTCCTGCGCCATGTCGCGGATCAATTCGTAGACGTCTTCCTTGGCGCCGACATCGATGCCGCGCGTCGGATGGTCGAGGATGGCGACGCGCGAGCCGACGATGCGCCACTTGGCCAGCACCACCTTCTGCTGGTTGCCGCCGGACAGGCTCTGCATCGGCGTGTCGGTGGAGGGGGTGCGGATCCGCAAACGGTCGATCCAGCGCCTGGCCTCGGCGCGCTCGGCCTTGAAGCGGATGAAGCCGTAGCTGTCGAACTGGCCCGGCGCGGCGAGGGTCATGTTCTCGGCGACGGTGAGGCCGGCCACCATGCCCTCGGTCTTGCGCTCGCTGGGGATGAAGCCGAACCCGGCGCGCACCGCACCGCGCGGCTTGCCGAGCTGCGCGCGCCGCCCGGAAATCTCCACCGTCCCCTTGTCCGGCGGCGAAAGCCCCGCGAGCGTGCGCGCCAGCGCCTCGCGCCCGGAGCCGACGACGCCGGCGAGGCCCAGGATCTCGCCCTCGGCGAGGTCGAAGGAGATGTCGCGATAGCGGCCCTTGAGCGACAGGTCGCGCACCCGCATCACCACCGGGCCGGGCTCGGTGCGCTGCCGGCCCTCGCGATAATATTGATGGTCGAGCTGGCGGCCGACCATGTGCTCGTGCAGGTCGTGCATGGTGGCGGTCGCGGTGGGCGCCTCGTGCACCACCTTGCCGTCGCGCATGACGTAGATGCGGTCCGACACGTCGAGCACCTCGTCGAGGCGGTGGGAGATGAACACGATCGAGGCGCGCGACTTCAGTTCGCGCACGATTTCGAACAGGAGCTCCACCTCGCGCCGCTCCAGCACCGAGGTGGGCTCGTCGAGCAGGATCACCGTGTCGCCCTCGATGCGCCCGTCGAGCGACAGCGCCTTGGCGATCTCCACCATCTGCCGCGCCGCGAAGCCGAGGGCGGAGCACTTGGTGGCCGGGTCGATGGCGAGGTGCACCTTGTCGAGTTCGATGCGGGCGGCGCGGTTCATGGCCCGCTTGTCGATGAAGCCGGCCTTGAGGAACTCCCGCTCGCGGCCGAGGAAGATGTTTTCCGCCACCGAGAGCGTCGGGATCACCGACTGCTCCTGGAACACCATCGCGACGCCCTTGTCGAACGCGTCGCGCGGGTTGCGCAGGACCGTCTCCTCGCCGTTGACGAAGAGCTCGCCGCCATCGAGCCGGTAGATGCCCGTCAGCACCTTGAGGAGCGTCGACTTGCCGGCGCCGTTCTCGCCGATGAGGCCGACCACCTCGTTGCGGTCGACGCGCAGCGACACGTCGTCGAGCGCGCGCACGCCGGGGAAGACCTTGCTGGCGCCGCGCAGTTCCAGGACAGCGGTCATTTGACGACACTCAGCAGGCGGCGGTCGAGCGCCAGCGACACCGCGACGATGATGAGGAGGCCCTGCACCCCCTGCTGCACGAAGGGGGGCACCCCCATCAGCACCATGCCGTTGGTGAGGACGACGACGATGAGCACGCCCACCACCGAGTTGAGCACCGAGCCGACGCCGCCCGACAGCGCCGTGCCGCCCACCACGACGGCGGTGACGGTGGTGAACAGGCGCCCGCTGGCGATCAGGCCGTGGCCCTGGCCGAGCTGCGCCGCGGCCAGCGCGCCGGCAAGGCCGGAGAAGATCCCCGCCAGCGCGAACACCAGGATGCGCGTGCGCTCCACCGGCACGCCGGACTGGCGCGCCGTCGTCTCGTCGGTGCCGATGGCGTAGACCCAGCGGCCGAGCCGGGTGCGCTGCTGGATGATGTAGGCCACGATGACGGCCGCCAGCGCGATGTAGACGCCGTGCGGAATGTCGAACGTGCGGCCCAGCGTGATGTTGCGGAACTCGCGGTCGGCGATGCGCACCGGGAAGCCGCCGAGCGCGGCGGTGGAAATGCCGAGGCACACGAAGCCGATGCCGAGCGTCGCCATGAAGCTCGGAATGCGCATCAACACGTGCGTCGCGCCGTTGACCGCGCCGATCGCGCCGCCCGCGAGCATCGCGATCGGCACCGCCCAATAGCCCAGATCGGCCGAGGTGAGGTTGTTCTGCACCAGCGAGGCGGTGACCACCGCCGTCAGCGAGACGACGCCCTCCACCGACAGGTCGATGGAGCCCATCAGGATCACGAAGGTCGCCCCCATGACGAGCACCATCGGGATCGCCGCCGCGTTCAGGATGCGGATCGCGTTGGAGACCGACAGGAAGTTGGGGCTGAACACCGCGATCATCAGGCACAGGAGAACGAGCACCGCGATGGGAGCGAAGGCTCGCAGCTTCATGACCGCGCCCCGCGAGCGCGAGAGGCTCGGGAACCTCGGCGGATCGCCGGATGCGATGGCATGGTGTCGGCGCAGATCATTGCGGGCACCTCGAGGCTGGCCGGGGCGCACATGTGCGGCACCCCGGCACCCGCCGTTGTCAGTACTGGATCTGGCCGGTCGATTTCGCCCAGTAGTCGTTGTAGTCGAACGACGGATCGCGGTTCTTGAAGTCCGCGATGTTGCCCGGCGTCACGACGATGCCGGTGCCGTAGAATTCGCGGTGCTCTTCCGGCTCGGCGGCGATGTCGAGCTTGCCCGTGGCGACGGCCTCGCACAGCGACAGGCCCATGCCACCGGTCCACATCGGATCCCACGCCACGGTGCCGGCCATCTCGCCCGCCTCGATGGCGGACATGGCAGCGTCCGTGCCGTCGATGCCGACGACGGGCACTTCACCCGCGCGGCCTTCCTGGCGCAGCGCTTCCAGCGCGCCGACCGCCATCGAATCGTTGGCCGCCCACACGCCCTTGATGTCGTCGCCGTAGCGGGTGAGCCAAGCCTGCATGATCTCGAAGGCCTTGGTCTCGTTCCAGTCGGCGGGCTGGAAGTCGAGGATTTCGACCGCGCCCCCGGCTTCCGCGACGGCCTGTTCCATGCCCTGCTTGCGCTCGATGGCGGGCACGTTGGACAGGATGCCGCCCAGCGCGACGATGCCGCCCTCCCCGCCCATCGCCTCGATCAGGACGTTGGTGATCTCCTTGGAGGTGCCGATGCCCGAGAAGGACATGTGCGCCACGTAGGCGGGATTGTGATCCCACGGGTGCAGGTCTTCAGGCTTGTTCCACTGGGTGACGACGTGGGCGCCGGCCGCCTCGGCCTCTTCCACGATGGTGCGCGCGTCGGGCGAATCGTTCGGATCGACGTTGATGCAAACATTGCCGCCGGTGCGCGAGATCAGCGCGCGGATGTCGGCGAGGCCCTTCTCCGAATTGCCCTCCGTCACCAGGATCTCGAACGGCAGCCCCGCCGCTTCGGCGAACTTGCGCCCGCCCTCGGCGAAGGTGGCGTGATAGGGGTTGGACAGCGAGCGCATGGAAATGGCCAGCGTCAGGTCCTTGTCCTGGGCGCTAGCGGGCGCCGCGAACCCGATGGTAAGCGTGAGCGCAGCCGCAATGGCCGCACGTTGAGCGATGATGGCAGACATGTTTTTTGTTTCCTCCCTGCACCATCTGGTTACTTATCTATGAGCCCGAGCGGCTGTCAAGGAAACGGCGCGACGCCCAAGCCACTTCGTGCCGCTTGAATGAACCGGTTGGTTACCGATACTGACGGACAAAAATGCGTGGAGGGAAGATGGCCGAGCAGGGCTTCGACTACATCATCGTCGGCGGCGGCTCGTCGGGTTGCGTGCTGGCAAGCCGGCTGACCGAGAACGCGGCGGTGCGCGTCCTGCTGCTCGAGGCGGGCGGCAAGGACGACAATCCCCTCATCCACATGCCCGTCGGCTTCGCCAAGATGACGTCGGGGCCCTTTACGTGGGGCCTCACGACGGTGCCGCAGCGCCACGCCAACGGGCGCGCGCTGATGTACGCGCAGGGCCGCGTGCTGGGCGGCGGCTCCTCGATTAACGCAGAGGTGTTCACCCGTGGCCACCCGTCCGACTACGACCGCTGGGCCGATGAGGCGAACGCGCCCGGCTGGGGCTTCGCGGACGTAAAGCCCTACTTCGTGCGCTCGGAGGGCAACACGCTGCTGTCGGGCGACTGGCACGGCACGGAGGGTCCGCTCGGCGTCTCCAACATTCCCGACCCGCAGCCGATGACGCGCGCGTTCGTGCAGTCGTGCCAGGAATACGGCATTCCCTACAACGCCGACTTCAACGGTCCGGTGCAGGCGGGCAGCGGCGTCTACCAGACCACCACCAAGGACGGCCGCCGGTGCTCGGCCGCGCGCGGCTACCTCAAGCCCGCGCTCGGCCGGCCCAACCTCACCCTCGTCACCGACGCGCTGGTGCGCCGTATCGTTTTCGAGGGCAACCGCGCGACCGGCGTCGAATACGCCGACAGCGCGGGGGTGAAGACGGCACGGGCGGACAGCGAGATCCTGGTAACGTCCGGCGCCATCGGCAGCCCCAAACTGATGCTCCTGTCGGGCGTCGGGCCGGCGGCGCAGTTGCGCGCCCACGGCGTCGACGTGGTGCACGACCTGCCCGGCGTCGGCGAGAACCTCGCCGACCATTTCGGCATCGACATCGTCGCCGAGTTGACCGGCCACTACAGCCTCGACAAGTACAACAAGAAGCGCTGGGCCGCCTGGGCGGGGCTGCAATACGTGCTGTTCCGCTCCGGGCCGATCACCTCCAACGTGGTGGAGGGCGGCGCGTTCTGGCATTCGGGCGGAACGGGCGAGGTGCCGGACCTGCAGTTCCATTTCCTCGCCGGGGCGGGGGCGGAGGCGGGCGTGCCGAGCGTAACGCCGGGCGCCTCGGGCGTCACGCTCAACTCCTATACGTTGCGGCCCAAGAGCCGCGGCACGGTGCGCCTCGCCTCGGCCGACCCCACCGTCGCGCCGCTGATCGACCCCAACTTCCTCGCCGAGCCGGACGATCTGCGCGTGTCGGTGGAGGGGGTGAAGATCAGCCGCGAGATCTTCAGCCAGCCGAGCCTGACAAAGCACTTCCGCACCGTCTGCTACCCCGGCGCGGACGTCCGCACCCAGGCCGACTACGAAGCCTACGCCCGCACCTACGGGCGTACCTCCTACCACCCGGTGGGCACCTGCAAGATGGGCACGGACGCGATGGCCGTCGTCGACCCGGCGCTGCGCGTCCACGGGCTGGAGGGCATCCGCATCTGCGACAGCTCGATCATGCCGAGCCTGATCGGCTCCAACACCAACGCCGCCACGATCATGATCGGCGAGAAAGCGAGCGACATCATCCGCGGCAACCGCTAGCGAGGCCGTGCGCGCCCGCGCCTTGCCTTGGGCGTGCGCAGTGGGCATAACGCACCATCTGGTTACTCGACAAGAACATTAGAAAAGCGTGGGATGAGCAAGCTCGTGACGGCGGCCGATGCGGCCCTGAAGATCAAGGACGGCGCGGTGGTTGCCGTGAACTCCTCGAGCGGGCTGTGCTGCCCGGACGCGGTGCTGGCCGCGCTCGGGGCGCGCTTTGCCGCAAGCGGCGCGCCGCGGGACATCACCGCGATCCACCCCATCGCGGCCGGCGATTTCTTCGGCACCAAGGGGGTCGACCACATCGCCCAGCCGGGCTGCCTCAAGCGGATCATCGGCGGTTCCTACCCCTCCGGCCCCACCAAGGCCGAACCGCCCAAGATCTGGCAGATGATCGGGCGCGAGGAGGTGGCGGCCTGGAATTTCCCCTCCGGCATCATCTTCGACATGCTGCGAGAGGGAGCGGGCCACCGGCCGGGCGTCCTCACCAAGGTGGGCATGGACACCTTCGTCGACCCGGCCCGCGAGGGCGGCGCCATGAACGCCAGCGCCCGGGCCGAACCCATCGTCCGGCGCGAGACCTTCGACGGCGACGAGTGGCTCTACTTCCCCGCCATCCGCCCCGACGTCGCGATCATCCGCGCCACCACGGCCGACGAGCGCGGCAACCTCACCTACGAGAGCGAAGGCGCGACGCTGGGCGCGATGGAGATGGCGCTGGCGGCGCACAACAACGGCGGCATCGTCATCGCGCAGGTGCGGCGCGTGTCTGCCAACGGCTCGCTGCGCCCGCATGACGTGCGCGTGCCCGGCATCCTCGTCGACATGATCGTCGAGGCGCCCGACGCGCTGCAGACCACCGCGACGCCCTACGACCCGGCGATCTCGGGCGAGTTGATCCGCCCGCTCGCCAGCTTCGAGGCGATGCCCTTCGGCGTGCAGAAGGTGATCGCGCGACGCGTGGCGCAGGAGTTGAAGCGCGGCTGGGCGGTCAACATCGGCTTCGGCGTCTCGGCCAACGTGCCGCGCATCTTCCTGGAGGAGGGCGCGCACGGGGCGGTGACGTGGGTCATCGAGCAGGGCGCGGTGGGCGGCGTTCCGCTGCTCGACTTCAAGTTCGGCTGCGCGGCCAACGCGGAGGCGTTCGTCGCCTCGCCGCACCAGTTCACCTACTTCCAGGCTGGCGGGTTCGACTGCTCGCTGCTCTCCTTCCTCGAGATCGGCGCGGACGGCTCGGTCAACGTCTCGCGGCTCGCGGCGACGCCGCATCGCACAGCCGGTGCCGGCGGCTTCGTCGACATCACCGCGCGGGCCAAGCGGATCGTGTTCTCCGGCACCTTCTCCGCCGGTGCCAAAATGGCGGTGGAGAACGGGCGGCTCGCCATCCACGAGGAGGGCAAGATCGCCAAGGTCGTGCCGGAGGTGGACCAGGTCTCCTTCTCCGGCCGCCGCGCCGTGATGCAGGGGCAGGAGGCGACCTACGTCACCGAGCGCTGCGTGATGCGGCTCACGGCGGGCGGCCTCGTCGTCACCGAAATCGCGCCCGGCCTCGACGTTGAGCGCGACGTGCTCGCCCGTGCCGACACGCCGCTCAAGGTGGCCGACGATCTGCGCGAGATGGACGCCGCGCTGTTCGACCCCGCCCCGTTCGGCCTAGTCCTGTGAGCCGCATCGCGCTCACGCTCGACGGGCCGGTCGCGCGGCTTACGCTAGACCGCCCCGACAAGCTGAACGCGTTGGACGCCGCGATGGTGGACGAACTCGCGGCGCGGTGCCGCGAGGTGGAGCGCAGCCAAGCGCGGGTGGTGATCCTGTCGGGACGCGGCAAGGCGTTTTGCGCCGGCGGCGACATCACCGCCTGGTCCGGCGAAGGGCCCGAGGCGTTCGGGCGGCACTGGATCCGCGACGGCCACGCCGCCTTCGATGCGCTGGCGCGTCTGCGCCAACCCGTCATCGCGGTGCTGGACGGGCACGCGCTCGGCGGCGGGCTGGAGCTGGCCGCCTGCGCCGACCTGCGCATCGCGGAGGCCCACATCAAGATCGGCCAGCCCGAGACCGGGCTCGGCATCATCCCCGGCTGGTCCGGCACGCAGCGCGCGGTCCGCCGCTTCGGCGCGCAGGTGGTGCGGCGCATGGCGCTGTTCGGCGAGGTGTTTTCCGCCGAGGAGGCGCTCGCCCTCGGCCTCGTCGACCGCGTGGTGGCGACCGGCGAGGCCCCTGCCGCCGCCGACGAGGCCGCCGCGCGCCTCCTCGCCCGCGGCCCGCGCGCCACCGAGCTGACCAAGATGCTGATCAACGCCGCCGAGGGCGAGGAGCGCGAGCGGGTCATCGAGGCGCTGGCCGGCACGGTCGCCGCCGCCTCCGACGAGCTCGCCGAAGGGCTCGCCGCCTTCCGCGAGAAGCGACGCCCCGATTTCGGCTGAGGCCTACGCCTCGACGAGGCGCATCACCGTCTCGATGTTGAAGGCGAGCCGGTCGTCGAGCGCCTGCCTTTCCACGAAGTCGCGGTCGAACAGGATCGCGCCGGTGAAGCGATTGGTGAGGTAGTAGTAACCGATTGCGGCAATGGTGATGTTGAGCTGCACCGGGTCGATCCCCGGCCGGAAGGTCCCCTCCTCCACCCCGCGTTGCAGGATGCCGCGCACCATGTCGACGAGGCCGCGCCCGGTCTCGCGAACGCGCTTGGAATCCTCGAGATGGCGCGCGCGGTGCAGGTTCTCCGAGTTGACGAGCGTGAGAAACTCCGGGTTCTCCAGGTAGTAGTTCCAGGTGAAGCGCACCAGCGTCTCCAGCGCCTCGCGCGGCGCGAGATGCTCCAGTTCGAGCGCGCGCTCCGCATCGCGAATGTCGAGATAGGCCTGCTCCACCACGGCCTGGAACAGCTCCTCCTTGGAGCCGAAATAGTGGTAGATCATGCGCTTGTTGGCGCCGGACTTCTCGGCGATCACGTCGACGCGCGCCCCTCCGAGACCGAGCAGCGCGAACTCCGCCTTGGCCGCTTCCCGGATGCGCGTCTTCGTGGCGTCCGCATTGCGCGTGCGCGGCTTCTTCTCAGCCATGGTCTTCTTCGTGTTCGTTCCGCCCGTCATCGCGCGACACTACCAGACCGTGCCGGTAAGATAACATGCCGCCTCGTTTCGAGCCGCGCCGGACGGTTGCGCGCAACTGTCTTGTTGGGAATTTGCCCCGCGCCAACTAAGAGTCGGGCGTCTTTGAGCGAGGGGATTACATGGCGATGCCGGACAAGGGCGCAGAGCGCAAGCGGGGATCGGGCGCCATATCCGTCTACAACGAGCTGCGCCGGGAGATCCTCGATCTCACGCTGGAGCAGGGCCGCCCCATCGACGAGATCCAGCTCGCCGAGCGCTTCCGCATGTCCCGCACGCCGGTCCGCGAGGCCCTGGTCCGCCTCGCCGGCGAGGGGCTGGTGACGACGCTGCCGAACCGCGCCACCGTCGTCACCGCCATCGACTTCCTCAACCTGCACACCTTCTTCGACGCCATCACGCTGATGTACCGCGTCACCACGCGCCTGGCCGCGTCCGACCACAGGCCGGGCGACCTTGCCCTCATCCGCGCCCGCCAGGTGGAGTTCGCCCGCGCCGTGGAGGACCAGGACGCGCTGGCGATGATCGCCACCAACCGCGAGTTCCACGCCGCCATCGCCGCCGCCGGGCGCAACCACTACTATGAGGCGTTGTGCCTGCGCCTGCTGGACGAAGGCCGCCGGCTGCTGCGCCTCTACTACTCGTCCTTCGACGACCGGCTGCCCCACGAATACGTGCTGGAGCACGAGGACATGATCGCCGCCATCGAGGCGCGCGACGTCGCCGAGGCCGACGCCCTCGCCCGCGCCCACGCCGACCAGATCGTCGGCCAGATCCGCACCATGATCTCGCGCGACCAGCGCCACCACATCGCCCTGTGAACCGGCGCCCCCTCGCCCGCCCGCCGGACTGACCCCGACGAGACTCTTTTCCTTACAACTTTTGTCGACACAAAAAATACAAGTGCTATTGTCGGCGCCGAACCGCCTGCCGGAGCGCGCGCTCCGCAACGTGCGCGGACGACTGGCTGTGAGGAGAACCGGATGACGACCAGCATATTTTCGGGCTGCATTCCCGCCCTGATGACCCCCTGCCGTTCGGACCGCACCCCCGACTTCGACGCGCTGGTGCGCAAGGGCACCGAGCTGGTCGAGGCCGGCATGCGTGCGGTGGTCTATTGCGGCTCGATGGGTGACTGGCCGCTCCTCACCGATGCGCAACGCATGGAGGGCGTCGCCCGCCTCACCGCAGCGGGCGTGCCGGTGGTTGTGGGCACCGGGGCCGTCAACACGGCGTCGGCCGCCGCGCATGCCGCCCACGCGCAGAAGGTGGGCGCCAAGGGGTTGATGGTGATCCCGCGCGTCCTGTCGCGCGGGTCCTCGGCCGCCGCCCAGCGCGCCCACTTCAAGGCGATCCTGTCGGCCGCGCCGGACCTGCCGGCCGTGATCTACAACAGCCCCTATTACGGCTTCGCGACCCGCGCCGATCTCTTCTTCGCGCTGCGCGCGGAGCATCCGAACCTCGTCGGCTTCAAGGAGTTCGGCGGCGCGGCGGACCTGCGCTATGCCGCCGAAAACATCACCAGCGGCGACGACGACGTGATGCTGATGGTCGGCGTCGACACCAACGTGGTCCACGGCTTCGTCAATTGCGGCGCGGTGGGCGCGATCACCGGCATCGGCAACGCGCTGCCCAAGGAGGTGCTGCACCTCGTCGCCCTCTCAAAAGCCGCCGCGGCGGGCGATCCCGAAGCGCGTCGCCGGGCGGGCGAGCTCGATGACGCGTTGCAGGTCCTGTCCTCGTTCGACGAAGGCCCCGACCTCGTCCTCTACTACAAGCACCTGATGGTGCTGCAGGGCGACGCGGAATACAGCCTCCACTTCAACGAGACGGACAGCCTCACCGACAGCCAGCGCCGCTACGCCGAGACCCAGTTCCACTTGTTCCGCGACTGGTACACGGCATGGTCCGCGGAGAACCCGCAGGTCGCCCAGGCCGCCTGACGGCCGGGGAGCGCGCGGCAGCGTCCCGCGCGCCGCAGCGCCTCCGCGCATGGCAAGCGCCGGCAATTTCCCCGCGCCGACAGCGTCCGTTGTCGGCGCGGGGCGCATCAGCGATACACCATCAACAAATTGCGCCCGCTCTGGAGCGGGTCGCCGTTGCGCGAGACGTCGAACGTGAGCCCCAGGATGCCCCGCTCGGGGTTGGAGACGGCCCGCTTCTCGGCCACCGCGACGCGGGCGGCGAGCTCGTCACCCGCGAAGACCGGCTTGCGGAAGGTGAAATTCCACTCCAGCGACGCGATCGCCTTGAACTGCGCCGGGGCGGCATTCTTCAACCCGTCCACCACCGCCAGCACCAGGAGACCGTGCGCGACGCGCGCGGGAAATCCGTGGCGCCGGGCCGCCTCGTCGTCCATGTGGATCTCGAAGCGGTCTCCGGAGACGGCGGCGAAGGCGTCGATATCGGCGACGCTCACCGTGCGCGACGGCGTCAGCAGATAGTCGCCGACCGCGACGTCGTCGAAGCCGTACCGGCCGGGGGCAAGCTCGCTCATGCCGGGGTCGGCGCATCTTCGCGCAGCAGGCCCTTGTACTTGAGGTCGGCCCAGAACGCGGCCGGGATCGGGTGGTCGAACCAGGCGAGGTTCTGCTCGAGCTGCGCCACCGTGCGCGTCCCGGCCATGAAGGTCGGCACCGCCGGATGGGCGACCACAAACTGGAGTGCCGCCGCCGGCAGCGGCACGCCGTGCTCCGCGCACACCGCCTCGATTTTTGCCACCTTGGCCATCACATCGGCCGGGGCGGGCGAATAGTTGTACTTCGCCCCCTCCACCGCGCCGGTGGCGAGGATGCCGGAGTTGAAGCCGCCGCCCACCACCACGGCCGCGCCGCGCGCCTCGCACAGCGGCAGGAAGGCGTCGAGCGCCTCCTGCTCGAGGAGCGTATAGCGGCCGGCCAGCAGGAAGCAGTCGAAGTCGTGCGCCTGGAGCGCCGCGTGGCACACCTCCCACTCGTTCACCCCGACGCCGATCGCCTTCACCACCCTCTCGTCGCGCAGCTGCAACAGGGCGCGCCAGGCGCCGTCCATCGCCTCCTCGAACACCTTGGGCTGGTCGGCACCGCGGGTGAAGCGGTCGATGTCGTGGATGAAGCAGATGTCGATCCGCTCCAGCGCGAGCCGCTGCAGGCTGTCCTCGAAGGAGCGCATCACGCCGTCGTAGGAGTAGTCGAAGCGGGCCGTGAACGCGCCCGCGTTGACCCACGGCGCGAAGTCGATCGTCTCGCGGCGCGCAGGGGTGAGCAGGCGCCCCACCTTGGAGGACAGCACGTAGTCGTCGCGCCGCTTCCAGCGCAGCGCCTCGCCGGTGCGCAATTCCGACAGGCCATGCCCGTACATCGGCGCGGTATCGAAGTAGCGCACGCCCGCCTGCCAGGCGCGCTCGAACATGGCGCGCGACGTTTCATCGTCGATTTCGCGAAAGATATTGCCGACGGGCGCGGTGCCGAAACCAAAGGCCGTGACCTCGAGATCGACGCGCCCGAACTTCACTGCTGTGGCCGGGTTCATGGTGTTGCTCTCCCTAAGTAACTGAATAGTGCACTCCACGTCACCGGCAGGCAAGCGCCTTGACCGGCGGCCGCAACTGCCGATAAAAGTAACCAGGCAGTTACCTAAGGGCCGGCGATGTTCCTTACCGAAACTCACATCCAGGTGCGCGACATGGCGCGGGCGTTCGCGGACGATCGCATCCGCCCGATCGCCGGCGCGCTCGACCGCGAGGAGCGCTTTCCCGCCGAGCTTTACGAGGAGATGGGCGCGCTGGGGCTGTTCGGCATCGGCGTGCCGGAGGCGATGGGCGGGCCGGGCTTCGACACGCTCACCTACGCGCTGGTGATGGAGGAGCTGTCGCGCGGCTACGCGTCGGTGGCCGACCAGTGCGGCCTGATCGAGCTGATCTCGACGCTGCTCGTCCGCCACGGGACCGACGCGCAGCGCGCGCACTATCTGCCCGACGTGCTGACGGCAAAGACCAAGGTCGCCTACTGCATCACCGAAGCCGAAGCGGGCACGGACGTGTCGGCCATCCGCTCGGAGGCGGTGCGCGACGGCGACGGGTGGCGCCTCAACGGCGGCAAGATCTGGATCCACAACGCGCCGGTGGCGGACGTCGGCTTCGTGCTGGCGCGCACGGACAAGGCCGCCGGCCACCGGGGCATGTCGATCTTCATGGTCGACCTCCACGCGCCGGGCGTTGAGCGCGGGCCCAAGGAACACAAGATGGGCCAGTGCGCGAGCCAGGTGGGCGCCCTGTCGTTCACCGACGTGGCGCTGCCGGGCGACGCGCTGCTCGGCGAACTGGGGCGCGGCTTCCACATGATGATGAGCGTCCTCGACAAGGGCCGCGTCGGCATCGCGGCGCTGGCGGTGGGGATCGGCCAGGCGGGGTTGGAGGCGGCGGTGGACTATGCCGGCCAGCGCAAGCAGTTCGGCAAGGAGATCGCCGAGTTCCAGGGCGTGCAATGGCTCCTCGCCGACATGGCGAAGGACATCGAGGCGGCGCGCCTGCTGGTCCACTCCGCGGCGCTCAAGATCGACCACGGCGAGCCGGCGACCATGGCTTGCTCGATGGCCAAGTGTTTCGCCGGCGACATGGCCGTGGCCCGGACGGCCGACGCCGTGCAGGTGTTCGGCGGGTCGGGCTATATTCGCGGCTTCGAGGTGGAACGGCTCTACCGCGACGCCAAGATCACCCAGATCTACGAAGGCACCAACCAGATACAGCGCATGATCATCGCCCGCGAATTGATGAAGAACGGAGCCCGCACGTGAGCGGCGGACAGGTCGCCCTCGTCACCGGGTCGAGCCGCGGCATCGGGCTCGGGACCGCGAAGGCCCTCGCGCGCGCCGGCTTCGCGGTCGCGCTCAACGGGCCGGTGGACGACGAGGAGCTGCAACGCGCCGTCGCGGCGGTCGAAGCGGAGGGGGCCAGGGCGATGGCCGTGCCGTTCGACGTGTCGGACCTCGCCGCCCACGCCGATGCGCTGGGCGCGGTGGAGCGCACGCTGGGGCCGCTCACCACGCTGGTCAACAACGCCGGCGTCGGCGTGATGCAACGCGGCGACCCGCTGGACGTGTCGCCGGAAAGCTGGGACCGCTGCCTCGCGGTCAACGCCCGCGCGGTGTTCTTCCTTACCCAGGCGTTCGCGCGGCTGCTGCTCGGCCGCGAGCGCGACGCGGCGCTGTTCCATGCCATCGTCAACGTCACCTCGGCCAACGCCGAGGCGGTGGCGGTGCCGCGCGCCGAATATTGTGCCTCCAAGGCGGCGGCGGCCATGGTGTCCAAAACCTGGGCGGTGCGGCTCGGCCCCCACGACATTGCCGTCTACGACGTGCGGCCCGGCCTCATCGAGACCGACATGACCGCGCCGGTCATCGCGCAGTATGCCGAGCGAGCCCGGGCGGGCCTCACGCTGTTTCCGCGCGTCGGCCAGCCGAGCGAGGTGGGCGAGATCATCACGACGCTCGCATCGGGTCGCCTGCCCTACACCACCGGCCAGGTCATCGCCGCCGATGCCGGGATGCTGGTCTCGCGCTTCTGAGATAGGTCGGCCGGCCTATTCGACCGCCGCCAGGCCGTGCTCGTAGAGCCGCTCCAGCTCGGCGAGTTCCGCCTCGCTGAGCGGGACGCCGTTGGCCAGCGCCTCGGCGCGGGCCGCATAGCGCCGCTGCGAGGGGAGCCGCGCGCTCTGACCGAGGATCGCCTCGAACAGCCCCTCCGCGCGGGCGAACGGGTCGGTGCCACGCCCGGCCGCGAAACGGGCCGGGTCGAAGGCGAGGATCAGCTCGCCGTGCTTTGGCGCGAAGCGGGTGGTGCCGCCCAGCAAATCGAGCGCCTCGGGGCTCGTGAGGTCGCCGATCATCGGGCCGGCCAGCAGCTCGATCATGGTGGCGATGGCCGAGCCCTTGTGGCCGCCGAAGGGCAGGAGCGCGCCCGATAGCGCCGCGTGCGGGTCCGTGGTAGGCGCGCCCTCGGCATCGATGGCCCAGCCCTCGGGCATCGGCCGGCCCTCGCGGCGGTAGATCTCGATGTCGCCGCGCGCGATGACGCTGGTGGCGAAGTCGAACACGTACGGATCGCCGTCCGGCCGCGGCCAGCCGAAGGCGAACGGGTTGGTGCCGAACAACGGCTCGGACCCGCCGGCCGGCGCCACGGTGGAATAGCTCGGGCACATCGCCAGCGCCGCAAGGCCGTGCGCCGTCAGCGCTTCGATCTCCGGCCACAGCGCCGCGAAGTGGACGCAATCGTTGATCACCAGCGCCGCGAGGCCGAGTTCGCGGGCGCGCTCCACCAGCGCCGGCACGCCCATCTCGAACGCCGCGTTGGAAAAGCCGCCCTTGGCCTCCACACGGATGATGCCGCCGCCCTCGTCCTTCAACTCCGGCACGGCCGCCGGCGCCACCTTGCCGGCCTTCACCGTCGCGAGGCACCCGGCGACGCGGTAGATGCCGTGCGATTTGCACGCGTCGCGCTCTCCCGCCACCACGACACGGGCGATCGGAGCGGCCTGGACCGCGTCGACCCCGGCCCGCAGAAAAATCGCTTCCACGAGGCTCGCGAGTGCGTCGACGGACATGGGGGAGCTAAGCAATCGGACGTTCCTTCAGGCTAACGGAATGATCTTGCATACATTTTGTATGCTAGATTGCGCAAGGCAGGCGCGGCGCGCAAGACGGCATGGCTCGTGCTTGTGCGGAGCCTCGACGGCCCGCTGCTCGATGTGGTCCGCGCTTCTGTATTATTTTTGTCGACATGATATTTCTCTTCTGTGTACCGTGCCGATATCGACCGCGGCCGCGACGGCCACGGGGCATCCATCAAAGGAGTGAAGCATGACGAGTTCATTCGGGCGTCTGGCTTTAGCCGGCGCGCTCTCCCTTGCAGCGGCTGGCGCCTGCGCTCAAGAGGTGACATGGCGCGTGCCGACCTCGGTGCCCGAAGGCTCGCCCTTCTACATCAACTTCCTCGAGCGCTTCGCCAACAACGTCGACGTGCTGACCGACGGCCGCGTCGAGATCGAGCCGTTCGGCGCCGGCGTGCTCGTCCCCGCGCTGCAGGTCTACCAGGGCGTGCGCGACGGCATCGTCGAGGCGGGCCACTCCACCCCCTGCTTCCGCGTCAACGAGGATCCGGCCAACGCCGTGTTCTGCGGCTTTCCGGGCGGCATGGGCCCCGAGGCGCACACCACCTGGCTGATGGAAGGCGGCGGCCGCGAGAAGCTCGAGGAGATGCGCGCGGCCGAAGGCTTCAAGACGCTGGTCGTCGGCCTCGGCTCGTCCGAAATCCTGGCCCACTCCAACGTGCCGATCCGCTCGGCCGAGGACCTCAAGGGCCTCAAATACCGCACCGCCGGCGCCTGGGCCGAAGTGGTGCGCGACGAGTTCGGCGCGGTGCCGACCGTGGTGCCGCCGGGCGAGATCTATACGCTCCTGGAGCGCAAGGGCGTCGACGCCATCGAGTGGGCGCCGCCCTCGGCCAACCTGCCGGAAGGTTTCCACGAGGCCGCGCCCTACATCATCACGCCGGGCGTCCACCAGCCGACCTTCGTGTGGGAAGTGGTGCTGAAGCAGGAGACGTGGGACGCGCTCGCCGATGACCTCAAGGCCAAGATCGAGGCGGCGGCCGAGCTGACGTCGCTGCAGTCGCTGGTCCACTTCTACGACCAGGACATCAAGGCGATGGAGACGCTGCGCGGCAGCAAGGCCGAGATCATCGAGATCAGCCCCGAGTTCGTCGCCGAGCTGAACGCGGCCGGCGTGCGGTGGATGAAGAAGACCGCCGCGGCGCAGAGCGAAGCCGGCAAGCCGCTGATGTCCGCGCTTCTCGACGACTACCTCGCCTATGAGGATCGCTGGTCGTCCGAGAGCGGCTACCTCATCCGCA